>DXDU01000140.1 GCA_019115285.1 Candidatus Acutalibacter pullistercoris
CGGGAAGCGCCCCTCCGGCAGAGGGAAGCGCTGTTGTTTCTCCCACACAGCCTCCCCGCCCCTTCGCGGCAAAGCGCCACCCGGGGTCAGGGGCACACCCCATCCCGGCGGGACGCCCCACACCGCCCCGCCCTTTTCGCCCGCGCCCCAGCAAAAAAAGAGCCGCCCTCCGGCAGCTCTTTTCTCTCTGTTCTCTTTCGGTGGCAAGCGGCCCCCGGCAGGAGAAGGCAGCCCTGTTCCTACTCCTTCCGGTTGGGCGGCGATTCCCTCATCCACTCCAGGATCTGCTCCACGGTCTCCTCCACCGGCCTGGTCCCGTCCACCCGGAGCACCGGCAGGGAGGCGGCGGCCAGCCAGTCCTCCACCAAGGTCTCCGGCCGGCTCTCCACCATGCGGAAGAAGCCTTCCTCCTCCTGGTGCAGGTCGCCGCCGGGGGCCATCCGCTCCCCGAACCGCCGGTACGACCGCTGGCGCACCCGGGAAAGCCGCAGCTCCCGGGGCGTCTCCACCAGCACGGCCCAGCGGAACAGCGCCTCCGCCTGGGGGCCATAGTTTCCCGTCACAGCGGCGAACACCAGGTCTGGCCGGCGGCGCCCCTGCTCCAGGAGCAGCGCCACCGCCTCCTCCCTGGTCCTGGCCCCGGCCCAGGGGTGCTGGGGGTCAAGTTTGGGAAAGTACAGGTCCTCGCTGTCGGCGAACCAGTACCCCAGCCGCCGGGCCAAAGCCCGGCCCAGGGTGCTCTTCCCCGCGCCGTTTAGCCCGCAGACCAGGATGCCCTGGGGCCTCATACCAGCCGGACGGAAACGCCCCGCCCCCGCAGGTACTGTTTCAAGTCCGGTATGGCGATCTCTTTAAAGTGGAAGAGCGACGCCGCCAGCACCGCGTCTGCTTCCCCGTCCACGAAGGCGTCGTAGAAGTGTTCCAGCTTCCCCGCCCCGCCGGAGGCGATCACCGGGATGCCCACCGCCTGGGACACCGCCCGGGTCAGCTCCAGATCGTAGCCGTTTTTGGTGCCGTCGCAGTCCATACTGGTGAGCAGGATCTCCCCGGCCCCCAGGCGCTCCGCCTCCCGGGCCCACTCCAGGGCGTCCTTGCCCGTGTCGATCCTGCCGCCGTTTAAGTACAGGGTCCAGCCCCCCTCCGGCCGGCGCTTAGCGTCCATGGCCACCACCACGCACTGGCTGCCGAACTTCTCCGCTGCCTCCCGGATGATCCCCGGGTTTTTCAGGGCCGCGGAGTTGACGGACACCTTGTCCGCTCCCGCCCGGAGGATCTGGGTGAAGTCCTCCACCGTGCGGATGCCGCCCCCCACGGTGAAGGGGATGAAGATGCTCTCCGCCACCCGGGAGACGATGTCCACCATGATGTTCCTGTCGTCGGAGGAGGCGGTGATGTCCAGAAGCACCAGCTCATCCGCTCCCTGTCTGTCGTACTCGATGGCGCACTCCACCGGGTCCCCGGCGTCCCGCAGCCCCACGAAGTTGGTGCCCTTTACCACCCTGCCGTTTTTCAGGTCCAGGCAGGGGATGATCCGTTTCGCGTACATGTCAGCCGCCCCTTTCCGCCATGGCTTTGAAGTTTTCCAGCAGCGAAAGCCCCACCTGGCCGCTCTTCTCCGGGTGGAACTGGCAGGCCAGCAGGTTCCCCTTCTGCACCGCCGCGTGGATGGTGGTCCCGTACTCCGCCGTGGCGGTGACCACATCCTCCTCCGCCCGCAGGTAGTAGGAGTGGACGAAGTACACGTAGGGCTCCCCCTCCACCCCGGCGAACAGCCCCCCGGGCTTGCCAACGGAGAGGGAATTCCACCCGATGTGGGGAATCTTCAGCCCGCTCTCTTTGGGCAGCCGCAGCACTCTCCCCCGGAGCAGCCCCAGGCCCTTCACCCCGGGCGACTCCTCGCTCTCCTCAAACAAGATCTGCAGCCCCAGGCAGATGCCAAGGAAGGGCTTTCCCGACGACACAAACCGCCGGATGGGCTCCTCCAGCCCTCTGGCCCGCAGCTGGCCCATGGCGTCCCCAAAGGCCCCCACCCCAGGCAGCACTGCGGCCTGGGCGGCGGCCAGCTCCCCTGGGTCCGCGGTGATCTGGCACTGGCACCCCAGGTGCCGGAGGGCCTTCTCCACGCTTTGCAAATTTCCCGCCCCGTAGTCGATGATGGCGATCATCCGCTTCACCTCGCTAAAATATTAAAGCAATCATACCAGAAACCCCGCCATTCGTCAAGCCCCTACCATCCCCTCCCCACCTCGCCTGGCGGTGGGCAAGTTTTATGGTGCCCGGCTCCTGCTTTCGCCGTGCGTGTTGGTAGATTAAAATATGCCCACCCCCTACCCCCTCCCGCGCTCATAACTAAAAGGTATATGTACCCTTTGTGGCGCGGGAGGGGGATTATTATTCTATAATCTCATTCCAAAGGGGGGGAGACATCCGTCTCCCCCCTTTGATAACCCCCTTATAAAGGACACCCCCTCCGTCATCGCTTCTAGCGATGACACCTCCCCCAAAGGGGGAGGCGAGACTTGGCTCCCCCTTTGGGGGCCGCTACGTGCCGGTGGCACGTTGCCCAGCGGCCGACCGAACCGGCAGGCGAGACGCTGGCACGACGTAGTCGTGACTGAGAGGGCGCCCTTAAAAGGGGTTCACAAAGGGGTCGCTGCGTGCCGGTGGCACGCGTCCAGCGACCGACCGAGCCGGCAGGCGAGACGGCGTAAGTCTCCCCCTTTGGAATTAAACTATATAACTTTCTCCCCCTCCCGTACAAAAAAGCCAACGATTACCGCTCGGTGAATTTACGGGAGGGGGCAGGGGGTGGGTTTCTTATAACTTCCCCACCAGCAGACGAGACCAGGGCGTGGGCAGCACCAAGCCTGGAAAAGGTGAGAGGCGAGGCCAGGGGGTGGGCTTACATAAAACCCGCCGCTCAGCTGCGCGGCCGGGCGGGGCGGCGGCCTATCGCCCTGCGGGCGCGTGCGGCCGCCACCCCTGGCTCGCTTCTCTCGCGGCTGCGCCGCTCTTTAAGACCTTGAGGCTCCGCCTCAAACTCCGCAGCCTTTTGTAAAAGGGCTGTTACGCCCCGGTGGGGCGTTGCCCAACAGCCGGTCTCACCTCCCGGTTCGGGTCCTGCGCCCCGGTGGGGCGCGTCCAGGACCGACCGAAGCGGCAGCGGAGACCGGCGCTGAACGGTCGCCACCGGCGACCAGCGCCCGAGCCGGCAGGCGAGAAGGCCAAAAACTTTCACCTTTTTTCGCTTTGCCCTATCGCTCCAGGGTGATCACATGCCGGGGGCAGGCGGCCACGCACTGGCCGCAGGCCGTGCATTTGGCCGGGTCAATCTTCGCCAGGCCGTTCTCCACGGTAACCGCCCCAAACTGGCAGGTGCGCATGCACTTGCCGCAGCCGATGCACCCCACTTGGCACACCGCCATGGTGCCCTTGGCCTTGTCGCAGCTGGAGCACCGCACCACCGCCTGGGGCTTTGCTTCCACCAGGGAGATGAGCCCCTTGGGGCAGGCCGCCACGCATTTGGAGCAGCCTTTGCACTGGGCAGGATCCACCTGGGCCAGGCCGTTGCACACCCGGATGGCATCGTACTCGCAGGCCTGGACGCAGTCCCCCAGGCCCAGGCAGCCGAAGCGGCAGCTGGCGGCGCCTCCCGCCAAAGGCAGGGCCGCGGCGCAGCTGGGAATGCCGTCGTACTCCATTTTGTCCCCGGTGTTGTCGCAGCTGCCCAGGCAGTGCACCAGGGCGACTTTCCGCACCACCGCCACGTCGCCAGAGCCTAAGATCTCCGCGCACTGCTTGGCCACCGCCTCCCCGCCGGGGGAGCACAGCCCTGGGCTTGCCTCGCCCTTGGCCATGGCGGCGGCGTAGCCCGGGCACCCGGAGTAGCCGCAGGCGCCGCAGTTGGCCCCGGGCAGCACCTCTTCCAGGGCCTCCGCCTTCTCGTCCTTGGGCACGGCCATGACGATGGAGGCCACCGCCAGAATCACCCCGGCCAGCAGGCCGATGAGGCTGACAATGAGAATGGGAGCAAGAATTTCCATATCCGTCCCCCCTTACAGCAAGTTGTCCACGACGCCGTTAAAGCCCAGGAAGCTGACGGCCACCAGAGAGGCGGCCACCAGGGTGATGGGCAGGCCCTGGAAGGTCTTGGGGATGTTGCAGCGCTCCAGGCGCTCCCGCACCCCAGCGAAGAGGAGCATGGCCACCAGGAACCCGATGCCGGAACCAAAGGCGTTGGTAAGAGACTGTACGTAGCCGAAGGTGGGGTCGGCGGCGCCCTTTTCCAGCACCAGCATGGTCACCCCCAGCACGGCGCAGTTGGTGGTGATCAGGGGCAGGTAGATGCCCAGGGCGTTGTACAGAGGCGGCATATACTTGCGCAGAGCTGTCTCCAGCAGCTGCACCAGGGCGGCGATGACCAGGATGAACACGATGGTCTGCAGGTACCCCAGGCCGTTGGGCACCAGCAGGTAGGTGTACAGGGGCCAGGTCACCGCGGTGGAGATCACCATCACCACGGTGACGGCGCAGCTCATGCCCAGGGCGGTGTCCAGCTTTTTAGAGACCCCCAAAAAGGGGCAGATGCCCAGGAATTTGTTGAGCACATAGTTTTCTGTCAGGATGGCCGCCAGGAAAATGGCCACCAGGGATTTGATGGTTTGCGCGTCCATTATTCAGCGTCCTCCTTTCCAGAGCAGGTCTTCTCCCCTGCCGCCTTAGAACAGGAGGCCGCCAGGGGGCAGTGGGCGCAGCCGGTGCCGGCAGGGGCTTTGCCCTCCTCCGACAGCTTCCCGGCGATGGCCACCAGCATCCCGAAGACGAAGAAGCCTCCCGGGGGCAGCAGGAAGATGATGATGGGCTCCATAAAGCCCGAGAGAATGGGGATGCCGAACACCGTGCCGGCCCCCAGCAGCTCCCGGATGATGCCCATGCACAGCAGGGCGGCGGTAAAGCCCACCCCCATGCCCAGGCCGTCGATGAGGGAGGGCAGGACCTTGTTCTTGCTGGCGAACATCTCCGCCCGGCCCAGGATGATGCAGTTAACCACGATCAGGGGGAGGAACACCCCCAGGGCCTTGTCCAGAGAGGGGGAGAAGGCCTGGATGAACAGCTGCACCACCGTGACGAACCCGGCGATGACGGTGATAAAGGCGGGGATGCGCACCTTGTCGGGGATGACCTTGCGCAAAAGGGAGATGACCCCGTTGGAGCACACCAGCACAAAGGTGGTGGCGGCCCCCATGCCGATGGCGTTGGAGGCGGCGGTGGTCACCGCCAGGGTGGCGCAGCAGCCCAGCACCAGCCGGAGCACCGGGTTCTCTTTCACAATGCCCTTGGTAAACTCGTGGAGCAGGCTGTGTTTCTTCTTTTCCATGGCTCAGGCCCCTCCCTTCACGGCGTAGTATTGTTCGATGGCTTCGTTCACCGCGTCAGTCACCGCGGCGGTGGTGATGGTGGCGCCGGTGATGGCCTCCACCTGGCCCTCCTGGGGGGTCTGGTACTTCACCACGGACAGCCCTCCCTCCGGGGCGGGCTGCTGGTACTGCTGGAGGAATTCCTCTTTCTCCGCGTTGGCCCCCAGGCCCGGGGTCTCCTCGTGGGAGAGGATCACCACCCCCGTGACGGAGCCCTCCGCGCTGATGCCGGTCATGACGCTCACCGTGCCGCCGTAGCCCTTAGCCTCGGTCTCGAAGACGTAGCCCACGGTCTCGCCGCCTGCGGAGCCGGTGTAGTAGCCCTCCTGCTCCGAAAACTCCTCCGCTTCCGGTAGGACGATCTGCCGGGACTGCTGGGCGGTCTCTTCCGCCTGCTGGGCGATGCGGTCCTTGGTCACCAGGTTGGTGCCCGCCAGGGCCGCCGACACCACCGCGCAGATGACAAACAGCACCGCGGTGGGCTTTACCACTTCTTTCCAATCCAGTTTCACGCGCCGGCACCTCCTTCCGGCTTTTTGCCCCGCTGCTTTTTAGGCGCCCCCAGGGGACGGGGCTTGATGGCCCGCTCGAGCAGCGGCGTCAGGATGTTCATGAGCAGAATGGAGTAGGAGACGCCCTCCGGCAGAGAGCCGAACTCCCGGATGACCACGGTGAAAAAGCCGCAGCCAATGGCGAAGACCACCCGGGCCCACAGGTACAGGGGGCTGGTGGTGTAGTCGGTGGCCATGAAGATGGCCCCCAGCAGCAGGCCCCCGGAGAGCAGGTCGAACAGGGGGTCCCGGCCGAAGAGGAAAGACAGCACCGCCACGGTGCCCAGATAGGTCAGGGGAATCACCGGAGAGATGACCCGCCGGGCCACCAGGTAGACGCCCCCCAGCAGCAAAGCCAGGGCGCAGGTCTCCCCCAGGCAGCCGCCCACGTTCCCCAAAAACAGGTCCAGGTAGGAGGGCAGCTCCCCGCCCCCCTCCTTCAAAATCCCCAGGGGGGTGGCGGTGGTCACCGCGTCCGCCCCGGCGGCGTAGTCGAAGGGCTGCACCCAGTGGGTCATGGCGGAGGGGAAGGAGTTCATCAGGATGATCCGGGCGGTCAGGGCCGGGTTTACAAAGTTCTGGCCGATGCCCCCGAACATCTGCTTGACCACCACAATGGCCACCACGCTGCCGAACACGGCCATCAAGGGGTGGAGGGTGGCGGGGAGGTTCAGCGCCAGCAGCACCCCGGTGACCACGCAGCTCAAGTCCCCCACGGTCTGGGGCCGCTTCATGATCCGCCGGCACAGGTACTCGCTGACCACGCAGGAGGCCACGCAGGTGAGGATCAGGGCCGCGGCCTTCACCCCGAAGAAGAGAACCGAGGCCAGCATGGCCGGGCTCAGGGCGATAATCACGTCCAGCATGATGTTTTGGGTGGTTTTCTTCCCGCCCAGATGGGGGGAAGAGGAGACGATGAGCTTTTCCATGTTACTTCTTCCCTCCTTCCTTTTTCACCAATGATTTGCCCATGCGGATGGCCTGTACCAGCCGCCGCCCCGCGGGGCAGGAGTAGGCGCAGCAGCCGCACTCCATGCAGGTCATCACGTGCAGGGACCGGAGCTTTTCCCCGTCCCCGGCCTCGGCGGCCTCCTCCAGCTTGGTGGGCATCAGCCCCATGGGACATGCCGCCACGCAGCGGCCGCAGCGGATGCAGGCGGTGGGCTCCCGGAGCAGGGCGTCCCCCTGGGCGAAGGCCAGGATGGCGTTGTTCTGCTTTAAAATGGGCAGCTCGTCGCTGACCAGGGCCAGGCCCATCATGGGGCCGCCCATCAAAAGCTTTTTGGGGGTCTCCTTGTAGCCGCCGCAAAAGGCGATGAGATCCCGGATGGGGGTGCCCACGGGGACGATGACGTTCTTCGGGTCCCTCACGGCGGAGCCGTCCACGGTGACCCGCTTTTTCGTCAGGGGCATGCCGGTGCGCAGGTAGCTGGCCAGGAAGGACACCGAGCCGATGTTCATCACCAGGCAACCCACGTCGGCGGGCAGCTTCCCCTCGGGGACTTTCCGGCCGGTGCAGGCCTGCACCAGCACTTTTTCCGCGCCCTGGGGGTAGCGGCTCCTCAGAGCCAGCACCCGGACCTGGTCCTTGGGGTCCCGCTCTTTATTGTCGGCGATTTCCTTGAGCTTCTGGATCACGTCGGGCTTGTTGTCCTCCACGGCGATGATCACCCGCTCCACCCCTAAGATCTCCTTGACCTTGTAGATTCCCTCCAGGACGTTCTTCCCGTTTTCCAGGGCCTCCCGGTGGTCGGAGGTGACGTAGGGCTCGCACTCCGCGGCGTTGACCAGCAGGGTGTCGATGTTCGTGCCCTCTGGGGTGTTCAGCTTGACGTGAGCGGGAAAGCCCGCGCCGCCCAGTCCCACCAGACCGGCCGCCCGGGCGGCCTGGGCCAGCTCCTCTTTCTTGGTCACGGCGGCGGGGGGGTGGATCCCCGGGTCCGGCTCCATGTTCCCGTCGGAGCGGATGACCACGGCCTTCGTCATCTGCCCCCCGGGCAGCATGATCTCGGTGATGTCCTCCACCTTGCCGGAGACCGAGGCGTGCACCGGGGCGGAGACATAGGCCTCGCTGTCCCCCACCACAGTGCCCACAAAGACCTGGTCCCCTTTCTTCACCGTGGGGACGCAGGGGGCGCCGATATGCTGCTGCATGGGCAGCACCACCCAGGGGGGCGGGGGCATTTCCGCCGAGGGGGTGCTCCAGGTGTTTTTCCGATGGGGCACCGCCGCCCCGCCGTGGGTGCGGAAGGGGCGCTTGGGGAAGTCCAATTCCATGGTTTCGCACCAGCCTTTCTCTATTTTAGACTTTCTGCCCAGATTCCTCTTGGAAGAAGGCGAAATATTCCACAGAACATTGTACCCGAAAACTTCCCTTCCTGCAAGATAAATAAAGTTTTGTCAAGCGCCTCTCCGCGGCGGGTGCCCGGGGCGGTTGGCACCGCAGGCCAGGAAAATCCCGCCGCACTTCGTGCGCCGGGATTTTGGGCGGGTCTACCCAGCCTGCACGGTAACCCCCACCTTGACCAGCGGTGAGGAAGCCAAGTGCTGCCCACCCCCTGGTCTCGCCTGCCGGCTCGGGCGCTGGTCGCCGGTGGCGACCGTTCAGCGCCGGTCTCCGCTGCCGCGTCGGTCGGTCCTGGACGCGCCCCACCGGGGCGCAGGACCCGAAGCGGGAGCTGAGACCGGTTCGCGGCAGAGCGCCACTGGCGCTCGCTCACCCCCTCCCGTAAGGATAGAGAGCTTAAGTCTCAACCTTTTCCGTACGGGAGGGGGACGGTTTTATATAGTCTAATTCCAAAGGGGGCCTAGCGTCTTCTCG
>DXDU01000141.1 GCA_019115285.1 Candidatus Acutalibacter pullistercoris
AGAGCTTCTCGAACTTCTCCCCCTTCTGGTGGGGGGCGATGTCCACCACCCGCTGCTTGGTGGACAGATACTCCAGCAGCCTGGGGACCAGGTCTCCCCGGCGGGCGGTGCCCAGCACCACGTCCGCCTCCAGAAACTCCTGTGCCTCTTGGGGGAAAGCCTGGGGCCAGCACCCGGTGAGCACCGCCACCGCCCCGGGGTTGCGCTTTTTCTCCCGGCGCAGGGCCTGGCGGGCCTTCTGGTCGCTTGTGGCAGTGACGGTGCAGGAGTTCACCACCACCACGTCGGCGGTCTCTCCCCCGGCGGCCTCCTGGAAGCCCGCGGCCAGCAAGGCCTCCCGCATGGCTTCCGACTCCACCTGGTTCACCTTGCAGCCTAGGGTGACAAATTTCACTTTCATGGCGTTTCCTCTCCTTGCTTTGCCAGTTCCTCCGCCCGGCGGACCGTCCCTGGGGCGCAGCCCAGCAGCCCTAACAGGCGGATGGCGTTTTGGGTGTTGGCGGGGCCTTCCCGCAGGGTGTAGTCGAACTGGACGCCCTCTTCGGTCAGTGTTTCCTGGAAGTGGTAGTTGTGATACGCGCCCCCCAGCCGCCCGGTGAGCTCCCGGTCGTGGGTGGCGGCCACGCAAAGGCAGTCCCGGCGGTGGAGCTCCTCCAAGACCGCCTGGCTGGCGGCCAGGCGCTCCCCGGTGTTGGTGCCCCGGAGAATCTCGTCGATCAACAGCAGGCAGCGCCCCTGGCGGGCGGCGTCGGTCAGGCGGATCAGGGAGCGCACCTCCGCCATAAAGTAGCTCTCCCCGGCGGAGATGTCATCCCTCACCGCCATGGAGGTGAGCACCGGTCCCGGCCGGAACCGGCAGCCCTTTGCGGCGCAGGTGAGGAGGCTCTGCCCCAGAATGGCGTTGACTGCCAGTGCCTTGAGGAACGTGGACTTCCCCGAGGCGTTGGAACCGGTGAGGAGCACGTCCTTGGTGAACCGGCCGCTGTTCTCTACCGGGTCCCGGAGCAGGGGGTGAAACAGGCCGGTGAACACAAAGGCGTTTTCCTCGGAGAATTCCGGGCGGCACCACTGGGGCAGAGTGGCCCGGAACGAAAGGGCGGCAATGGCCAGATCCACCAGGCCCACGGCCTCGAACAATGCCCGCAGCTGCCCGGGATAAGCCGCCATCAGCTTTTGGGACCGGCGGTACAGCCGCAGGTCCCGGAGGGTGAGCAGCCGGAAATACTCCCGGCACAGCTCCCAGTCCGCCCCGCCGGAGACCCCCGTCCCCACCATCCGGCCCAGCAGGGGGCGGAAGGGGGAGAGGGCGGCGTCCAGCTCCTCCCGCAAAACAGGGAGGGTGAGGGCGTTTTCCAGCTTCCGGCAGGTGGAGAGCAGGGAGAGAAACGCCCCCAGAGCGTCCAGGTCCCCCTGGATCCGGCGCTTGCCCAGGTAGTACAGAATCACGTTCGCGCACAAGGCGGCCAGGAACAGCCCGACCCCCACCCAGGGGAAGAAGGGAAGCAGCAGCAAAAAGGCCAAGGGCAGCCAGGCCAGCACCGGGTAGAGGGGCGCCAGGGGAAGTTGGCACTCCACCGGGGTGAACAGGAACCCGGGCAGGCTGTACCCTCCTTTGCGCTTGCCCAGCCGGGCCAGAACCAGCCACAATGCCTCCCGTTCCTGGGGGCGGCTTTCCAGGTGGGCCAAAAGCTCCTCCCAGTGGTCGGGGGGCGAAAGCCGGTGGAGCTGGGCATACAGCACCTGCTCCCCCACCGAGCTTTGACAGCTGTTGAGCCGCCGGAACACCAGGTCCATGTCCAGGTCCGCCCAGGTGGTGTGGTCAATGGCCGGGGCGGGGTCCAGCTGGCAGTAGGCGGGGATGTCCTCCAAAGGGTAGTCCTCCTCGGGGCGGCGGCCGAACTGTCCGGCCACCCGGCGGCGCAGCTTTTTCTCATAGGAGACGCCTCCCGCCGCCATGCCGGCCAGGGCAGCCAGCGCCAGCAGGAGCAGGAAGAGCACAGGGATCATAGGGTTCCTCCTTAGCTGTCCAGCTCTCGGGCGGCCTCTTCCAGCGCTTCCAGCTCTTCCGAGAGCTGGGTCCACTGCTGGAGCAGGGCCTCTCCCTGGGCTTCCAGGGCGGCAATCTCCTGGGAGGTCTGGGTGACGGCCTGGTAGTCCGCGGCGACCTCAGGCTGCTCCAGCTTCTCCGCCAGGGCCGCCCGCTCCCTGTCGTTCTCCTCGATCTGCCCCTCCACCCGGGAAAGGGCCGTGCGCTTTTTCCGCAGCTCGCTCTCCCGCTCTTTTCGCAGCTTGTAGAGGTTTACCTTGGGGGCCGCCTCCTCCCGGGGAGCGGCCTCCGCCTCCTCCTGGCGCTTTTCCAGGTAGTAGTCGTAGTTGCCGGGGTAGAGCTTGGCCCCGTCCTTTCCCAGCACGTACAGCCGGTCCGCCAGCTTGTTGATGAGATACCGGTCGTGAGACACCACAAACAGAGTGCCGTCGTAGCCCTGCAGGGCGTCTTCCAACGCCTGGCAAGAGCCGATGTCCAAATGGTTGGTGGGCTCGTCCAGCAGGAGGAAGTTGGCCTTAGAGAGCATAAGCTTTAACAGCAGCACCCGGGCCCGCTCCCCGCCGGACAGGGCCCCCACAGGCTTGAACACGTCCTCCCCTTTGAACAGGAACACCGCCAGGGCGGAGCGGACCTCCGTCTGGGTCATCCGGGGGTGCAGGTCCCAGATCTCATCGATGACGGTCTTCTCGTCGTGCAAACTCATCTGGGACTGCTCGTAGTAGCCCAGGTCCACCCCGGCGCCCAGCTTCACCAGGCCCCCGTCGGGCTGGTACTGGCCCAGCAAGATCTTGAAAAGGCTGGTCTTCCCGCAGCCGTTGGGCCCGATGAGGAACACCTTCTCCCCCCGGCGGATCTCCAGGTTCACGTGGTCGAAGAGCTTGGGCCCATCGAAAGAGAGGCTCACGTCCTCGGCGGTGAGGACTTCGTCCCCGCTCCTCCGGCTGGCCTTGAACTGGAACCGGATGGACTCCGGGTCCTCCTCCGGCTTTTCCAGGGTGGCCTCCAGCCGGTCGATCTGCTTCTGCTTGCTGGCGATGGTCACGTAGTTACGCTCCTGGTTCCACCGGCGCTGCTGCTCGATGATCCCCTCGATGCGCTTGATCTCCCGCTGGGTGTTTTCGTAAACCCGCTCCATGGCCAGGCGCTTCTCGGCCTTCAGGTCCAGGTACCGGCTGT
Source organism: Candidatus Acutalibacter pullistercoris (assembly GCA_019115285.1). Taxonomy (GTDB): domain Bacteria; phylum Bacillota; class Clostridia; order Oscillospirales; family Acutalibacteraceae; genus Acutalibacter; species Acutalibacter pullistercoris. The sequence goes on from DXDU01000141.1 coordinate 3,224, forward strand.
AGCTGCCCTTGTAGGAGGCGACGGTCTTCCCCTCCATCTCCAGCGTCCTGCCGGTGACCTTGTCCAGGAAGTACCGGTCGTGGGAGATGACGATGTAGGCCCCGCCGTAGTTTTTCAGAAAGTCCTCCAGCCACTCCACCGAGGGGATGTCCAGGTGGTTGGTGGGCTCGTCCAGCAGCAGCAGGTTTGCCCCGGAGAGGAGCATCTTCGCCAGCTGCAGTTTGGCCTTCTGCCCGCCGGAGAGAACCCCCACCGGGTTTTGCAGCTGCTCCTCCAGAAAGCCCAGGCCCAAGAGGGCGCTGCGGGCCCGGGACCGGCAGGTCAGGCCGCCCCCGTCCACGAACCTGTCGTTTAGCTCCGTCTGCCGCAGGATCAACCCCTGGGTCTCCTCCTCCCCCGGGTGGGCGGAGAGTTTGGCGCTCACTTCCTCCAGCTCCCGCTCCATTTGCAGCAGGGGGGAGAACACGGTCATCACCTCGTCGAAGGCGGTCTTTTCCAGGTCCCGGCACACGTGCTGCTCCATGTAGCCCAGCACCGTGTCCTTGCCGAAGACCACCGAGCCGGTGTCCGGGGTGTACTCCCCGGTGAGGACCTTAAAGAGGGTGGTCTTCCCCGAGCCGTTGACCCCCACCAGTCCCACCCGCTCGCCTTTTTGCAGCTCGAAGGTGACCCCCCGCAGGACGGTCTCCTCCCCAAAACTCTGTGTGATGTTGTTTACAGTCAAAATCGCCATTGCCAGTCACCATCGGTACAGTCTCGGCAGGGCAGCGCCCTCCCGGAACCCCTGCCGTCTCGTTTGCTCACAATCTTTTTTATTATACCGGAAAAGCCCGCTCCCCGCAAGAGGGCTTGCGGGGAGGGCCGGCCTTGGCTATAATGGAAACGAAGAGAAAGGAGTGGACGCCATGGAGACGGGGATCAGCAGCGCCTGCCTGTACCCCTGGGAGACGGAACGGGCCCTGCAGACCCTGCTGGACCTGGGGTTTCGCCGGTTCGAGGTGTTTTTAAACTGCTGGGAGGAGATGTGTCCCCCCTTCCTTTCCCGGCTCAGGGCCCTGGGAGACGCTTACGGGGCCAGTTTTTCCTCGGTGCACCCCTTCACCTCCGCCATGGAGTCCAACCTGCTGTTCGGGGACTACCCCCGGCGGACCCGAGAGGCCTTCGGGTTCTACCGCCGGTACCTGGCGGCGGCCGCCAGCCTGGGGGCCAAGTACGTGGTGATCCACGGCCAGCCCCTGGGCCACGGGGCCCTGTCCGACGAGGGGTACTGGGAGCGCTTTGGGGAGCTGTACCGCCTGGGGCGGGAGGAAGGGGCCTGGCCCGCTCAGGAAAACGTGCGGAACCTGCGGGCCTCGGACCCGGCGTTCCTCCGCGGGATGCGCCAGCACCTGGGGGAGGACTGCGCCTTTGTGCTGGACGTCAAGCAGTGCCGGATGATGGGCCACCCCGTGGAGGAGGTGACTAAGGCCATGGGCAGCCGGCTGGTCCACGTGCACCTGTCCGACTGCCGGGCCGGGGAGCCCTGCCTGCTCCCCGGGGCGGGGGAGTTTGACCTGGCGGGGTTCCGGGCCCTGCTGGAGGCCCAGGGCTACCAGGGCTCGGTGATCACCGAGGTGTACCGCCGCAACTTCGGCGGCCTGCAAGAGCTCTCCGCCGCCAAACAAGCGGTGGAACAGGTCTTCGCCTGACGGTCCGTGGCCGGACGGGCCAGGAAAATCCCTCTGCACTGTGTGCGCCGGGATTTTAAAGCGGGTCTACCCAGCTTAGGCGGTATCCCCCGCTCTTGCCTGCCGGGGGGAGGCTTAGTGCTGCCCACCCCCCTACCCCCCTCCCTTAAATATACCGAGCGGTAATCGTCAGCTTATCTGCACGGGAGGGGGGATATAAACCTATAATCTCATTCCAAAGGGGGGAGCTATCGCTGTCTCGCCTGCCGGCTCGGTCGGTCGCTGGACGCGTGCCACCGGCACGCAGCGACCCCCTTTGATAACCCCCTTTTTTGAAGGGCGCCCTCTCAGTCGCCTGCGGCGACAGCTCCCCCAAAGGGGGAGCCAAGTCTTGCCTACCCCGTCTCGCCTGGCGTTTTGGGGTAAGCTATGCCCTGCCCACCCCCGTCTCGCCCGCTGCCTTGCTCGGGACGAGTAAGGCCCACCCCCCTACCCCCCCTCCA
>DXDU01000142.1 GCA_019115285.1 Candidatus Acutalibacter pullistercoris
AGCAGCCGCAGCTGGCCGGGGAGCGCCTGGCCGTCGAAGTCCTCCTGGCTTTGGGCCAGCAGCAGAACACGCTGCCCCTGCTGGGAGTAGCCCTCCACCTGCTCCCGGATGGCGGAAAAGCCCTCGCCCAAAATAAACTCCCCGGCGCCCATGACGAAAGCGCCCCGGCCGGGGAAGAACGCGCCGCTCCACTTCCGGGCGGAGGAGAAGGGCACCAGCGTGCCGGCCCGCCAGGGGCTGGGCTGGGGGTAGCGCTCTTGGATGGCCTGGAAGGTGGGGTTGCCGTCCTGCAGGTTGGACACCAGGCCATTCAGGGCGGCGTCCATCTCCTGCTGGGTCACGCCCTCAAAGGGGACCAGCTCGTCCACCTGCATGGTGCCCTCGGTGATGGTGCCGGTCTTATCCAGGCACAGGGTGTCCACCCGGGCCAATGTCTCCACGCAGTACAAGTCCCGCACCAGGGTTTTCCGGGCGGAGAGCTTCACCACGCTGACGGCAAAGCACACGCTGACCAGCAGCACCAGCCCCTCGGGAATCATGCCCACCATGGCGGCGGTGGTGCTCACCACAGAGTTCTGCAGGGTGTCCCCCAGCACGAAGAACTGCTTCCAGAACAGCAGGGCCCCAATGGGCAGAATGCCGAAGCCCACCCACTTGACGATGCGGTCGATGGAGTCCATGATCTCAGAGTTGCGCTTTTTAATGTACTTGGCGTCCCCGGCGATCTTGGTGGCGTAGTTCCCGGCGCCCACATGCTCCACCTGGGCGTGAACGCTGCCGCTGACCACAAAGCTGCCGGAGAGCAGGCTGTCCCCCGGCCGCTTGAGAATGGGGTCCGATTCCCCGGTGATGAGGGACTCGTTGACCTCGCACTCCCCGGCGGCCACCACAGCGTCGGAGCAAATCTGGTTGCCCGCCGAAAGCGCCAAAATGTCGTCCAGCACCACTTCCTCCACGGGGATTTCCCTCTTTTGCCCCTCCCGCAGCACCACAGCCTTGGGGGCCGAGACAATGGAAAGCTTGTCCAAGGTGCGCTTGGCCCGGATGCTCTGGAAGGAGCCGATGAAGATGTTGGCCAGAATCACGCCCAAGAACACCGTGCTGCGGAAAGAGCCCACCAGAATCACGGCCAAGGCCAGGGCGAAGTTTAAGATATTGAAGAAGGTCAGAACGTTCTCGCGGATAATCTGGCCCTCGGTTTTTGTGTGGATGGCGGCGCTGCCATTGTGCAGGCCCTGGCGGGTGCGCTGGCGCACCTGCTCCTCCGAAAGGCCCGCGTGGGGGTCTGGGTGGAAGCGCTCTGCCGCCGCCTGGCGCCGGGATGGCTGGGAGGTGGGGCGGCGGGTGGTTTTGTTTCGGCTGCGGGCCAAGGCATTCCCTCCTAAAAACAGGTGATTTTTTGCTATCTCCAGTATACACCATGTGGGTGGGGATTCCAAGCGCCGCCGGGCGAAGTTTTCAGAAAATTTCCGCTTTTTAACAATTTCGGGGCGAAAGCTGCCGGGGGCCTTTCCAATTATAACCAAAAAGCACAAGCAAAAGCCCCACCAATCGGGAAAAATCCAGGATTTCCGCGGCCTGGGCCGATTTGACAGCGGCGCTGAAAAAGAATATAATGCAGGCAAAGCTAGACATTGCACATGATTTTTAGGAAAATAGAAAGGATGTTTCACAGATGGCTGGCAAAAAGACAGCGGAGTTTATGATTGTAAACCGCAGAAGCGGCAAGGCCCTGCAGGCCACCGGCCTGGACAACGGCCTGGTAGTGGAGCAGGCCGAGCCCGCGAAAACCGATGCCCAGACCTGGACCTTCCTGGAGACAGAGGGCGGCGTCAAGTTCTTCAACAAGGCCTGCGGCAAGGTGCTGGACGTGATGGCCAACGGCACCGCAAACGGCACCTGGGTCCAGACCTGGGAGGATGTGGACGGCGAAAGCCAGCTGTGGAAGCTGGTCACTGTTTCCCCTACGTATAAAAAGATTGTCAACGTCATGGCCGACAAGGCCCTGGACATTGTGGACATGAGCGACGAGGACGGCGCCCCCGCCCAGATTTGGGAGAGCGTGGACGGCGAGGGCCAGCAGTGGAAGTTCGTCTCCACCGCCCCCAAGGCCGCCACCAAGACGGTGCGCAAGCCTGCCGCCAAAAAGGCCGCCGCCCAGGAGAAGCCCGCCGCCAAGGGGAGCCGCTCCACCAAGGCCGCCGCGGCCAAGGAGGAGACTGCCCTAAAGGCCGAGCCCGCCAAGACCATGAAGAAGCAGGAGGAATCCCCCAAGGCTTTGAAAAAGCAGGAGGAATCCCCCAAGACCTTGACCAAAGCCGAGCCCGCCCCCAAAAAGGCGCCCCGCAAGGCCACAAAGGAATAAACCATCCCAGAGGGGCGGCGCAGGCTGCCCTTCTTTTTTTGCCGTTCCCCATTTACAAAAACGGGGAAAACAGGTATCATAGTTTTAAAGCATTACAACGGAAAGGCGGATTCTGACATGGCGGATATGGTTTCCATGGGCGAGCTCTTAATCGATTTTACCCCCGTTGGCATCACCGAGGACGGGCGGCTGCTCTTTGCCCGCAACCCTGGCGGGGCCCCTGCCAACGTGGCGGTGCAGGCCCACCGGGCCGGGGTGAGCGCCGGCTTTTTGGGCCGGGTGGGCAAGGATATGTTCGGGGACTTCCTGGTGGACACCCTGGAGCGCTGCGGCGTGGAGACCCTGGGCCTGTCCCAGGACCCGGACTGCGCCACCACCTTGGCCTTTGTGCAGCTCAGCCCCGAGGGCGACCGGGATTTCAGCTTTTACCGCAACCCCGGCGCGGACACCCGCCTGCGCTATGAGGACGTGGACTTGTCCCTCCTGGAGCCGTGCAAGCTGCTGTGCTTTGGCTCGCTGCTGCTGACGGCGGAGCCCTCCCGCTCCACAGTGGAGCGCCTGGTGCGCTACGCCAAGGCCCAGGGGAAAATCACCGCCTACGACCCCAACTGGCGGCCGCCCCTGTGGAAGGGCCGGGAGGAAGAGGGCGTCCGGCGCATGAAGAGCCTGATTCCCCTGGCGGACATCATGAAGGTTTCCGGGGAGGAGCTGGAGCTGCTCACCGGCAAGGAGTCCTTGGAGGAGGGCGCCTGGGCCCTGCTGGAGCAGGGGGTGTCCTTGGCGGTGGTGACCTTGGGCGCCCGGGGCTGCAAGGCCTTTGCCCCCGGGCTCTCCTTGGAGAAGCCCACCTACGACACCAAGGTGAAGGACACCACCGGCTCTGGGGACAGCTTCTTTGGGGCGCTGCTGGCCAGGATTATCCAGTCCGGCAAGCGGCCGGAGCAGCTCTCTCCCGAGGAGCTGGGGGACTTTTTGGACTTCGCCAACGCGGCGGGCTCCACCTGCGCCACCAAGACCGGGGCCATCCCGGCGCTGCCCACCACCCAGGAGATAGAGGCCTGCCGCAGGAATGTGCCGCTCCTCCACGTGTAACAGAGAAACGGAAAGGACCAGCTGCCCAAAAGGGAGAGCTGGTCCTTTTTGTTTTGTGCAAGCAAGGAGAGGGGAGACGTGGCTTTTTGCAAGGCTTTGGCTGCGCGCCTGCTTGGCTCCCCTTTGGGGGCTGGCGCGGTGGCCGTGCGCTCCTTTAGCCTCCTTAGAGGGACGCGCGTACCACCACTTAAAGGTGGACGAAACTTTTACGGACCCTTTTCCTGTTTTTCCTGCTCCAGGTACTCCTCCACCCGGTAGCGGGGGCGGGCCTTTACCTCGCTGTATATCTTGCCGATATAGCCCCCCACAACGCCCAGGCACAGCATTTGCAGGCCGCCCAGCAGCCAGATGGAGCACACAATGGCCGTCCACCCGGAGACCGCCACCCCGGCGAAGTAGGAAATCAAGGCGTACAGCAGGCCGAAGATGCTCAGCACCGAGATGAGGATGCCCAGGTTGGAGATGAGCTTTAAGGGCTTTACGCTAAAGCTGGTGATGCCGTCCAGGGCGAAGGAAATCATCTTCTTCAGGGGGTATTTGCTCTCCCCGGCGAAGCGCTCGTGGCGGTCGTAATAGACAGTGTCACTGCGGTAGCCAATCAGCGGCACAATGCCCCGCAGGAACAAGTTTTCTTCCCTGTACTCCGAAAGGGCCTCCAAAGCCCGCTGGCTCATCAGGCGGTAGTCGGCGTGGTTGAACACCACGTCCACCCCCAGCAGGTGCATCACCTTGTAGAAGCCCTCGGCGGTGGTACGCTTAAACCAGGTGTCGGTGTCCCGCTTGTTGCGCACGCCGTAGACCACGTCGCAGCCCTCCCGGAACTTTGTCACAAACTGGTCCAGGGCGTCGGTGTCGTCCTGTAAGTCCGCGTCCATGCTGATGGCGGCGTGGCACCGGTCCTTGGCGGTCATCAGGCCGCAGAGCAGGGCGTTCTGGTGGCCCCGGTTGTGGGCCAGCTTCACCCCTTCCACCCAGGGGTATTCCTGGTGGAACTGGGAAATCAGCTGCCAGGTCTTGTCCTTGCTGCCGTCGTCCACATAGAGGACGCGGCTGTCTTTCCCGATGAGCCCGGCGCTTTGCATGGCCTGGAGCTTCTCTGCCAGGCGGCGGGTGGTTTCAGGCAGCACCGCCTCCTCGTTGTAGCAGGGGATTACAAAATAGATGGTGGGTTCCATAGAAGCCCTCCTTTTTTATTCATCCGTTGTGGTTTTTTCCTCTGGGGAAGCGGCCTGGCCCTCTGCCGGGGGCGGCAGGGGGGCGGGGGCCTCCTCCTCGGGCACGGCGGCCTCCCGTTTCCCGTGGATGACCATGGCCTTGGGGCCCCGGAAGGTGACATGGCGGCTCTTGGCGTACTGGGAGATTTTCCCCACCCGCAGCAGGCTGGGGCCGCGCTGGGGGGCGGGACGGGGCCGCACCCGGTTCATCAGCATCAGGTAGGCCACCAGCAGCGCCAGGGACACCAAAGTGATGCCAAAGCCCAAAGCCAGGCCCGGCGTGCGGTAGGTGAACTCAATGGTGACGCTGTCACCCTCGGGCACTACCACGGCCATAAAGCCCACGTTCACCTTCTCGATGGCCACGGGCTCGCCGTTTACCGCGGCGCTCCAGCCGGCTTCATAGGGCACGCTGAAGAAGATGATTTGCTCCTGGGTGGAATCTATCTGGGCGGTAAAGCCCGTGTTGGTGTAGGTGAAGGAGGAGCAGCTCCGTTCCCGGCGGTCCAGGCAGTCCTGCAGGTAGCCGTTCTCCGTAAAGGAGCGCATGCTCTCCGGCAGGTGCTCCAAGATGCCCTCGTAATACTGCACCCGGTCATCCTCGATGACGATGGCACGCAGCATGGCCAGCTCCCGGTCGCCAATGGCGTTCTCGCTGCCCTCGTTTAGGGCGTTGTACTCGCTGCGGGTGATGTAGTAGTCGTAGGAGAAGCCCATGGGGATGTAGTACTGGTTCTCCCAGATGTCGTAGCCGTTGGCGTTGCCATAGTAGGCGAAGCCGGGCATGGCGGGGTCGGACATGTCCTCCCCGGCGAAGTAGGCGTCGTCGTGGTCGTCGTCAAAGAGCCAGTGGACGCTCAGCAGCCCCCGGATGGCGTAGTGGTCCGTTGTAGGCCGGCTGCCCACATCCCGGGGCACGCCGATGGAGTCGTAAAACTCCATAATCGAGCCGGGCACCACGCTGTGGAAGGCCTGGATGCTGGGAATCTGCCAGAACATGGCGGCGTTGTCCAGGCTCTCGTAAAAGTCCGAGCGGGACTCCTGCAGATCGGGCAGGTCCACGCTTTTGCCGCCGTTTAGGTTGTAGGGAATCAGGTGGTCCCAGGTGTACTCCGACTGGGTCTTGCCCAGGGCGATGAAGAAGATGGAGTAGAACACGGAAATCACAGAGAGGGCCACCAAGGTGGAGCGGTAGAACACCTTCTTGTTCTTCCGGCAGAAGCAGAACAGGTACACCAGCGCCGCCAGGGAGACCAGAGAGATGGCCGCATAGCTCCAGAAGCGGGTGGGGTAGTCCTCCAGGCCGTAGGTGACAGTCTCCACGCCGTCCACCGTCTCGAAGGTGGGCATAAAGCCGACGACCAAGGCGATGGCCGTGGTGATGACCACGCACCAGGTGATGGCCCGCTTCCAGTTGACCCGGTCGTTTTCCAGGGCCAGCACCGTGGCCATGGCCATCATCAAGGTGAGCATGTAGTACCACCGGGCGTAAAAGGCGGAGTTCATCATCTGGAAGGAGGCGTTGAGGAAGGGCACTAGCGCCATGAGGAAGAGAATCCACAAGAACTTTTTCAGCCAGTGCTTGCGGCGCATTTGCAGCCAGCCAATGACGCCCGTCATGCCGAACAAGGGCAGCCACGCCCCCAAGGAGGCCCACTTGGAGCCGGAGTCCGGGGTGAAGTTGGGCCGGGCGGGCAAATCCGGCGGGAAGAAGAAGCAGGTGAGGATGTGCAGGTACCGCTGGACGTTGTTGTACAGCACGGCGTTCCAGCCGTTGATGTACTCGCTGGTGCGGTAATTTTGCAGCACCGTCATCACCGAGGGCGCCAGCAGCACGCAGGAGAGCCCCAGGCCCAGCACGGCCTCCAGGGCCAGCAGCAAAAAGTCCTTTGGGCCAATGCGCCAGCTTTTGCACAGCAGCCGCAGGAAAAAGTAGAGGAGGGTAAAGGTGACCTGCCCCACAAAGAAGTAGTAGTTCACCACGCAGCAGGCCGCCACGGCCAGGGCGAACAGCCCCCGGCGGCGGGTGGCCATGTACTCATCCAGCGCCGCCAGCAGCAGGGGGAAGAACACAATGGCCTCGTGGAAGTGGTTGAAAAAGATATTGTACACCGAGAAGCCAGAGAACGCGTACAGCACCGCGGCGATCAGGGCGGAATCCTGGTTTTTGGTGTAGCGGTGGATGTAGATGTAGCCCGTCAGCGTGGCGCAGGCAAACTTGAGGATGAGCAGCGGGCCCATCAGGTACTGCACCCACTCCGAGGGGAAGGGGATGGTCAACCAGAAAAAGGGGCTGCCCAGCAGGTAAAAGCTGTACGAGCCCACAAAGTTGGCCCCCAGGTCTGTCAGGTGGCTCCACCCCAGGTTGCCGGAGCGCACCGCGTCGTGGGCCAGCCGGTAAAAGGGCACCTGCTGGACGTTGAAATCCCCGTAGAAGAGGAAGCGGCCGCCATCCACCAGAAGAAAGGGGATGAACACCAAAAAGGACAGCCCCAGGCCCAGGAAAAAGGCCTTGAGGAAATAGTTGTTCCGAATGCTTCTCTTTTGCGTTTCCTTGACAGAGCCCATAAAAAGAGCGCACCTCCCGAGAAAAAAGTGAAGGGCCCCACCGGCCCAAAGCCGGAAAAGCCTGGGCCCCTCCGGCGGGATGTGTTTGTTATGCTTGTTTGGATTGCATCCTAGTATACCACACCCGCGGCGTCATGCCGCGCAGGCGGCTTTCCAGCCGCTGGGCTGGGCGGGATTTTTTTCCTCGCCCTGTTTTCTTCGGCTATTATACCACAGAAAGCAGGGGGGCGAAAGCCTTTTTTGTCTTTTCCACAGGCAGGGAGCAGGCTGTGAAAAAAGGCCCCGCAAAAATTTTTCCCAAAACCGGGCCAAACTATAGTATAATAAAAAGGACGCCGCGGCAGCGCGGCAAACTACCGTGAAATGGGGGGAACGGGATGTATCCATTTTTCGCCATGCTTTCCCGCATGAAATACATCAACCGCTGGGGGCTGATGCGCAACACCCGCAGCGAGAACATCTGCGAGCACAGCCTGGAGGTGGCTTTGGTGGCCCACGCCCTGGCCACCATCGGCAACAAGAAGTTCGGCAAAAGCTACGACCCCCAGCGGGCGGCGTTGCTGGCGGTGTTCCACGACGCGCCGGAAATCATCACCGGGGACATGCCCACGCCGGTGAAGTACCACTCCGAGGAGATCCGCAAGGCCTACGGCGAGGTGGAGGACATGGCGGTGGAGCACCTGGTGTCCATGCTGCCCCCAGAGCTGCGGGACGAGTACCGGGAAATCATGACCATGGGCGGCCAGGCCGACCAGGCCCTAAAGCCCCTGGTGAAGGCGGCGGACAAAATCTCCGCGGTGATAAAGTGCGTGGAGGAGCGCCGCAGCGGCAACCGGGATTTCTCCAAGGCGGAGCAGACCATCACCAAGGCCATCCAGGAGATGGGCCTGCCCGAGGCGGACTACTTTATGCAGGAGTTCCTGCCCAGCTACGGCCTGACCATCGAGGAGCAGGACTACACCCGGGAGGCGGGGCTGAAGTTCTCCGCCTCCAGCCAGATGGTGTTTTCCAAAGTGCTCAAGTAAGTTTTCGCGGTTTTCGGAACAGGGCCTGGCCCTGTATCGCGCCTATCGCCACAGCAAAGAAGGGACCTTATGTACATCGGAAACGTAGAGATCCAGGGCCTGGCTGCCCTGGCCCCCATGGCCGGGGTGACGGACAGCGCCTTTCGTCAGGTGTGCCAGCGCTTCGGCACGGCCTACACCGTCAGCGAGATGATCAGCGCCAAGGCCATGGAGTACGGCGACAAAAAGACAAGGGAGCTGGCGGACCTGTCCCGGGACCAGGGGCCGGTGTTCCTCCAGCTCTTCGGGGAGGACCCCGCCACCATGGCCCGGGCGGCCCGGCTGCTGCTGGACTTCGGCCCGGCGGGCATCGACGTGAACATGGGCTGCCCTGTTCCCAAAGTGGCGGGCAACGGCTGCGGCAGCGCCCTGATGAAAGACCCCCAGCGCTGCGGGGAGATCGTGGCCGCCATGAAGGCCGCGGTGCCCGTGCCCGTCACGGTGAAAATGCGCCTGGGCTGGGACCAGGACCAAAAGAACGTCCTGGAGGTGGCCAAGGCCTGCGAGCAGGCCGGCGCCGACGCCGTCTGCGTCCACGCCAGGACCAGGGACCAGATGTACGCCGGCCGGGCCGACTGGGAGTGGATCCGCCAGGTGAAGGCCGCCCTGTCCATCCCGGTGATCGGCAACGGGGACGTGACCGACGCCCTGTCCGCCTCCCGGATGCTTATGGAGACAGGCTGCGACCTGGTGATGGTGGGCCGGGGAGCCCTGGGCAACCCCTGGATCTTCCGGGAGATCGCCGCCTATTTGGGGGGCGGGGAGCGGCTGGTGCCGCCCCCGGGCCTGGCGGAGCGCATCGTGGTCATCCGCCGGCACATGGAGCTCCTCTGCCAGTACAAGGGGGAGGCCCGGGGGATGCGGGAAGCCAGAAAACACGTGGGCTGGTACCTCCACGGCCTGCGGGGGGCCGCCGCCTTCCGCCGCCGGGCGGGAGAGCTCTCCACCCTGGAGGACCTGGACAGGCTGCTCCAGGAGGTCTACGAGAAGAATCAGCCGGAGAACTGAGCTCCGGCAGCCTGAGAAAGGGGCCAAGACTATGAAGCTACTGGTACTGGACGGCAACAGCATTTTAAACCGGGCCTTCTACGGCATCAAGGTCCTCACCACCAAAAACGGGGAGTTTACAAACGGCATTTACGGCTTCCTCACCATGCTCCACAAGCTGTTGGAGGAGACCGCCCCCGACGGGGTGGCGGTGGCCTTCGACCGGAAGGGCCCCACCTTCCGGCACAAGGCCTACGCCGGGTACAAGGCAAACCGCAAGGGCATGCCCGAGGAACTGGCGGTCCAGCTGCCGGTGCTTCAGGACCTGCTCCGGGACATGGGCTACCAGGTGGTGACCTGCCAAGGCTGGGAGGCCGACGACATCCTGGGCACCCTCTCCGCCCAGTGCGAGCGGGAAGGGGCCCAGTGCGTCATCGCCACAGGGGACCGGGACAGCCTGCAGCTGGTCTCGGACAAAACCACGGTGCGCCTGGCCACCACCAAGTTCGGCCAGCCCCAGGTCACCCTGTACGACGAAGAGAAGATCCGGGAGGACTACGGCGTCTCCCCCCGCCAGCTCATCGACATCAAGGCCATCCAGGGGGACTCCTCCGACTGCATCCCCGGGGTGGCGGGCATCGGCCCCAAGGGCGCCGGGGAACTGATCCAGAAGTACGGCAGCGTCCAGTACGTCTACGACCATCTGGAGGAACTGGACATCAAGCCCGCCATGCGGCAGAAGCTGGAAAACTCCAAAGACAACGCCTTTTTAAGCTTTGACCTGGGTACCATCCGCCGGGATGCCCCCATCGATACGGAGCTCTCCCACTACCAGAAACAGCCTGGGGAGCCGGAGAAGGCCGCCTCCGCCATGGTGCGGCTGGAGCTCTTCTCCCTGCTGGAGAAGTTCGGCCTGAACGCCGCCCAGGCCCCCGCCCCCCAACAGGGGGAGGCGGGGGTTGGGGAGCTCCCTCCCGTCCACCAGCTCTCCGACCCCGCCCCCCTGCTGCCCATGCTGGAGGACGCGGGAGAGGCCTACTTCTGGGGCCAGTGGCAGGAGGGGGCCTTGGTGTCCCTGGCCTTCTCCCATAAAGGGGAGCTGTACCAGGCCGCACCGGACCCCGCGTTCCTCCGGGCCTTTTTCCAGAACGAGAGAATCCAGAAGTACACCCACGACGGCAAGGCCTTCCACCGGCTGGCCCTGTCCCTGGGGGAGACCCTGCGGGGGATGAAGTTCGACACCATCCTGGCGGCCTACCTCTTAAACCCCTCGGCCTCCAGCTACGAGGGGGAGCGCCTGTGCGCCGAGTACGGGGTCCCCTGCCCCGCCCTGGAGGACCCTGCCCTGCAGATGGCCGCCGCCCTCCCCGGGCTGTGCCGGGCCTTAGGGCATGCCATTGACGAAAACGGCCAGCGGGAGCTGCTGGAGACCATTGAGATCCCTCTAAGCCAGGTGCTGGCCCAGATGGAGCACGTGGGCTTCTACGCCGACCGGGAGAGCATCGAGAAGTACGGCAAGGAGCTGGAGCGCCAGGAAAAGGACCTGCGGGACGAGATTCTGGAAGAGGTGGGGTACGAGTTCAACATCAACTCCCCCAAGCAGCTGGGGGAGGCCCTGTTCGGCAAATTGAACCTGCCCCACGGCAAGAAGACCAAAAGCGGCTGGTCCACCAGCGCCGAGGTGTTGGAAGAGCTGCGGTACCTCCACCCGGTGGTGGACAAGGTCCTGCGGTACCGGGGGGTAGCCAAGCTGCGCTCCACCTACTGCGACGGGCTGCTGAAGGTCATCGGCCCCGACGGCCGGGTCCACTCCACCTTCAACCAGACGGAGACCCGCACCGGCCGGATCTCCAGCACCGAGCCCAACCTGCAGAACATCCCGGTGCGCACCTCCCTGGGCCGGGAGCTGCGGAAGTTCTTCGCCGCCGAGCGCGGGGTGCTGGTGGACGCGGACTACTCCCAGATCGAGCTGCGGGTGCTGGCCCACGTGGCGGATGACGCCGCCATGAAGGAGGACTTCCTCCAGGGCCGGGACATCCACACCGCCACCGCCGCCAGGGTCTTCGGCATGCCCGCGGACCTGGTGACCAAGGACATGCGCTCCAAGGCAAAGGCGGTGAACTTCGGCATCGTCTACGGCATCGGGGCCTTCTCCCTCAGCAAAGACCTGGGGGTCACCCGGGCCGAGGCCGACGCCTATATCAAAGAGTACCTGAAAAACTACGCCGGGGTGGACGCCTACATGAAGCGGGTGGTGGAAGAGGCCAAGGAGCGGGGCTATGTGGAGACCCTTTTCGGCCGGCGGCGGTACCTGCCGGAGCTGAAAAGCGGCAACTTCAACCTGCGCGCCTTTGGGGAGCGGGTGGCCCGGAACATGCCCATCCAGGGCACGGCGGCGGACATCATCAAGATCGCCATGATCCGGGTAAGCGACAGGCTTGCCCGGGAGGGCCTGCGGGCCAGGCTCATCCTCCAGGTCCACGACGAGCTCATCGTGGAGTGCCCCGAGGAGGAGCGGGAACAGGTCAAAGCCCTGCTCACCCAGGAGATGGAAGGGGCGGTGAGCCTCTCCGTGCCCATGGTGGCGGAGGCGGGCTCCGGCCGCACCTGGTTTGAGGCCAAGGAGTGAACCCATGGAGGAGCTGCTGTTTTGCTGCCCCCTGTGCGGGGCCCCTTTGACCAGGGAGGACCATGCCGTCCGCTGCCCCAGAGGCCACAGCTTCGACCGGGCCCGCCAGGGGTACGTCCACCTGCTGCCCCCCAGCCAGATGCACGCCAAAGTCCCCGGGGACAGCAAGGAGATGGTGGACAGCCGCCGGAGGTTTTTAGAGGCGGGCTACTACGCCCCCTTCCGCCAGGCCCTGGGGGAGCTGGCCCGGTCCTGCGCCGGGGAGTTGGGAGCTTTCGAGGGCCAGGGCCTGGTCCTGTGCGACGCCGGCTGCGG
>DXDU01000015.1 GCA_019115285.1 Candidatus Acutalibacter pullistercoris
CTCTGGCGCGGGAGGGGGATTATTATTCTATAATCTCATTCCAAAGGGGGGCCTGGCGGCCCCCCTTTGACAACCCCCCACTTTTTACAGGTTTCTGCCTCAAAGGAGGCGAGCTATAAACAGGGGTTCAAGGGGACGGAGTCCCCTTGAAAATCCTATTAAAAAATAAAAATAAAATCCCCCTCCCGCGCCAACGAGGTTAGATATACCTCCATGGTATAAGCGCGGGAGGGGGGAAGGGGGTGGGGCGTACTCAACCAGAGCAAGCCGGCAGGCGAGACCAGGGGAGTGGGCCCCCCAAAGCTATCCCACCCGGCGGGATGGGTTTCACGCAGGCGTGTTTAACTCACCAGCCCCTCTTTCTATAAATAATAGGCAGCAGCTCTCTCAGCGCTGGTCGTAGCGCTGGGAGACTTTTTTCAGGTGGTCGATGATGGGCAGGTGCTGGGGGCACACGGCTTCGCACTGGCCGCAGGCGATGCAGTCGGCGGCTTTGCCGAAGGTCTTCGCTAGGGTGGCGTAGTTGGTGAAGTTCACCGTCCAGCCTTTGCTCTCCACCTCCCGCATGTCCTCGTTGTACAGGGAGAAGTACTGGGGGATGGCGATGTGCTGGGGACATCCCTCGGTGCAGTAGGAGCAGCCGGTGCAGGGGATGGCGATCTGGTCGTTGATGAGCTTGGCGGCGGTGAAGCACAGCTGCTGCTCCTCCTCCGTCAGGGGCTTAAAGTCCTCCATGTAGGAGAGGTTGTCCTCCATCTGGGAGAGGTCGCTCATGCCGGAGAGGACCATCATCACCCCGGGCAGGGAGGCGGCGAACCGCACTGCCCAGGAGGCGGGGGAGAGGTCCGGCTCTTTTTCCCGGAACAGCCGCTCCACGCTTTCGGGGACGTGGGCCAGGGTGCCGCCCTTGACGGGCTCCATGACGATGATGGGCACATTGTGCTTTCTGGCCACCTGGTACACGCCCTTAGAGTGGATCCAGGGGCTGTCCCAGTCCAGGTAGTTGATCTGCAGCTGGACAAACTCCATCTCCGGGTGCTTGGTCAAAATCTTGTCCAGCAGCTCCGGGTCGTCGTGATAGGAAAAGCCCGGGTGCTTTACAAGGCCCTGGGCCTTTTTCTCCAGCAGCCAGTTGAAGCAGTCAAACTCCTCGAACTTGTGGTAGACGTTGCCCTCGATGCCGTGGAGCAGGTAGTAGTCGAAATACCCGGCGCCGGTCTTTTCCAGCTGGGCATTAAAGATCTTGTCCCGGTCCTCGAAGGAGTTGAAAAACCCGGCGTGGAGCTTGGTGGCCAGGGTGAAGCTCTCCCGGGGGTGGCGGTCCACCAGGGCGGCTTTGGCCGCGGACTCGCTGGCGAAGGCGTTGTACATCCAGGCGGTGTCGAAGTAGGTGAAGCCCTTTTCCAAAAACAGGTCCACCATCTGTTTGAGCTGTTCCACGTCCACCTTGCTGGGATCGTTCTTGTCCAGGGTAGGGAGGCGCATCAGGCCGAAGCCCAGTTTTTTCATAGTCGGGTCATCCTTTCCGCAGGTTTTGAGAACATTGTAGCCCTTAAAGCTGTCTTTAAGTCAAGAGGCGGGGCGAAAAAAAGGCCCCCGGGTCCGGGGGTCAGGGACAGCGGCAGCACTGCCGGCGGTATTCGGAGGGGGGAATCTGGTAGGCCTGGTGGAAGAGCTTGATAAAGTAGCTGGAGCTGGCAAAGCCCGTGGCCAGGGCCACGTCCGTCACCGAGAGCTTGGTGGTGACAAGGAGCTGGGCGGCCTTTTCCAGCCGGTACTTGTTCAGGTAGCTGGTGGGGGAGACCCCCAGGTGCCGGTTGAACAGGGCGATGCAGGTGTTCTCGCTGACGAACCCGGCCCTGGCGATGTCCTTTAACAGGATCTTCTCGGCGTAGGACTGGTGGATGTACTCCAGCATGCTGCGCAGGGAGGGCAGGGCCGGGGCCTCGGAAGAGCCGGTGTACACCAGCCGCAGGTAGAGGGTCTCCCAGACCTGCAGCAGCAGGCTCTGCAGCCGCAGGGGGGCGGTGGGGGAGGTCCAGCACCGCTCCATGTCCAGCAGGCTGTGGAGCACGTCCTCCTGCCAGGGGATGGAGGGCTTTAAGTGGAGGTAGGCAAGGTTCGGGTTTTCCAGCAGGGGCAGGGCGAAGGACGCCTCCAGCTGGGGGTTGAGGCCCAGCACGTCGGGGGAGAAGAGCAGGGCGAAAAAGTCGCTGTCCTTCTTCCGGCGGCAGTCGTCCCGGTGGGGGTAGCAGTGGGGCTGGCAGGTGTTGACGAACAGCCCCTCCGTGGGCAGGAGGACGATCTGTTCCTCGCCCACCTGGCACACCATTTTTTCCGATTTGACGTAGACGAACTCCAGCTCCTGGTGGCGGTGGGGGATGGCCAAGGGGTTGGGGATGCCCCCTGCCTCCCGGCGGAACATGGCGGCGGGGTAATCTTCAAAGTCGTAGTGGATGGTGTAGAGGGGCTCGTCGCCAGAGCCGGAAAAGGTGATCTTGTCGGCGGTATGCAAAAAGGCCCCTCCTCTTTTCTATAGTATGGCGTCTGCCTGTATTGTAGCAAATGGCCTGGGAGGTGTCAAGACAGCAGGAAACGCCTGGCCTGGGGCCGGGCGAGGCGGTGATTCTCAAAAGGAAAAACGGCGGGGAGGGAAATCGTCAATATATATAAAATACAAGGCTTATATTTTAAGAAATTATGAAGTCGGTGAGATTTTGCTATATCCCAAGTGAGATTTTGCTATTCATCGAGGAAAAATCGTTGTAAACTGAGGAACAAAGAGGCGAATATCTGGGCAAACTGCCGAGGTCAAGTCTGCCCGCCGTTCCCTCGCAAAAAAACGGTGCGGCGAAAACCGCAATCTCTTGTAAGGAGGATGTATTGCTATGAAATCATGGCGCAAAGTTCTGGCATTGCTGCTGGCCCTGGCGCTGGTCGTCGGTATGACGGCCTGCTCCGGCGGCGGTGAAAGCAGCACTTCCACTCCGGAGTCCAGCACTTCGGAGACCAGCGAGCCCGCTGACGAGTCCAGCGAGCCCGCTGACGAGTCCGAATCCAGCGAAGAAGCTGAGGAGCCCGCGACTGACGACACCACCACTGGTTCTTATCCCCGCGAGGAGAGCCTGTACCAGGGCGGCCAGCAGTGGGCCACCCCCGTCTCCAACAACCCCATGGCTGCCAACGCCAACTACGCCGCTATGGCGAACGGCGACACCGGCGCCCGCGAGCTGGTATGGGAGACCCTGTACATGTACAACATCTCCGACAGCAAGGATTACCCCCTGCTGGCTGACGGCGACTGGGTGTGGGCTGACGACAACTCCACCGTCACCGTGAAGCTGAAGGCTGCTGCCCACTGGAGCGACGGCTCTGATCTGACCGCCGCCGACGTGGAGGCCTCCTGGGATGCGTACGTGAACTACGACACCAACCTGGGCATCGCCTACGAGCCCTACATCACCGACATCGTGGCTGTTGACGACGACACCGTGGAGTTCCAGGTGAACACCGGCGACGGCATGAACCTGATGAAGGTGGAAGAGCTCATCCGGAAGATGTACATCATGCAGAAGGCCTATCTGGAGGAGCTGGATGCTGCCAACGGCAGCGACGCCACTGCCATGAAGAACGAGGCCATGTGGGACGCCCCCTCCACCGCCCCCTATCATCCCCTGGAGCAGAACGACCAGAAGTGGGTGATTCAGCGGGACGACAACTACTGGGGCCAGGACGAGTCCATGTGGGGCAAGCTGCCTGTGCCTAAGTACATCATCCACAACATTTACTCCAGCAACGACGTGGGCGCCCAGGCGTTCATGAACGGCGAGATCGACATCAACCAGATGTACACCGCCAACATCCAGACCATGTGGGAAGACGAGGGCCTGCCCATCTCCACTTACATGGAGGAGCCTCCCTACAACGGCCCCGGCACCATCCCCACCGTGGTTTACAACGTGCAGAAGCCCGGCCTGGATCAGACCGCCCTGCGCAAGGCCATTGCCATGGCCGTGGACTATGACCAGATCATCGCTTCCGCTATGACCGGCCAGTCCCCCACCTTCAAAGAGTATCCCCGCACCCTGTTCAACTGGTCCGACGCCCAGCAGGCTATGATCCTGGACAAGGAAGCCCTTGCTCCCCTGCAGTGGACCGGTAACGACGTGGAAGGCGCCATCGCCCTGCTGGACGAGGCCGGCATCGTGGACTCCAACGGCGACGGCAACCGCGAGTGGAACGGCGCAGAGCTGTCCTTCAAGGTAGAGTGCCCCACCGGCTGGTCCGACTATGAAGCCGCTCTGACCATCGTGCAGGAAGCTGGCAAGGATCTGGGCATCGCCATCGAGACCTACTTCCCCGAGGCTGCCCAGTACAACGATGACCTGCAGGCTGGCAACTTCGACATCACCCTGACCTCTTACGGCGGCACCACCTACGGCGCAGCTTACTTCTACATGTACGGCTTCGGCGGCGAGTTCCCCGAAGTGATGACCACCAACCAGGGCCGCTGGTACAACGAAGAGGCCGACGCTCTCATCGAAGAGCTGGCCAACTGCCTGGACGAGACCCGGCAGCTTGAAATCTATCAGCGCCTGAACGAGATCTATCTGACCGAAGTTCCCTCTTTCGGCGTCATGTACCGTCCCTTCCAGTTCATGGCCTGCAACGAGAGCGTTTGGACCAACTTCCCCAACGAGAACGACGGTTCCGATCCCAAGATTCCTCCTATGATGTGCTCTGACGGCTACGGCGTGGCCGCTCTGTACAACCTGGAGCTCGTCAACGGATAAAGAGTCCTCTCTTGAAACGTGAGTTCTATAGTCCCAAATGTTCCTATCTAATTAGGAACTGTGAGTAAAGAGGTGGGCCGGCGGCTGTAGCCCTAGGCTGCAGTCTCCGGCCCTCTTCCTATTCTAAAACCTGAGAAAGAGAGGTGTGTCTCGTTGAAAGGAATGGCGAAGTATTACGGCCGGAAGATCATCTGGTACGTAATCACCCTGATCTGCGCCGTCTTCCTAAACTTCCTGCTGCCCCGGTTGATGCCCGGCAACCCTGTAGACATGCTTGTAAACCAGGCTGCCACCGGCGTCACCGACCCCGGCGTCCGCGAGCAGATGGTGCGGCAGTACACCGAGGAGTTCGGCCTGGACAAGTCTCTGCCGGAACAGTTCTTCACCTATGTGGGCAACCTGTTCCAAGGGAACCTGGGCATGTCTATCTCCCAGTATCCCCGCTCTGTAAACGACATCGTGGGGTCGGCCATCATCTGGACCCTGGCCCTGCAGCTGCCCTCCATCATCGTTGGGTGGTTTATAGGAAACTTGCTGGGCGCCTTGGCGGCCTACATACGAAAAGGCGTGGACAAGGCATTGCTGCCCATCTTCATGTTCATCTCCAACATTCCCACCTTTGGCCTGGGCATGGTGTTCCTGTGGCTGTTTGCCAGCCAGCTCCACTGGTTCCCTGTGGGCGGCGGCTACGCGCCTAGCATGACACCCCACTGGAGCATGGAGTTCGTCCTCTCCGTGTTGGACCACTACCGCCTGCCCTTCCTCACCATGGTGCTGGTCACCATCGGCGGTCAGGCCATCGGCATGCGCTCTATGTCCATCTACGAGCTCAACGCGGACTACGTGAAGTACAGCCGCTTCCTGGGCATCCGCGACCACAAGATCGTGGGTTACGTGTTCCGCAACGCCATGCTGCCCCAGGTCACCGGCCTGGCCCTGTCCCTTGGCACCATGGTGGGCGGCAACCTGGTGGCTGAAATGGTGTTCAGCTACCCCGGGATCGGCAGCACCATCTTCGATTCCATTTCCGGGCGTGACTATCCCCTGCTCTCCAGCTGTACGCTGATCATCACCATCATGGTGCTGATCGCCAACCTGGTGGTGGAGATTCTGTACGCCGTCATCGATCCTCGCGTCAAAGCGACGCAGACCGATAGCTGAAAGGAGGAGGACAAATGTTTCATCAGATCAAACAGGTGTTCCATTCTCCAAAATTTGTTGTGGGGTTTGTGATTTTCGTTATTATGCTGGTGTTCGCCATCTTCTATCCCATGGTGTCCTCCTTCGGCCCCATGGAAATGGTGGGCACTGGGTTCTACGCTCCCGGCACCTACGTCTCTGTGGTGGACACCGCCCAGAGCGGCGACAGCCTGACCTTTAACGTGGACACGGCTTCCTCCGCTTACGACAGCGCCCTGCCCCAAGAGACCCGGGAGAGCATGAAAAAGTGGCTGGTCAACCAGGCCGGCGTCGCCGAGGGCGACATCGACCTGAACGACGCCGAGGCCCTTGTGGCCCTGTGGCAGGAGAAGTACGATCCCGAGCTCTCTCAGGGACTGATTACGGCTGACAAGCGGGCGTACCAGCGCTTAGACGAGCAGCTGAAGACTCTGGGCTCCGGCGACGGCGGCATCATCCTGGCCGTGGAGGACGAAGAGGGCAACCTGCAGGTCTCTAAGGAAGTGGCCGCCAACCAGTTCGTCAACGTCAGCGACATTTCCAACACCGTCACCGTGCCCATGGGCACTGACAACTTCGGCGCCGACATGGCCACCAAGCTTGCCAGCTCCATCGGCGTGTCCCTGCAGATCGGCCTGCTGGCCGGCATCATCGCCACCATCATCGGCTTGTTCTTCGGCCTGCTCTCCGGTTACCTGGGGGGCTGGGTGGACGATTTCCTGGTGTTCATCACCAATCTGTTTACCGTCATCCCCAGCTTCGTCATCCTGATCCTGATCGCCAACAGCGTGGGCCAGGCGGCCCGCGGCCCCATGATGGTGGCCATGATCATCGGCTGCACCTCTTGGCCTTGGACCGCTCGTTCCGTGCGCAGCCAGGTGCTCTCTCTGCGCAACCGCGACCACGTGAACCTGTCCAAGCTCTCTGGGCACAGCCTGCCCCGGATCGTCCTGGTGGACATTCTGCCGTACCTGGCCTCTTACGTGGTCATGGCGATGATCCTCCAGATCTCTTCCGGCATCCTGTCCGAAGCGCAGCTTTCCATGCTGGGCCTTGGGCCCTCCACCGCAGACGCCACCACCCTGGGCCTGATGATGAACTGGGCGCAGAAGTTCGGCGCGCTGACCTCCAACTGCTGGTGGGCGTTTATCCCGGTGATCATCTCCGTGGCCTTGATCACCTTCTCGCTGAACCTGATGAATACTGGGCTGGACCAGGTGTTCAACCCGCAGCTGCGTGACAGCTGAGAAGGAGGGAACTAGATATGGCTAAGTATATGCTGGAAGTCAACAAACTGAAGACAAAGTACGTCACCCGCTTTAAGGAGGACGTGTACGCCGTGGACGGGGTCTCCCTGAAGATTGAGGAAGGGAAGTCCCTGGGCATCGCCGGCGAGTCCGGCTGCGGCAAGTCCACCCTGGCCCTGAGCCTGATGGGCTACTACTTCGCCCCCCTGCACTACATGAGCGGCGAGATTATCGTAGACGGCCTGAAGATCTCTGACATGAAGCCCGACGACGTGCGCCGCAAGGTGCTGGGCAACGAGATCGCCTACATCCCCCAGGCCGCCATGAACGCCCTGAACCCCACCCAGAAGATCATCCGCTTTATCGAGGATGTGATCCACGCCCACGACAAGAAGGTCTCTAAGAAAGACATTTACGACATGGCCGTGGAGCGGTTCCAGATCTTGGGCCTGCCCAAGGAAGTGCTGGAAAAGCACGCGGTGGAGCTCTCCGGCGGTATGAAGCAGCGCACGGTCATCGCCATTTCCACCATTCTGTCTCCCAAGGTGCTCATCGCCGACGAGCCCTCTTCCGCCCTGGACGTCACCAGCCAGAAGATGGTCATCCGCATGCTGCGGGAGCTGATGGAGAAGGGCTTTATCAAGTCCATGATCTTCATCACCCACGAGCTGCCCCTGCTCTACAACGTCACCGACGACATCATGGTCATGTACGCCGGCCAGATCGTGGAGAAGGGCACCGCCAAGGAAATGGTGTTCGACCCTGTCCATCCCTACTCCAAGGGCCTGATGGGCTCCATCATCGTCCCCGAGGCGGGCACCCGGGAGCAGAAGCTGGAAGCCATTCCCGGCACCCCGCCCAACCTGAAGAGACCCCCTGCTGGGTGCAGATTCGCGGCCCGGTGCAAGTACGCCAAGCCCGAGTGTTCCTTCTACGAAGTGCCTGAGAAGGAGTTCGGCAACGGCCGCATGTACCGCTGCCTGTACGACGTAGATTACCTGAAGGAGGTGTACGGAAGAAATGGCTGAACTGGGTAAATCTGTCCTGAAAGGCGAAGGCATCACCAAGGTCTTCGGCTACGGCAAGACCAGGACCACGGCTGTGGACCACGTGGACTTCGACTTCCGGGAAGGCGAAGTGATCTCCATCGTGGGCGAGTCCGGTTCCGGCAAGACCACCATCGCCCGGATGATCCTGGGCCTGATTAACGTGACAGAAGGGAATATGTACTTTAACGGCCAGCCCCGGGACATTTCCTCCGGCAAAAAGCGGAAAGAGTACTGGAAGAACATCCAGGCCGTGTTCCAGGATCCCTTCTCCTCCTTCAACATGTTCAACAAGATCGACTCCGTGCTTCTCGACTGCATCAACATGGCCGGCGGCCGGCACCTCTCCAAAGAGGAGAAGGAAAAGCTGATGACCGAGGCCTGCTCCTTCGTGAACCTGAAGTACGCCGAGCTCACCAACAAGTACCCCTTCGAGCTCTCCGGCGGCCAGATGCAGCGTTTGATGATCGCCCGTATCTTCCTGCTCAAGCCCAAGATCCTCATCGCGGACGAGCCCACCTCCATGGTGGACGCCTGCTCTCGGGCCACCATTCTGGACTACCTGCTGAAGCTGCGGGACGACGAGCACATGACCATCATCTTTATCACCCACGACATCGGCTTGGCCTACTACGTGTCCGACTCTGTGTACATCATGGAGCACGGCAAGTTCGTAGAGTCCGGTCCGGCGGAAGATGTAATCATCCATCCCAAGGCGGATTACACCAAGCGCCTGATTAGCGACGTGCCCAAGATCAACGACGAGTGGGACCTGACCACCGTGGAGTAAACTCCCGGTCCCTTCCAAATCGAAACAACACTTTCTTGTGTTTTATTCTCCAGTGGGAAGCCTCTGCCCTTAGGGGCGGGGGCTTTCCGTACGCTTTGCGAAAGGAGGAGATCCCTGTGCGGACCCAAGCTATTCCCCCAGCCGCCGTGGCAGCCTCCCGGGGGATCTGAGTAAGCCCATTGCCCGGGATTTCCCGGGACGGGAGGCGAATCGGACTGACCCCTTTTCCAAACGTGAGACCGTGGAACCATTCGTGGAAAAGAGGTAGATCGCGCAATGAAAACAATGGATATGACCCAGGGCAAACCCCTGGGCCTGCTGGTAAGGTTCGCGGTGCCCCTGTTTTTCTCCAACATCTGCCAGTCTCTGTACGCCGTGGCGGACAGCGCCGTGGTGGGGCAGTTTCTGGGAGTGAACGCCTTCGCGGCGGTGGGAGCGGCAGGCACCGTGAGCTGGATGGTCATCGACGTGATCATCGGATTGACCCAGGGCTTTGGGGTGCTGTACGCTCAGCGCTTTGGGGGCCACGACACCGGGGCCCTGCGCAGGGCCATCGGCAGCTCTATCTGGGTGGCCCTGGTGCTGGGGGCGGCCCTGTCCCTGGCAGGGGTGCTGGGGGCCGGGCCCATGCTCCGGGCCATAGACACCCCGGAAGAGCTGGTGGCCGACGCCACCGTGTACCTGCAGTGGCTCTTCGGGGGCGCCCTGATCACCATGGCTTACAACGTGGCGGGCAAGCTGCTCTCCGCCCTGGGCAACAGCCGCACCCCCTTGGTGGCGGTGATTCTGGCAAGCGTCCTCAACGTCCTTCTGGACGTGGTGTTCGTGGCGTTGTTCCACTGGGGGGTGGCCGGCGTGGCTGCTGCCACCGTGACGGCCCAGCTGTTCAGCTTTTTCTTCTGCCTGTGGAAGCTCTCCTCCATTGGGGAGGTGCGCTTGTCCCGGCGGGACCTGCGGCCGGACCGGGCCCAGGTTTGGGAGCTGCTGCGGCTGGGGGCGCCGTTGGGCTTTCGCAACGGCATCATCTCCATCGGCGGGCTGTTCGTGCAGCGGATGATCAACAGCTATGGGACCATTTTCGTGGCGGGCACTGCCGCCGCCATGAAGTACTTCGACCTGATGCAGCTGGTGGCTGGGGCCCTGGACGGGGCGTTCGCCACCTACTCGGCCCAGAACTACGGCGTCCGGGACCTTGCCAGGATTCGGGCGGGCATGAAATGCGTGCGCCGGGTGGCCCTGGCGGCGGCGGTGGTTACGGCGGGGCTGGCAGGCCTGTTCGGCCGGCAGATGATCGGCCTGCTGGTCACCGGCACCCCGGAGGAGATGGCCCAGATTACCCAGATCGGCTACGAGAACCTGCTTGTTATCGGCGCCGGGCTGCTCCCCCTGTACCTGCTGTACCTGTACCGTTCGGGGCTGCAGGGCATGGGAAACGCTTTGGTGCCCATGCTCTCCGGGTTCGTGGAGCTGGGCCTGCGCCTGGTGAGCGTGGCCTTCCTGCCCCTGTGGCTGGGGCGCTGGGGGGTGTACATGGCCTACGCCGCAGGCTGGGTAGGAGCGTTCTTGCTGCTGTGCCTGTCTTATTACTACGTATTACACAAGCGGGAGCGGGCCTTTACAAAGGACCGCGCTTCCTCCTGACAAGAGCGAGAAAGGCGAGAGGGAAACCTCTCGCCTTTCTCGTGTCCGTGGCCGGACGGGCCAGGAAAATCCCTCTGGGCTTCGCCCGCCGGGATTTTATGGGCGGGTGGACCGCACCTGGTGCGATAGAGGGAAACTAAAAGTTTTTGGTCTTCTCGCCTGCCGGCTCGGTCGGCTGTTGGGCAACGCCCCACTGGGGCGTAACAGCCTTTTTACAAAAAGCTTGCAGAGCGCGAGGCGCTGGTCGCCAGTGGCGACCGTTCAGCGCCGACCGAGCCGGCAGGTGAGACCGGTCGCTGGACGCGTGCCACCGGCACGCAGCGACCCCTTTGATAACCCCCCACTCGAGGAAGCTTTCT
>DXDU01000143.1 GCA_019115285.1 Candidatus Acutalibacter pullistercoris
GGGTTTGGGCGTGGGAGTTGGTTTCGGGGTGGGGGTGGGCTTGGGAGTGGGCGTAGGCGTGGGGCTGGGCTCCGCCTTCTCCTCCCGGTAGACCAGCACGGTGTATTCCTGCTTTGTCTTCCCGTCCTCCGCGGTAACGGTAAAGCGGAACTCCGTCTCGCTGCCGCCACTGCCCAGGTTTTTCCGGTTCACCCGGCAGCTGGCCCCCGGGGCCGGCTCCGCTAAAAAGGTGAGCTGCTTGACCTCATAGGGCACGGTCAGGTGGTACGTCAGCCTGTCCGGAGAGAAGTCCGGCACCAGCTCTCCCGTCTCGGGGAGCAGGCTGCGCAGGGTGGCGTCGCCGCTGGGAGGCTCCAGCACGGTGTAGGTCAGGGTCTGGCTGGTGTCGTGGCCCAGGTAGACCGGGGTCAGGTCCACGATGTCGTACACCGCCACCTGGAAGTCCGCCTCCCCTGGGGCGGCCCCTTCCAGCAGCTGGAACCGGTAGGTCAGAGATTCCTCCGGCAGCTCCAGGGCGTCCTCGTGGGGGAAGGCGGTGTACACCGTGGCCACCTGGCCCGGGGAGGCGGCGGTGGTGGTCACCCCGGCCTGGAGGGTCTCCGACTCCCGCACCCGCTGGTACTGGAACCGGCCCTCATCGTACTGGATTTCCACCAGGAAGGTGCCGATCTTCCCCAAGCTGCCGTCGTAGGAGAGGATCAGGTCCACCGCGTCCCCGTCCTTGCCTTCCCTGGCGGTGAGGGTGCCGTAAAAAGCGGTCTCTTCCGCGGCGGCCGCCTGCCAGGGGAGCATCCCCCACAGCAGGCACAGGGCCAGTAAAAACCCCATCGTCCTTCTGCCCAACCCTTCCTCACCTTCTTCCAGTTTTTTCCATTTTATCACAAAACCCGGGGAAAAGAAACTGTTTTTTCCCCCAACTTTTCCCCGGGAAACTTGACATCGGTCCCCGCTTCTATTAACATGGTAGTTGCGTGACCGGGAAGACGCCCCCAGCGCACCGAAAGCCAACCCCATTGGGAGCGGGATACCCCGGCGGGAAACCCGGCGTGGGAGGGGAGTTCACCAGCGAAGGCGGGGCCATTCCTAAAAAGCACCCCGGCGCACTGTGGGCCAGGCCCCTTTGGGAGCGAGATACCCCCGGCGGGAAAAACCTCAGCGTGTGAGGGGCGTTCACCAGCGAAGGCGGGGGCCGTCTCGAGAGGTACCCCACCGCACCGAGAGCCAACCCCTTTGGGAAGGTACCCCGGCGGAAAGCCCGGCGTGGAAGGGGAGTTCTCCAGCGAAGGCGAAGGCCATCCCGAGAGGGACCCCGGTACAGTCGGGAGCAACCCTTTCGGGAGCGGGATGCCCCGGCGGGAAAAACCTCAGCGTGTGAGGGGAATTCGCCAGCGAAGGCGAGGGCCATCTCGAGAGGCACCCCACCGCACCCGACAGCTAAACCCTTTGGGAGCGCAACTTCTCAGCAGGGGAATACACGAGCCGAGATAGAGTCTCCCACAAGGGATAGGGTCTAAGGCAGGCGTGAAATCCTTGTCCTTTCGGCGTGAGAGAGCTTGGCCTGAGACAAGGACCCCGGGGAGAGCATGGCTTCGCTTCTTTTGGAAAGACAGCTCCCCCTCCTTGTGAGACGAGGCGGCTTTAGTTAGATAGAACGCTTTTTGGTTCGAACATACCAATGACTATAGATCGAGAGGATCGGCAGATCCTGTAAGAGAACGACCTGCCTGGGGCGGGGAAAGCCAGAACCCCTGGCGGCTGGGAGGGAACAGGACATGAAAGAGGAAGCGGGGATCTTGGAGCTCTCCTTCCAAATGGGGGAGACCCTGCTGAAAAACGGCGCGGAGATCTCCCGGGTGCAGGAGACCATGGAGCGGGTGGCCTCCGCCTACCAGGTGGAGACCTTCCACGTGTACGTGCTCACCAACGCCATCTTCGCCGAGGGGGTGGAGGGGGGCTCCCAGCACTCCGTGGAGCTGCGGCACATTCCCGGCACCACCACCCACCTGGGGCGGATCTGCGCCGTCAACCAGCTGTCCCGGGAGATCGCCCAGGGGCAGCACACGGTGGAGGAGGCCTTCCAGATCCTGGAAAAGATTCAAAAGACCCCATACTCCCCCCTGCCCCTGGCCACCGCCGCCTGCGCCGTGGGCAGCGCCTCCTTCAGCTACCTGTTTGGGGGCGACGCCTTCGACGCCCTCACCGCCCTGTTCTGCGGCGTGCTGCTGGAGCTGTTCCTCTACTGGGCGGGCAAGCGGGACCTGTCCAAGTTCCTCACCAACCTCACCGCCAGCGCCCTGGTGACCCTCTGCGGGGCGGTGTTCCTGCTGCTGGGGGTGGGCCACCACATGGACAAGATCATCATCGGCTCCATCATCCGGCTGGTGCCCGGGGTGGCGCTGACCACCTCCATCCGGGACTTTTTCCACGGGGATTACCTCAGCGGGGCCATCCGTATGCTGGACGCCTTTTTGGTGGGGGGCTGCATCGCCGTGGGCGTGGGCGTGGTGGTCCGCTGCCTGTCTCTGGTGACGGGAGGTGCTGTGCTGTGATCGATCTGGCAACTTTGCTCAACTGGGCCTTCCAGACGGGGGTGGCCTTTGTGGCCACCATCGCCTTCGCCATCATTTTCCACACCCCCCAGAAGGAGTACGTCTACTGCGGTATCACCGGGGCGGTGGGATGGCTGGTGTACCTGGCGGTCACCGGCTTTGGCGGGGGCGTGGTGGCGGCCTCCTTTTTCGCCACCGTGGCCCTGGCCTGGTTCTCCCGAATCTTCTCCTTCTCCCGGAAGGCCCCGGTGACTGTGTTCCTCATCTGCGGCATTTTCCCCATCGTGCCCGGGGCGGGGATCTACTACACCGGCTACCACTTTTTTATGCGGGACAACGCCATGGCCCTCACAAAGGGCCTGGAGACCATCAAGATCGCCATCGCCATCGCCCTGGGCATCGGCATTGTGCTGAGCCTGCCCCAGTTCTTCTTCACCCTGCGGCGCAAGGCCCAGGGAGGAAAGGGGGCTCCCCATGCCTAGGCGCATTGTGATCATCGGGAAAAACGACGCCGGGCAGCGGCTGGACAAATTCCTGACGAAGACCTACCCCAACCTGCCCCAGTCTGTGCTGTACAAGTGCATCCGCACCAAGGACGTCAAGCGCAACGGCAAGCGCTGCCAGCGGGACGACAGGCTGCAGGAGGGGGACGAGCTCTCCCTCTACTGGCAGGAGGAATTTTTCCAGACCGCTCCCAAGGAGTACGACTTTCTAAAGGCCCCCAAGGCCCTGTCCATCGTCTACGAGGACGAGAACATGATGCTCCTGGACAAGAAGCCGGGGCTCATCGTCCACCCGGACCAGAACTATCACTTCGACTCCCTCATCGCCCGGGTGCAGCGCTACCTGTACGACAAGGGGGAATACGACCCCCAAGGGGAGAACGCCTTCGCCCCGGCCCTGGTCAACCGCATCGACCGGAACACCGGGGGCATCGTGCTGGCGGCGAAAAACGCCGAGGCTTTGCGGATCCTGAACCAGAAGGTGAAGGACCGGGAGCTTGTGAAGCTCTACCTGTGCGTGGTCTGCGGCCGCCTGTCCCAGAAGGAAGGGCTGCTCACCGGGTACCTGGAGAAGAACGAGGCCCAGAACCGGGTGTACATTTTAAAAAAGCCCAAAGAGGGGGCCAAGGCCATCCGCACCAAGTACCGGGTGCTGGCGGAGAAGCGGGACTTCTCCCTGTTAGAGGTGGAGCTGCTCACCGGCCGGACCCACCAAATCCGGGCCCACTTCGCCTCCATCGGCCACCCTTTGGCGGGAGACGGGAAGTACGGGAAAAACGCGGTGAACAAGGGGACGGGCTTCCCCTACCAGGCGCTGTACTCCTACAAGCTGGGGTTCCGGTTCCAGACGGACGGGGGACTGCTCCAGTACCTGGACGGCAGGGAGTTTTCCGTGGAGGACGTGTGGTTCCTGCCGGAGTTCTACGCCATGCCGTAACCTAAAAAAGGGCGGACAGGGCCCAGCGCCTCTGCCGCCCCTCGCGAAAAAAACTGGC
>DXDU01000144.1 GCA_019115285.1 Candidatus Acutalibacter pullistercoris
GGGGGGGTGGGCAACTGATAGCCTCCTCGCTCCGTAGGCGAGACCAGGGGTGGGCCCCGCTGTCCGTGTCCCACCGCCGTCGCTGACGCCAAAGGACGGCGCGCGCTTTGGGCGGTGGGACAGGGGAAGATTGGTGAACTTTACTGCGAACCTTCGGTTCGCTTGAGAGGTCTCGCCTGCCGGCTCGGTCGGCGCTGAACGGTCGCCACCGGCGACCAGCGCCCCCCGGCGAGGGGTCGCTGCGTGCCGGTGGCACGCGTCCAGCGACCGGTCTCAGCTCCCGCTTCGGTCGGCGCTGAACGGTCGCCACTGGCGACCAGCGCCCGACGCGGCAGCGGAGACCCCCACCGAGAAAAGTCCCACTGGGACTTTTCTCGCCCTTCCTGCGCTGTTTTCTCAGGAACGCAAGGTCGTGGGACTCTGTCCCTTCTCACCTGCCGGTTCGGTCAAGCGCTGAACGGTCGCCACCGGCGACCAGCGCCCCTGCAAGCTTTTTGTAAAAAGCTTGACCAAAAACTTTTCGTTTCCCTCTACCGCACCAGGTTGGGTAAACCATCCCCGAAAACCCCGGTGAGTGAGCGAAGCGAACGGATAGGGGTTTTCCCTGCCCCGCGCGGGCACGCGCCCCGTCCGGCCACGGACCGGGCACGCGCCCCGTCCGACAACGGACTTAGGTTCGGTCTGGGGCGCGAAGGGCCTGGAACAGCGCCCGGTTCAGCAGGTACAGCAGCGGCAAAAACAGCAGGGTGTACCCGTACTTGGGGGCGTAGTGGTGCACAAACGCGTACCCCGGCTGGGAATAGCTAAAGTAATACAAAAACAGCCACTGGGCCCCCACCGCCAGAGCGATGGTCCACACCCCCGTAAAACAGGCGGTGAACAAGTTCAGCTGAAAAAAGCTCCGGCTGATGTGGCTGACGAAAAAGCACAGCACCCCCAGCACCAGGGCGTGGAACCCCAGCAGGCCGGAGAGGCCGAAATCGCAGAGAAGCCCGGCCCCTATGCCGAAAAACAACGCGGGCAGGTCCTCCTCGAACAGGGCCAGGGTGATGGCCGCCGGAAACAGCAGCACCGGCCGCACCCCCCAAATGGGCGGCAGCAGGCCGGGAATCTCCTGGAGCATGAACAGCACCAGGAACTCTAAGGTGTATGCCAGATACCGGATCAGGCGATGCATGTCTCTCACTCGGGATCCTCCTCGCTGGGAGCGCTGGCCTCAGGCTCCTCCTGGGGCGCGCCCTCCCCCTTGCCGGGGAAGTCCACCACCACGTACACCTCCTGGACCTTGGTCAGGTCCTCGAAGGGCTGGATCTCCGCGTACCGGGAGATGTCGTTCTCCGATTTCTCCACCCGGGCCACCGTGCCGATCTTCAGCCCCTGGGGGAAGGCCCCGCCCTCTCCCGAGGTGGCGATGATGTCCCCCTCCTGGATCTGGGTGTCGCCGGACAGGTAGTTCAGCCGCAGCACCCCGGTGCTGGCGGAGGTCACGTCGCTCTCAATCACGCCGCTCTCCTGGCGCTTGGGGGACCAGGCCGCCACATGCACGTCCTCAGAGAGCAGGCAGGTGACTTTGCTGGAGGTGGCGTAGGCCTGGGTGACCACCCCCACCAGCCCCTGGTCGGTGATGACAGGGTCTCCCACGCTCACCCCGGAGAGGGTGCCCGCGTCGATGGAGAAGCCGTAGAACACGTCGTTGGGGTCCCGCCCGATGACGGAGGCGGACCGCAGCTCGTTTTCGGGCTCCTCTTCCTCCAGCCCCAGCTGGGTCTTCAGCTGCTCGTTCTCCTGCTGCAGCTCCTCATAGCCCACCAGCTGGTCCTCCAGCTGGGCGTTCTCCTCCTGCAGGGCCCCCACCAGATCTTTCAGCTCGTCCTTGGTGTAGCCGTCCAGGTCTAAAAACTCCGTCACGTTCCCGGTGACGTCTGTGGCGATGCTCTGCATGGGAGAGGTGGCGAAGCCCAGCAGGTTCGCCAAAAAAGAGCCCCCTGCCGTGGCCGTGTAGATGATCAGCCCCAGCAGCACCACCACCGCGATAATCAGCACCCGAAAGGAACTGGTCTTAAAAAAGTCTTTCACAGGCGTCCCTCCTTTCCCCGCTTTCTCTCTAGGAAGTCAAGCGGGACTGCCGCGGGACGGGGCAGCGCCCCGCCCACCCGGCAGTCCTCCTCTGTTTGTTCCCTTTTACTTTTTCCGGCTGCGGTACCGGGCCTTGGGCAGCTCCACTTCCAGGCTCTTGCCGGTGCCCTCCACCACGCAGTCCAGAGGCCGCTCCGCCACGTGGACGGGGATGCCCGTCTCCTGGGCCACAAGCCGGTCCAGGCCCCGCAGCAGGGCGCCGCCGCCGGTGAGCATGATCCCCCGGTCGATGATGTCTGCCGCCAGTTCCGGCGGGGTCTGCTCCAAGGTGTCCTTAATGGCCTCCACCACCACCATGACGCTGTCCATCAGGGCGTCCCGGACCTCGTCGGCGTGGATGGTCACGTTCTTGGGCAGGCCGTCGATCAGGTTCCGGCCCTTGATCTCCACAAAGGAGTTGATGGTCTCCTCCGTGGGGAAGGCGGAGCCAATCTTCATCTTGATCTCCTCGGCGGTGCGCTCACCGATGAGGAGGTTGTATTTCTTCTTCACATAGGTGACGATGGCCTCGTCGAACTTGTCCCCGGCCATGCGCACCGAAACGGCGGTGACGATGTCCCCCAGGGAGATGACGGCCACCTCCGAAGTGCCGCCGCCGATGTCCACCACCATGCTGCCCGTGGCCTCTCCCACCGGCAGCCCGGCGCCGATGGCCGCGGCCATGGGCTCCTCGATCAGGTCCACGTTGTTCGAGCCCGCCTGGCGGGCGGCGTCCTCCACCGCCCGGCGCTCCACCTCGGTGACGCCGGAGGGGATGCAGATCACGATCCGCGGCCGGCTCAGCGCCCCGGACTTCAGGGCCTTTTTGATAAAGTATTTCAGCATGGCCGCGGTCACGTCGAAGTCGGCGATGACGCCGTCCTTCAGGGGGCGCACCGCCACGATGGAGCCGGGGGTGCGGCCCAGCATCTCTTTGGCCTGCTTGCCCACCGCCAGCACCTCGTCAGAGCGCACGTCCACCGCCACCACAGAGGGCTCCCGCATCACAATGCCTTTGCCCCGCATAAAAACCAATGTGTTCGCCGTCCCCAGGTCGATGCCGATGTCCTTGGAGAACATGGAAAACATGGAAAAAAGTCCAGAAAGAAAGCCTGCCATGGTATACTAATCTGCCTTTCCGGCCCAGCCTACGGGCCATTCACATCTCCTCTCCGGAGAAAGCCCCGGCCCGTTGTGGCCAGGCGCTTTTCCGGCGCTCTTTCATTATACCGTACTTGGGAGGATTTCTCAACCGCAAAGTTTACATAAAGCCAAAAAAAGCTGTTTTTCCGTAGATATGCCCCCCTGGCTCCCTCCCGGCACAAGATAGCGGGTCACTCCTGGGGCAGGGGCGGGGGCGCCTGGGGCTCTGGCAGCTCCGGCTTGCCCACGTACTGCATGTGGGGGTAGATCAGGTCCAAAAACTCGTCGGGGAAATAGGTGTCGAAAAACTCCTGGACGGCGTTGGTGGCGGGCACCCCGTTGATCCGCTGGCTCTCCCGGTACACCGCCCCGGCGGAGAGCAGGATGTCCGCCGCCATGAACAGGCTGAGGAACACCGTCAGCCCCCGTCCGGTCTTTTTGGGGATGCGCTGGATCTGCCGGGAGAAGAAGGGGTACAGGTCCTTGACCCACACCAGCCCCAGAATCCCCCAGAAAAAGGCGTACATCAGGTTGGTGCGGCCCCCGATGTTCAGGGCGGAGTCGCTGTACTCCCAGCTCACCGTGCCGAACACCGCCTGCTGCAAAAAGCTGCACAGGTACTCGAAGGCCCCGCCGATGAACATGCTGGCCAGGAAGATGAGCACGTCCTTCTGGTTGTACATCTTGTAGAGGCACAGGGTGATGGCCACCGCCCCCAGGCCGTACACGGGGATGAAGGGACCCAGGACCAGCCCCACCCGCATCTCCAGCTGATGGGGAGGAACAGCCAGGGCGTACAGGGTCTCCAGCACGCAGCCCACCACGTTGCCGATCACAAAAATGGCGAAAAGCTTGGAGTAGCACAGCCCAAAGGCGAAGGGCTTCTCCTCCCCTTGGGGCACGGTGGACTCGTAGGCGGCCAGGGCCGCCTCGTTTCGCCGCTGCAGCGCCTGGGAGGACCGCCGGCGCAGCAGGTCCAGGTTTTGGCGCAGCTCCTCCAGCTCCGCGTTGTGCTTTAAGGAGGTCAGGTCCGGGAAGACTTTCAGCAGCCTGCGGAGGAACCAGTCCTTCTCCAGGCCCTTCTCGTACTTCTTTTTGAGCCGGGCCGCCTGTTTCTGCCAGTCCTTCTCCCACTTCTTCCGCTTGCCGTGGACCGCCTCGGCCCCCGCCGCCACGTCACGGCCCAGCTGCTCCGAGCCCTGGCGCAGCTTGCCGGAGACGTACTCCAGGTACTTCAGCTTCCGGTTCAGCCCCACAATCTGGGCCACCGTCACAACAAAGTCCGCCAGGGTCAGGGCCCCTAAGATCCCCAGCGCCACCAGGCTCACCGTGTGGGGGATGGGGGCCACCAGCCGGTACACCAGGGGCAGCACGAACCGCACCAGCACCGCCCCGGCCACGGCCCACACCACCGAGAAGCTCAGGCACACGTAGCCCCCCAGATTGTGGGGCTGGTCGGAGTAGTCCCACCACTTCTGGCCAAAGAGCTTTTCCAGCAGAAAGCCCGCCAGCCACTCCAGGGCGGAGCCCAGCACCAGGCTGCCCACCAAGAGCACGGCGAAGCTGCGCCCAAAGGGCCGCAGGAGGAAGTCCAGCAGCACCACCCCAAAGCCGTAAATGGGGCACAGGGGGCCGTTTAAAAAGCCCCGGTTGACAAACTTCTTCTGCCGCACGGCGGCAAAGGCCACCTCGGCGCACCAGCCCAGAAAGCTGAACAGAAAAAAGAACCACAGATAGACGATCATCCCGGCCCCCCGCCTTTCCCACAAATTCTCCCGTTCCAAAAAAGCGGCCCCTTACCGGACCGCGCTCCTGTCATTATAGCAAAGAGCCCAAGTCTTGTAAAGCGACCGCCTTTTATACCTATGCAGTTCCCGGGGGGAAAATCAGCCGGGCCCTCTCCCCCCTGGGGGGACCGGACTTAGAGCTCCAGCTCCCGGAAGACCCGGGGCAGGTAGCCGACGAGATCTGTGGGCAGCATGGCCCGCTGGGACAGGTCCCGGGCGCACAAGTCCCCGGCCCAGCCGTGGAGGAAGGCCCCCAGGGCCCCCGCCCGGAAGGGCGTCACCCCCTGGGCCAGCAGGGCCCCGATGACCCCTGCCAGCACGTCCCCGCTGCCCCCTTTGGCCATGCCCGGGTTGCCGGTGGGGTTCAAGGCGCAGCGGCCGTCCGGCCCGGCGATGACCGTGGCCGCCCCTTTCAGCACCACCACCGCCCCGGTCTCCCGGGCTTTCATCTGGGCCGCCCCCAGCCGGTCCGACTGGATCTCCGGCACGGCGTCGTCGCACAGCCGGGCCATCTCCCCCGGGTGGGGGGTGAGCACCGCCGGGCAGGTCAGCTGCCGCAGGGCTTCCGGGTGGCGGGCGCAGTAGTTCAGGGCGTCGGCGTCCAGCACCAGGGGCTTTTCGCAGTGCTCCAGCACCGTGGGGCACAGGGTCTCCGAGAGGCTCCCCAGACCGCAGCCCATAACGCAGGCGTCGCAGCCGTGAAGGGCCGACAACAGCTTAGGCTCCCAGGCGGCCCGGCCCTGGTCCAGGTCCAGCAGCAGGTACACCGCCTGGGGCACTGCCTGGGCCACCAGGGGGTAGAGCTTTTTGTCCAGGGCGATCTGCACCAGCCCCACCCCGGCGCGCAGCGCCCCCTGGGCGGCCATAACGCAGGCCCCCGCCATGCCGTAGCTGCCGCACACCAGCAGAAGCTTCCCCTGGCTGCCCTTGTTGCACTGGGGATCGGGCTGCCGCAGCCACAGGCCGGGGCAGCTCTTGTCCAGCTGGAAGATCCTGGTGCTGGCCTCCTCCCGGAGGGCGGCGGGCACCCCCACCCAGGCCACCACCGTGTCCCCGCAGTACTCCTTGGCGGGGTAGGAGCAGTGGGCGGGCTTCTTCCCGGTGAAGGTCACCGTGGCGTGGGCCCGGAAGGCCCCCTGGCTCACCCGGCCGGTGTCGCAGTGGGCGCCGCTGGGCAGGTCCGCGGCGACGCGCAGGCAGTCCTGGCTGTTAGCAAGCTCCAGCAGGGCCTTCACGTCCCCGGAGAGCTCCCCTCGGAAGCTGAAGCCGAAGACGCAGTCCACCAGCACCTCCGCCTCTCCCACCAGCCGCCGGACCCGTTCCCAGTCCCCGGGCAGGGAGAAACAGGGCGCCTCCCTGGGCAGCCGCCGCAGCTTGTAGAAGGCGTCTTTGGAAAGGTCGGTGGCGGGCTCCCCCTGGGCCAGCACCACCTGGCAGCTGGCCCCCCGCTCCTGCAGGACCCTGGCGCAGACAAAGCCGTCCCCGCCGTTGTTTCCCTTGCCGCAGAGCACCGCCACCCGCCGGCCTCTTAAGGGTCGGCAGCGCTTTTCCACCTCGTCGGCCAGGGCGGTCCCCGCCCGCTCCATCATCTCCCCCAGAGAGGTCCCCGCCTGGGCGGCGGCCTGTTCCAGGCGCTGCATTTCGTCCCTGCAAAACAGTTTCATGGTTTCTCGCCCCCACTTTTCCCTTGACAGCCTTGGCTGCCGGTACTAAAATGATACCAGCAAATGATCTTCGGGGCAAGGTGAAATTCCTTACCGGCAGTAAAAGTCTGCGAACGGAAAGCCATCGCTTTCCGCCGAACCGGTGTGATCCCGGTACCGACGGTAAACCCGCTCCCCTATTCCTATGGGGCGCGGCCAGTCCGGATGATAGAAGATTCGCGGCGGACCTGGGCCTTGGCCCAGGGACTTTCCCGCTCCCCCGGACCCCTTTGCGGGTCCTTTTTTTGTGGGCGGGCCGCCCTCCCCTCCGGTCTTTTGCGAACCGAAATTTCTCCGAAAGGACTGGTTCTATGCAAAAGAAAGTCAACGTCCGCTGGCTGGCGGTCACCGCTATTTTAGGGGCCGTAGCCGCCGTGCTGATGATGCTGAGCATCAGCGTGCCCCTCATTCCCAGCTTCGTCAAGCTGGACTTCTCCGAGCTGCCCGCCCTCATCGCCGCCTTCGCCATGGGCCCTGTCAGCGGGGTGGGAGTGTGCCTTATAAAAAACCTGGTGAACCTGCCCACCTCGTACAGCGCCGGCATCGGGGAGCTGTGCAACTTCCTGCTGGGGGTGGCCTTCGTGCTGCCGGCGGGGCTGTTTTACAAGTTTAAAAAAGACCGCTTCGGGGCCCTGTGGGGCTCCCTTTTGGGGGCCCTCATCATGGGGATCGCCAGTTTCCCCATCAACTACTGCATCACCTACCCCTTCTACATCAACGCGGGGATCATGTCCTTAGACGCCATTTTAGACGCCTACCAGCTCATCCTCCCCTCGGTGGAGACCCTGCCCCAGGCGCTGTGGATCTTCAACGCGCCCTTTACCTTCTTCAAGGCCCTGTGCGACGTGGCCATCACCTTCCTGCTCTACAAGCACCTGTCGCCCCTGCTGAAGGGAAAAACGCTGTAAGCCCCAGTCGCGTGCCCGCGCGGGGCAGGGAAAACCCCTATCCGTTCGCTTCGCTCACCGGGGGTTTCAAGGGCGATTTACAAAGCCCATCCTTAAAATCCCGGCGCACGAAGTGCAGAGGGATTTTCCTGGCCCGCGGTGCCAACCGCCCCACCCCCTGGTCTCGCCCACAACCTTGCTCTGGCTCGCTTCTACCCACCCCCTGCCCCCTCCC
>DXDU01000016.1 GCA_019115285.1 Candidatus Acutalibacter pullistercoris
CTTTGGGTGTGAGCGGATGGAGAGTAAAGCGGCGGTCCCCGCCGTTTGGGAGTGATAGAGCATGGCGGAGAAACGCGATTATTACGAAGTCCTGGGGGTGCAGAAAGGCGCCTCGGAGGACGAGATCAAAAAGGCCTACCGGAAGCTGGCCAAAAAGTACCACCCGGACTTGAACCCCGGGGACAAGGAGGCGGAGGCCAAGTTCAAAGAGGTGAACGAGGCCTACGAGATCCTCTCCGACAAGGAGAAGCGGGCCCGGTACGACCAGTTCGGCCACGCCGGGGTGGACCCCAACTTCGGCGGCGGCGCCGGCGGGGGCAGCCCCTTTACCGGGGCCGGTGGGTTCGACTTCACCGACATTTTCGACAGCTTTTTCGGCGGGGGCTTCGGCGGCGGACGCCGTCAGAACCCCAACGCCCCCCGCAGGGGCAGCGACGTCCAGGCCAGCCTGACCATCTCCTTTGAGGAGGCGGCCAAGGGCTGCAAGAAGACGGTGGAGTACCAGCAGATCGAGTCCTGCCCCGACTGCCACGGCTCCGGGGCCGCGGCGGGCACCTCCCCCAAGACCTGCCCCAACTGCGGGGGCACCGGCCAGGTGCGCATCAGCCAGCGCACCCCCTTCGGCATGGTCCAGTCCACCCAGACCTGCGACCGCTGCCACGGCACCGGGAAGATCATCGACACCCCCTGCAAGACCTGCGACGGCAAAGGCCGCATCCGCCGGCACAAGAGCGTGGAGGTCACCGTGCCCGCGGGCATCGACGACGAGCAGATTCTGAACGTGGGGGGCCGGGGTAACGCCGGGGTAAACGGCGGCCCCGCCGGGGACCTGCACGTGTACATCTCCGTGCGGCCCCACCCCATTTTCGAGCGCCGGGGCGTGGACGTGTGGTGCGAGATGCCCCTCACCTTCACTCAGGCCGCTTTGGGAGCGGACGTGGAAGTCCCCACCCTGGACGGCAAGGTGAGCTACCACGTCCACGAGGGCACCCAGCCCGGGGACGTGTTCCGGCTGAAGGGCCGGGGCATCCAGAGCCTCCAGGGCCGGGGGCGGGGGGACCAGTACGTCCAGGTGACGGTGGAGGTCCCCAAGAACCTGAACAAGCGCCAGAAAGAGCTGCTCTCCGAGCTGGACCAGGCCAGCGACGAGAAGAACTACCAGAAGCGCCGGAGCTTTTTCTCCAAGCTGAAGGACCTGTTCGAGGAATAATGCCTAAAAGTTCCAATAAGTTCCACCGATTTTTGTTGCCGAAAGGCCAGGAGCGGTGGTATAATGACCGCAAGGAAGCTTCCCCCCGCGGGGAGACCCTTGCGGTCTTTTTTATTCTGTGAGCTCCCCAGCCCCCGCCCCCCGCCAGAGGATGGGCCGCCCACTCGCAATAAAACAGGGGGAGGGCGCCCCGCCCTCCGAGAAAAGCCCGCCCTGCCGGGCTGGGCCTGTTCCAGGGGGAGCTTGAGAATTCCCTACCCTTGAAAGGGGAATTGCGGGAAGTGCCTCTCCGAGGAAAGGGGAGCCGCCCGTCCCCCGAGGAAAACGGGAAGGGCGTCTCATTCGCCGGGGGACAGCCCGCCCCTGCCGGGGATTGGGGAACCGCCCTGCCGGGCTGGGCCTGTTCCAGGGGGAGCTTGAGAATTCCCCCCTCGAAAGTGGGACTTGCGGGAAGTGCCTCTCCGAGGAAAGGGGAGCCGCCCGTCCCCCGAGGAAAACGGGAAGGGCCCTGTTCCCTGAGGAAAGGTATGTCCTGTTGCAGATTGGAAGTTATCCCGCCGGGCTGGGGAAACCCGGGCGTTCCGGCGGCGGTATATGATTTGGAAAGGAGTGTGTGTCATGCGATCCGCGCTGGGTTCTCTTGCCGCGCTGGCTGTGTGCCTGGGGCTGCTGCTGTGCCTGGCCCCGGGGTGCAGCTTTCTCTACCACGAGGAGGAGACCAGCGCCCCCCGGCCTGTGGTGACTCCCAAGCCCGCCGGACCTGCGGCCACTCCCAAGCCCACCCCCACCCCCACGCCTTCCCCGGAGCCGGAGAACGTGAACCTGCTTACCGGGGTGGCGGACCTGTCGGAGGAGGCGGTGGGCAAGCGCCCGGTGGCGGTGATGATCAACAATATTGAGGCCGCCCTGCCCCAGTATGGCATCAGCGAGGCGGACCTGCTCTTCGAGCTGCCGGTGGAGGGGGGCGTCACCCGGCTGATGGCCCTGTATGGGGACTACACCGCCGTGCCCCAGGTGTGCTCCGTGCGCAGCTGCCGGTACTACTTTCCCATTCTGGCGGCGGGGTACGACGCCCCCTACGTCTACTGGGGCCAGGATGAGACCATCGCCACCGACGTGCTGAACACCCTGGACATTTTGCGCATCGACGGCATGGCGGACACCTTCGGGCTGTTTTACCGGGACGAGGAACGCCAGGCCCAGGGCTACGCCTACGAGCACACCGGGGCCTTCAACGGGCCGGGGCTTGCCCAGGCCTTCGCCGAGAACGAGGTGCGCACGGACCTGCCCGCTCACAAGACAGAGCCCTTCTTCGACTTTGGAAAGCGCCAGCCGGAGGAGCCCTGCGGCCAGTTCACCCTGGGGTTCAGCGAACAGTACTACAGCACCTTCCGGTACAACGAGGGCTCGAAACTCTACTACAAGGAGCACTCGGGGAAAGACCACCGGGACGGCCGCACCACCAAGCAGCTGTGCTTTACCAACGTCTTCGTGCTGGAGACCGCTGTCTCCGTCCGGGACGGCGCCGGCCGGCTGGACGTGGACTGGCGGGGAGGCTCCGGCTGGTACGTGTCCCAGGGCGGCCGGGAGCCCATCACCTGGGAGAAGGCGGACGAGTACTCCAATCTGGTGTTCTACGACCAGCGGGGGGCGCGGCTCACCGTAAACCCAGGAAAGAGCTACCTGGGCTTCCTCAGCCCGGGCAGCACGACATTCGAATGACAGGAAAAACCGCCCCGGGAGACCGGGGCTTTTTTCTGGAAAGAGAACATTGCGTTCCCCTGGGGGACATGGTATACTAGTTTCATCGTCAACAAAATATGGTTTCGCTTGGAGTGAGAAAAGGTGCGTTTTATCAACCCCCAAAGGATCTGCAAAGGCATGGAGATGGGAGACATCCCCCCGGAGGGAAGCATCATCCGGGACACCATCTCCATCGCCTGGCCCTCTGTGCTGGAGTCCTTCTTCGTGTGCCTGGCGGGCATGATGGACACCATCATGGTGGGGTCTCTGGGCTCTTACGCCATCGCCGCCGTGGGCTTGAGCACCCAGCCGAAATTCCTGGGGCTTGCGGTGTTCCTCTCCATGAACGTGGCTGTCTCCGCGGTGGTGGCCCGCCGCAGGGGCGAGGGGGACCGGGAGGGGGCCAACCGGGTGCTGCGCATGGCCCTGCTCATCACCCTGGTGCTGACCGCGGTGGTGAGCGTGGCCTTTGTGGGCCTGGCGGACCCCATCGTCCGGCTGGTGGGCTCTCAGCCCGACACCCACGAGTACGCCGTGGAGTACCTGCAGATCATCATGGGGGGCATCGGCTTCAACACCGTGTCCCTGGTGCTCAACGCCGCCCAGCGGGGAGCGGGCAACACCCGCATCGCCATGACCACCAACCTGGTGTCCAACGTGGTGAACATCTGCTTTAACTACCTGCTGATCGGCGGGAACTTCGGCTTTCCCGCCCTGGGGGTGCGGGGGGCGGCCATCGCCACGGTGCTGGGCACGGTGTGCGCCTGCGTCATGAGCCTGATCTCCTGCCTGCACAAGGACGGCTTCATCTACCTGGGGGCTGTGAAGAGCTGGGTGGCCGACCGGTTCAACATCCGCTCCATGACAAATGTGTGGAGCTCCTCCTTCGTGGAGCAGGTGTGCCTGCGCATCGGCTTCCTGCTCTTCTCCATGACGGTGGCCAACTTGGGCACCACGGAGATGGCCGCCCATCAGATCGGCGCCAACATGATGAGCATGTCCTTCTCGTTCGGCGACGGCCTGTCCGTGGCGGCGGTGACCCTCATCGGCCAGAGCCTGGGCCGCAAGCGGCCGGACATGGCCAAGATCTACGGCAACGTGTGCCAGAAGCTGGGGCTGATCTGCGCGGCGGTGGTGTCCACGGTGTACGTCCTGTTCGGGCGGCAGATCTACCGGCTGTACACCGACGAGACGGAGATTCTGGACTACGGCGTGCTCATCATGTACATCCTCAGCGTGCTGCTGTTCTTCCAGATCCTCCAGGTGGTGCAGTTCGGCTGCCTGCGGGGGGCGGGGGACACCCGCTTTACCGCCATGGTGTCCCTCATCAGCGTCACCATCATCCGGCCGGGCCTTTCCTGGGTGCTGTGCTATCCCCTGGGCATCGGCCTGATCGGCGCCTGGCTGGGCACCTTCGGGGACCAGGCGGTGCGCTTTGTCATGAGCTTTATCCGGTTCCGCAAGGGCAACTGGACCAAGCTGAAACTGTAAACCGGGAGGGACAGGGATGAAAAAGATCGTATTGGCGCCGGACTCGTTCAAAGGGACCCTCAGCTCCCAGCAGGTGTGCCGGGAGATCGCCCAGGCGGCGGGGAAGGTGTTCCCCAGGTGTCAGGTGATCGTCGTGCCCGTGGCCGACGGCGGCGAGGGCAGCGTGGAGGCCTTCCTCTCCGCCGTGGGCGGGGAGCGGAAGGAGCTGGAGGTCCAGGGGCCCTTCGGGGAAGGGGTCCCCGCCTTTTACGGCCTGCTGGACGGGGGCCGCACCGGGGTGATCGAGATGGCGGCCTGCGCCGGCCTGCCCCTGGCCCAGGGCCGTCTGGACCCGGCCCGGGCCAGCACCTACGGGGTGGGCCAGCTGTTGGTCCAGGCGGTGGAACAGGGCTGTGAGAAGATCATCCTGGGGCTGGGGGGCAGCTGCACCAACGACGGAGGCTGCGGCGCCGCCGCGGCGGCCGGGGCCAGGTTCTTCCGGGAAAACGGGGAGAGCTTTGTCCCCACCGGCGGCACCCTGGGGGAGATCGCCCAGGTGGACGTGGGAGAGCTGCGGGAGAAGTTCCGGGGGGTGGAGCTCATCGCCATGTGCGACATTGACAACCCCCTCTACGGGAAGACCGGGGCGGCTTACGTCTTCGGCCCCCAAAAGGGGGCGGACCCTGCCCTGGTGGAGCTGCTGGACCAGAACCTCCGGGGCCTGGAGCGGGCGGTGAAAAAATCCCTGGGAGTGGACCTGGCCCAGATGCCCGGCGCGGGGGCGGCGGGCGGCATGGGCTACGGCATGGCGGCCCTGTTCGGGGCAAAGCTCCAGCCCGGCATAGACACCGTGCTGGACACCGTGGACTTCGACGGGCTGGTAAAAGGGGCCGACCTGGTGTTCAGCGGGGAAGGGCGGCTGGACTCCCAGAGCCTGGGGGGCAAGGTGGTGGACGGCGTGGCCCGCCGGGCCAAGGATGCCGGGGTGCCCCTGGTGGCCCTGGTGGGGCAGATCGGAGAGGGCTTTGAGCCCATGTACCACCGGGGGCTGTCGGCGGTGTTTTCCATCAACCGGGCGGCCCAGCCCTTGGAGGAATCCGCCCCCCACGCGGCGGAGAACCTGGGCTTGACAGCGGAGAACGTCCTGCGGCTGTGGAGAGCCGGGGAATCGTAACAGGAAGGCCTGGAGGGCGACCTCCAGGCCTTTTCCCGTGGGCGGGCTGGGAGCCGGAGCCCCCGGGCCCTCCCTGCGGGAGGGCCGCCGGGGCGGCCCGGAGGGGCCGCACCGGCAGGCCGCCTGGGGCGGCCGGGGGCTCCGGCTCCTGGCAGAAGCTTGCCCCTTGACAAAGCCAGGGGAGAGGCGTATACTGAAGCTAGCTTCACGTGAAGGAAACTTCACATCGCAGAGACAGGAGGCGGCCGGGATGGTGACAAAAGTCAAAGAGCTGCGCGCAAAAGCGGGCATGACCCAGCAGCAGCTGGCAGACCTGGTGCACGTGTCCTCCCGGACCATTATCTCCATCGAGAAAGGGCAGTACAGCCCCTCGCTGATGCTCAGCTACCGGATGGCCAAGGTGTTCGGGGTCACGGTGGAGGAGCTGTGCTGTCTGGAGGAGAATCTGCTAAAGGAGGAAGAGCGCCGTGAAGATCTGCCATAAGAAGAACTTTTGGGCCGGGGCGGGCATGCTCGCCCTGGGGCTTTTGAACCTGGTTACCGCCCTGTGGCGGCGTGACCTGGATGCGTCCGCCGTGGTTTTGGTCGTGGCCTTGGTGCTGCTGGGCGGGGGCTCCCTGCTGCGGGGCCTGTCCCCCAAGCTGCCCCGGGAGGACAAGATCGAGGAACAGGTCGAGCGGAATGTCCTGGTTCGGTTCAAAACCAGTGCCTCGGCCTTCCGCTGGACCCGGCTGGTGTCCTTCGGGCTGCTGCTGTCGCTGCTCCTTGCCGGGGCCGCCACCGGGGAGGAGCTGCTTCTGGCCGTCGCGGTGGGGCTGGCCTTTTCCCTCACCATTTCCTTCTTCGCGGAGTTTTTCTCCGCCCTGTACCATGAGTCGAATAATTGAGGAGGGATTGCTGTGAAACGCATTAAACATCTTGGAAACTTCCTGCTGGCCTGCGTGATGGCGGTTGTATGCCTGATCTGTCTGGGCGTTTGCCTGTTCTTCCGTATGGATGGGGAACTGCTGGCGGTGGGCTTTATCACGGGAGTGTGGGCTGTCACCGATTTTTACGAGGCCTTCCACAAGGAGCCCATCGAGGAGCGGGTAGGTGGCCAAGGGGACGAGCGGGATGTCTTTTTGGCCATGAAGTCCAGCCGCACGGCTATGGGCATTTTTAACAAGGTTTTATTTTTGGCGTCGGTGCTCAGCCTGTGGGGTTTCGCGAAATTCGACCTGGCCTTCCTTCTGCCGGTGGGGGTGACGCTGTCCGGAGCCGTGCTGTTCCTGTTTTTGCTGCTGCTG
Source organism: Candidatus Acutalibacter pullistercoris (assembly GCA_019115285.1). Lineage (GTDB taxonomy): Bacteria > Bacillota > Clostridia > Oscillospirales > Acutalibacteraceae > Acutalibacter > Acutalibacter pullistercoris. Next base: position 6,884 of record DXDU01000016.1, read on the forward strand.
GGCGTCAACCTCTATTATGAAAAGCGCGGATGACCACATGAAAAACCGGAAAACCGTGCAAGAAGAAAGGAGATCGCTATGAAGCTCACCAACAAGCGCAGTCTGGCCTTGGCTGTTCTGTCCCTGGTTTTGCTGGCCGCAAGCCTGGCGGTCTACTTTTTGCAGGGGCGGGAGATCCGATTCCTGCTGTCTGCGGGCCTGGCCCTGGTGTGGGGGCTGGTCCAGCTTTACGAGGCCTTTCACACAAAGGGGGCGGCAGAGCTGGCCGCCGCCCTTGCGGATGAGCGGGACCGCTATCTCGCCGCGAAAAGCAGTCAGCGCGCTCTGGGCATCTTCAGCTGCCTGCTTCTTGCCGCCTGCTTTGCCCTGGTCTTTTCCTATGGCTTGTGGAAGCGGCCGGAGCTGCTGGGCGCTTTGACGGCCCTGTGCGCCGCGGCTGTCGTTTTGTTCGTATTGCTGCTGTGCGTGAACATTTACTACGAGAAGCGGGGATAGTGTCCAAAACTAGCAGGAATTGTCACTCATAAGCGGCGGGCGGGGAGTCACACTAGGTAATGCAAACGCGAAAGAAAAACGTTTGGAGGAGAAACAAGTTATGAAAAGCAGTAATTCTGTGATGGTTCCCGAAGCCAAAGAGGCCATGGAGCGCTTCAAGCAGCAGTCCGCTTCCGAGGTGGGCGTCAGTCTGAAGCAGGGCTACAACGGCGATCTCACTTCCCGCCAGGCCGGCTCCATCGGCGGCCAGATGGTGAAGAAGATGATCGAGAGCTACGAGCAGGGCATGAAGTAAACCCTTCCCAAGAGAAAAGGTCCCCCGGGCTTGTCCCGGGGGATCTTTTCGTCCCTGTCAGCGGTAGTCCTCCAGCACCTGCTTGACCCCGGTAAAGCTGTCCACCTCGATCCCCCGGCGCAGGATCTCCACGTCCTCCTCGGGCAGCAGGTAGGCGGAGACGTCGGCGATGAGGAAGGGCTCGTCCTCCCCGCCCCGGAACACCCCGATCTTCCCCTCGTACAGGGTGACGCGGTAGCGTTCCTCCTCTTGTGTGACAGGGAGGGATGCCCCTGGGATTTCTTGACTTGCAGAGGCCTTTGGGGTATAATAGCTTGAAAAGCTGTTTTTGGCGGATACCGGCTGGCCTTGGGCCTGCACCGCCTCCCGTTTGAGGGACTGAGCGGCCCCTGCCACCAGCAGGGCCGCGGCGGTGGCCAGCGCGCACAGCGCTGTGGCGTTCCGGTACTTTTTTTGCGGCTGATCGTTCATGGAAATCACCTCCGGCTTAGTATGTGCCAGTTTTTGCATCTTATGCCGGACTCTGGGCGTGCCCCGCCCAAAGGAGGAATATCGTGCTGAACAAGGAAGATATGAACAAGTACCACACCCAGGACAGCCAGGGCTATTCCCAGCGGACGGAGGGGGAGTTTTCCCAGTCCGCCGGGGCCACCGCCAAAACCGTGGGCGGCATGGCCTGGCGCACGGTGAAGACGGTGCTGCTGGTGCTGATCATCACCGGCCTGCTGGTCTTCGTCTCCGTCATGTCCTACATCCTCAGCTTCCGGGACGTGGTGCCCCCCAACTTGTCCGAGGCGGCCCTGAGCTTCTCCAGCAAGGTATACGTCACCAACGACAACGGGGAAGAAGTGGAGTATATGTCCTTCTTCGCCAACGAGAACCGGGTGTGGGTGTCCCTGTCGGACATCCCCGCGGAGATGCAGACCGCCCAGATCTGCATTGAGGACCACCGGTTCTACCAGCACCAGGGTGTGGACTGGCGCAACACCATGGGGGCTGTGGCCGGCCTGGTAGGCGGCGGCAGCAACCGGGGCGGCTCCACCATCACCCAGCAGCTGGTGAAGAACCTCACCGGCGAGAAGCAGGTGTCCATCCTGCGGAAGGTGAAAGAGATCTTCACCGCCCTGAACATGGAGGGCGGCTACTACCAGGACGGGGAGTACCACTCCGGCTACTCCAAGGAGGAGATCCTGGAGACCTACCTGAACCTGGTAAACTACGGCGGCCAGAACCAAGGGGTGGAGGCCGCGGCCAACGACTACTTCGGCAAGCACATCAGCGAGTGCTCTCTGGCGGAGTGCGCCCTGATCGCCGGTATCACCCAGAACCCCTCCCAGTACTATCCCTACTACTACCCCGAGCAGGCCAAGGACCGGGCCCGCACCGTGCTTGGCCGCATGCTGGAGCTCTCTGAGGAAGGGGAGCTCACTGACGAGCGGCTGGTGAACATCACCCAGGACGAGTACGACGCCGCCATGGCCGAGCTGGACGCCATGACCTTCGGCGGCCAGGAGATGCCCGAGGAGGAAACCACCGGCGAGACCGCCGAGGAGGCCGCCCAGGAGCGGGAGTACGACGAGAAGTGGAACTGGTACATCGACACCATGTTCGAGGACATCGTCCGGGACCTGATGGAGACCCAGGGGATCTCCCGGGACCTGGCTGTTTCCAATATCTACAACGCCGGCTATGAGATCCACTGCGCCATGGACGTGGACCTGCAGACCGACATGGAGGAGTACTTCCTGGAGAACACGGACATGCTCCCCGCGGACCAGGCCATCGAGCTGGGCTTCTTTATGATGGACCCCTACTCCGGCAAGGTGATGACGGTCATCGGCTCCCGCTACGAGCGCAGCGGCCGGCTGCTGTACAACAACGCCACCCGGGCCACCCGGCAGCCCGGCTCCTCCATCAAGCCGGTGGGGCCCTATTCCCTGGGCATCCACACGGGCACCATCACCTACGGCTCTGTGCTCAACGACATCCCCGTCCCCGGCTACTACGGCGAGGGCAGCACGGAGGAGGGCCCCTCCAACTACAGCCTGGACTACACCGGCAGCATGAACGTGGACCGGGCCATCGAGCAGTCCCAGAACGCCCCGGCAGCGTGGCTGGCCAAGGAGCTCACCCCCCAGGCGGTGTTTGACTGGATGACCAACCAGCTGCACTTCACCACCTTAGACGCGGAGCGGGACCCCAACCTGGCGCCTATGGCCCTGGGCGGCCTGACCAACGGCGTTACCGTGCGGGAGCTCACCGCCGCCTACCAGGTCTTCGCCAACGGCGGCGTGTATCACGAGCCCTACACCTACACCTATGTGAAAGACCACGACGGCAACGTGATCCTGGACAACCGCCCCGAGGCCAACCCCGGGGAGCAGGTCATGTCCGTGGATGACGCCACCGTGATGAACAAGCTGCTCCAGCGGCCCATCTACGGGTCCTGGGGTACGGCTACCAGCATCCTCAGCGACCTGCCCACCCAGATCTTCGGCAAGACCGGCACCACTGACGACGAGTACGACCTGTGGTTCGTGGGGTCCACCCCCTTCTGCGTGGCGGGCATCTGGAACGGCTACGCCGACGTGCAGGCGGAGCTGCCCGACGACACCGTGGCCAAGGACACCTGGCGGGCGGTGATCCAGCACCTGCTGGAGAATTACGACTGGTCGGACAAGCAGTGGGTCCTGAGCGAGAACGTGTTCGAGGCCACCTTCTGCCGCAGCAGCGGCAAGCTGGCCGGCCCCGGCTGTTACGACACGGCCTACGGCTGGTATTCCCCCGACAAGAACCCGGGCACCTGCAACGGCGGCTCGGACCATATCGCCCGGGGCTCTGTCTCCGGTTCCGCCGCCCCGGCGGAGAGCTTCGCCCCCTCTCTGGCGCCTACGTTAGAGCCCAGCGACCTGCCCAGTATCGAGCCCAGCCTGGAGCCCACGGAAGAGCCCAGCTCTGAGCCCAGTTCGGAGCCAAGCACAGAACCCAGCGAACCGCCAATCACGGAACCTACCGACCCGCCGGTGACGGAGCCCACCGAGCCGCCTGTGGTAGAGCCTACCGATCCCCCTGTGGTGGAGCCCACCGACCCGCCGGTGGTGGAGCCCACCCCGCCCCCCTCGGTGGACCCGGAGCCGGTGGTGTCTGACACCCCGGTATTCGAGCCGGAGGTGCCCGCGGCCTAAGGGGCTGATCGGACCATAAAAACTGCCTGAGAAAGCCATGCTTTTGCGGCAGTTTTTATTTTCTCACCTGGGACTTGCATTTTTCTCACAGATGTGATAGACTGTTCACTGCACAAAAACAATCGTATGCAGAAGGTGGACAATGAAAAACGAAGCGTACCTGGTGGTAGAGGAAAAAGCCCTGCCGGAAGTGTACCAGAAGGTGGTGCAGGCCAACGCCCTCTTAGAGAGCGGCCAGGCGGCCAGCGCCTCCGAGGCGGTGCGCATGGCGGGGATCTCCCGCAGCGTGTACTACAAGTACCGGGACGCGGTGTTCCCCTACACCAGGAAGGACTCCTCCGGGATTGTCACGGTGCAGCTGATTCTGCTGGACCGGCCCGGGGTGCTGGCGGGGCTGCTCACCGTGTTTTACCAGGCGGGGGCGAACATCCTCACCGTCAATCAGAACATCCCCGTAAAGGGGCGGGCCTTTGTGTCCGTCTCCGCGCGGATCACCCAGGAGGCCTGGCCCGCGGACCGGCTGCTGGAAGCCCTGCGGCAGGCCGAGGGCGTGGTGAAGATCGACAGTATCATGGACTGAGCCAGAGAGAAAGGAATGGTAAGGAATGGCCTATATTGCGGTGCTGGGCCACGGCGTAGTGGGCTCCGGCGTGTTGGAAGTGTTGATGACCCACAAGGGGAGCATCGCCCGCCGGGCGGATGTGGAGATCAAGGTCAAGCATATCCTGGACCTGCGGGAATTCCCCGGCCTGCCCTACAGCCACTTGTTCACCAAGGATTTTGACGTGATCCTCAACGACCCGGAGGTCACCGTGGTGGTGGAGGTCATGGGCGGGCTGGACCCGGCCTTCCAGTATGTGAAGGCCTGCCTGGAGCACGGCAAGAGCGTGGTCACCTCCAACAAGGAGCTGGTGGCCGAAAAGGGCGCCGAGCTGCTGGCCATCGCCAAAGAGAACAACTTGAACTTCCTCTTCGAGGCCAGCGTGGGCGGGGGCGTGCCCATCATCCGCCCCATCAGCCAGTGCCTGGCCGCCAACGAGGTGGGGGAGATCGCCGGGATCTTGAACGGCACCACCAACTTCATTTTGACCAAGATGATCCGGGAGCACATGAGCTTTGCCGACGCCCTGCAGCTGGCCCAGCAGCTGGGCTACGCCGAGCGGGACCCCTCCGCCGACGTGGAGGGCGCCGACGCCTGCCGGAAGATCTGCATCCTGGCCTCCCTGGCCTACGGCACCCACGTGTACCCCAGAGAGGTCCACACTGAGGGCATCACGAAGATCACCCTGGAGGACGTGGCCTACGCCGAGGCCTGGGGCGGGGTCATCAAGCTCATCGGCCAGGTGAAGATGCTGGAAAGCGGCAAGATCCACATTGGGGTGTGCCCCATGTTCGTCAGCCGGGACAGCCAGCTGGCCGGTGTGGACGACGTGTTCAACGGCATCCTGGTCCGGGGGGACGCCACCGGCGACGTGGTGTTCTACGGCAAGGGAGCGGGCAAGCTCCCCACCGCCAGCGCCGTGGTGGCGGATGTCATCGACTGCGTGAAGCACTTCGCCAAGCGGAAGTACCTGTACTGGGAGGACGCCAAGCCCGACTACGTAGAGCCCTTCGACGTGATGCCCACCGACGTGTTCGTCCATATCCAGGGGAAGAACTCCGACAGCGCCTTCGACACTGCCGAGACCTTGTTCCCCGGGGCCGTGCGCCTGATCCGCAAAGGGGAGAAAGAGGGCGAGGCCGGCTTTGTGGTCAGCCAGATCTCCGGCCGGGAACTGGGGGAGAAGCTCCCCCGGCTGGAGGCCATCGGCGTGAAGGTTTTGGGCAGCATACGCATTTCTGACTATTAAAAGGGAGGGCACACCATGATCCGCATTGACGTGCCGGCCACCAGCGCCAACCTGGGGTCCGGCTTTGACTCTCTGGGCATCGCCCTCACCATGAAGAACCGGGTGTGGATGGAGGAGTCCGACACCCTGGAGATCTCCTGCGTGGACGGGGTGAAAGTCCCCACCGACGAGAGCAACCTGATCTTCTGGGCGGCCAAGCACCTGTACGAGTTCTGCGGCAAGAAGCTGCCGGGCCTGAAAATCATCCAGGAGAACAACATCCCCCTGGCCCGGGGCCTGGGCAGCAGCTCCGCCTGTATCGTGGCGGGGATTCTGGGGGCCAACCGCTTTATGGGCAACCCCCTGTCCCACACGGACCTGATCAACCTGGCGGCCCAGATTGAGGGCCACCCGGACAACACCAGCCCCGCCCTGTCGGGAGGCCTGGTGGCCTCCGCCATGGAGGGCAAGCGGGTCTACAGCGTCAGCGTCCCCGTGTCCGAGAAGATCCGGTTCGCCCTGATGATCCCCCCCTTCGAGCTGAAGACGGAGAAGGCCCGGGCCGCCCTGCCCAAGGAGTACTCCCGGGAGGACGCGGTGTACAACCTCTCCCGCTCCGGGCTGATGACGGCCTCCCTGTTCTCCGGGGAGCTGCAGAACCTGCGGGTGGCGGTGCAGGACCGCATCCACCAGCCCTACCGGGCCGGGCTCATCGACCACTACGACGACGTGTTCCGCATGAGCTACGAGCTGGGCAGCCTGGGCACCTACGTCAGCGGCGCCGGGCCCACCATCATCGCCATGATAGACGCGGAGAACGCCGACGCCTTCGGCAGAAGCTGCGTGTCCCATCTGGAGGACAAGGGCATCACCGGCTGGCGGGTGGAGATCCTCTCCGCCGACCCCGACGGGGCCCAGATCATCATCGAGTAAGCTCAGGCCGGGGAACCGGCAGAAAAGGAGATAGAACAATGTCTTTGATCGTGCAGAAATTCGGCGGCACGTCCGTCCGGGACGCGGAGCGTCTGCGGAACGTGGCGGAGATCGTCACCGACACCTACCAGCAGGGCAACGACGTGGTGGTGGTCGTGTCCGCTCAGGGCGACACCACCGACGACCTGATCGCCAAGGCGGAGGAAGTGAACCCCCGGGCGTCCAAGCGGGAGATGGACATGCTCCTCTCCTCGGGGGAGCAGATCTCCGCGGCGCTGCTGGCCATGACCATCGAGGGCATGGGCTTCCCGGTGGTCTCTCTGCTGGGGTGGCAGGCGGGGTTCGACACCACCACCGACTACAGCAACGCCAGGATCAAGAAGGTAAACCCCGCCCGCATCCGCCAGGAGCTGGACAAGCGGCGGATCGTGGTGGTCACGGGCTTCCAGGGGGTCAACCGCTTCGGCGACATGACCACCCTGGGCCGGGGCGGCTCTGACACCAGCGCGGTGGCCATCGCCGCCAGCATGCACGCCGACCTGTGCCAGATCTTCACCGACGTGGACGGCGTGTACACCGCCGACCCCAGGAAGATCCCCGGAGCCATCAAGCTGGAGACCATCTCTTACGACGAGATGCTGGAGCTGGCCACACTGGGGGCCCAGGTGCTCCACAACCGGTCTGTGGAAATGGCCAAGAAATACAACATCGAACTGGAAGTGCTCTCCAGCCTCACCCGGCGCAGAGGCACCATCGTCAAGGAGGAAAGCAAAGTGGAAAAAATGCTCATCAGCGGCGTGGCCAAAGACGACAACATCGCCCGGATCTCCATCATCGGGGTGCCCGACAAGCCCGGCCTGGCCTTTAAGATCTTCTCTAAGCTTGCCAGCAAGCGGATCAACGTGGACATCATCCTGCAGTCCATCGGCCGCAACGGCACCAAGGACATCAGCTTTACCGTGGAGAAGAGCAAGCTTGAGGACGCCATCGCCCTGCTCCAGGAGAACGCGGAGAAGTGGGGGGCTTCCAACATCGTCTCCGACGACAACGTCACCAAGGTGTCTATTGTAGGCGCCGGCATGGAGTCCCACCCCGGCGTGGCCGCGGAGATGTTCGAGGCCCTGTTCTCCCGCAGCGTGAACATCCAGATGATCTCCACCAGCGAGATCAAGATCTCCGTGCTGCTGAACAAGGCCGACGGGGAGCGGGCCGTGGAGGCCATCCACGAGAAGTTCTTCGAGACGGCGTAACAGGCAAAAACTGGGGGGAGCGGGAAAAAGTCCCGCTCCCCTTTTCGCATGAGCGGCAAGGCCCCGGGGAAGACTGTTCCCTGGGGGTGATGGATTTGCTGCAGTACGATTGGACCGGGATGCCCAACCGCCGTATCCCCAGCAGCCACGGGTCCTTCCGGGCCTTTACGGGCCTGTGGGACGATGGCCTGGAGACCGGGGAGCTGCCGGAGGAAGTCCGGGCCGCCCTGGAAGAGCGGCAGGAGGAGGCGGTCTCCCGGGGAGACGCCAGGCGGATCTTGCGGGAAATGGGCCTGAGGTCCTGACGGGGGGAGCGGGAAGGGGAGACCCTTCCCGCTCTTTTTGAAAAATTCCGATTTTTTCGAAAAAAGGGCTTGCTTTTTTACCGGGTATCCGGTATAATAACATACGTTGTCCGGGTGTGGCGCAGTTGGTAGCGCGCTTGACTGGGGGTCAAGAGGCCGTGAGTTCAAGTCTCGCCACTCGGACCATTTCACCGACCGCGGTGTTGAGCGAAAATGGCTTAACACCGCGGTTTTTTCGTATTTTTGCGAAGACTTCTCAAGACTGAAAAAGACGCAAAAAGACGTTTTTTGTGGCATTTTGTGGCAAAAGTGTGGCAAAGGGTTGGTCTGGCCTTTTGGCTGTCGCCCGCGCGGAACATCCCGCGGATTTTCTGGGCGGGCCGCCAGGGCCTTTTCTATTTGGCGCCTCAGGGTTTCCTGGGGCGCTTTTTTGCGCCTTTTTGGGGGAGGGGCAGGTGAAACTCCCGTAAAAATTGGGGAAAAACCAGGGGAAGGGCGCTTTACCTGGGCTTTACCGGGCTTTGGGCCGATTTTTCTCCAAGGGGGACAAAAATCCCTTCGCCTCTGTGGGAAAATCAGGGGGAGGTTGGAGAAAAATCCCGGCGAGAGGGGGGAGAGGAGGACGTTTCCAGGGCCGGGGGCATGTGTCTTCCTCATGGGGATTTAACTTTTTTCCCCAGGAGGTTTTACGGATGTGTGGGGGAAGTTTTAACAGAGGGCGGGTATAGTGGGCAAGGTCCGCCAAGGACCGGATTCGGAAACACGGAAAGAAAGTAGGGAAACCAATGAAAAACACCATCTCCATGACCCAGTTTGCCGCCACGGCGGCGGACTGTCTGGGTGTGGCCGCTCCCCAGGCGGCGGGCAAGGCCGTGCCCCTTGTAAAAGATATGCTGGCCCGGCGGGGGATCGCCCAGGCCCAGCGGGCACTGATCTACAACCCAGACGCGGTGGGCCTGTGGCTGTTCCAGAAATACACCCCCTGGTTTGCCCCGGTGCTGGAGCACACCCAGCTGGGGCTTCCGGTGGCCACTGTGACCCCCTCCTGGACGCCGGTGTGCTTCGGCACCATGTACACCGGGGTGGAGCCCGCGGTCCACGGCATTTTAAAGTATGAAAAGCACGTGCTCAGCCAGGAGTCCCTGTTCGACACCCTGGGGGTGGCGGGAAAGAAGACCGCCCTGGTGGCGGTGGAGCACTCCAGCATGGCCACCTTGTTTTTAGAGCGGCCGGGCATCGACTACTTCATCCTGCCCTACGACGGGGAGGTCAACGCCAAGGCGGAAGAGCTCATCCGCGGCGGGGAGTATGAGGTGGTGGTGGTGTACAACCAGGAGTACGACGACGTGATGCACCGCACCCATCCGGAATCGGAACAGGCCCTGCAGGCTTTGAAAAACCACATCGGCGCCTTCCACCAGCTGTGCGCCGCAGCGGAGGAGGCCTGGAAGGGCCAGGACTCCCTGGTGGTGTGGGCCACGGACCACGGCATCCACACAAACGAGGAGGGCCACGGCACCCACGGCACAGAGCTGGAAGAAGACGTGAACGTCATGCACTTTTACGGCGCTTGGAAAGGAATGTGAGCCATGAGCAAGATCGAGATACGGGATCTGACAAAATCCTACGACGGGAAGATCAACATCTTAGAGGGGATCGACCTGGACGTAAACGAGGGGGAGTTCTACGTGCTGGTGGGGCCCTCCGGCTGCGGCAAGTCCACCCTGCTGCGGATCATCGCCGGGCTGGAGCAGATTACCGCCGGCACGCTGAAGATCGACGGGCAGGTGGCCAACCAGATGCTGCCCAAGGACAGGAACCTCTCCATGGTGTTCCAGAATTACGCCCTCTACCCCCACATGACCGTAAAGGACAACATCCTCTTCGGCCTGGACGTGCGCAAGGTGCCCAAGGACGAGCAGCTCCGCCGGCTGGATGAGGCCGCCGAGATGCTGGGGCTCTCTCAGTACTTGAAGCGCAAGCCCCGGGAGCTCTCCGGCGGGCAGCGGCAGCGGGTGGCACTGGCACGCAGCGTGTGCAGCCAGTCCCCCATCTGCCTGATGGACGAGCCCCTTTCTAACCTGGACGCCAAGCTCCGGGGACAGATGCGCAATGAGATCCGCCGGCTGCAGAAGCAGCTGGGGCTGACGGTGATCTACGTCACCCACGACCAGGTGGAGGCCATGACCATGGGGGACCGGATCATGGTGCTCCACGGGGGGAAGATCCAGCAGACCGGCACCCCCCTGGAGCTGTACAACTGCCCCGCCAACACCTTTGTGGCCGGGTTTATCGGCTCGCCCCAGATGAACCTTTGCCAGGCGAAGCTCACCGAGCAGGGCCTGGTGCTGGAAAACGACCTGGTGATCCCTCTGACGCTGGAGGAGCGCCGGAACCTGCCCCAGGGCACCCGGTGGCAGATCGGCGTCCGGGCCGAACAGATCGAGCCCGCCTCTCCCGCCCAGGAGGGGACCTGCCTGGTGTACGCCGCCAGCACCGAGATGATGGGCAACGAGACCCAGGTGCTCTTCCGGGTGGGGGACGTGCTGTTCACCGCCCGGTGGGCCGGCCAGTACATGATCGACCCGGGACAGCGCCTGCACATCCGGCTCTCCGCCGACGACTTCCACTTCTTCGACCTGGACAAGGGCAGCCTGGTCCGGCCCGCCCTGCACATCAAGGGCCAGGCTGCCCTGACGGCCTAAAGGAGGGACAGCTATGACCTACGAGAAAATGCCCGATCTGTCCCTGGCACAGACAGGGGAGAAGGGGCGGAAAAAGCCCCTGCCCGTGTGGGTAATCTACCTGCTGCCCTCCCTGCTGATCTTCGCCCTGTTCACCATCTACCCCTTTTTAAAGACGGTGGTCACCAGCTTTTTCGCCACCTCCACCACCGGGGAGATGACCAAGTTCGTGGGGCTGCAGAACTACATCGACCTGTTCACCAACGCCAACTACCTCCAGTCCCTGGGTACCACCTTCCTGTACACCCTGCTCACCGTGCCCCTTACGGTGATCCTCTCCCTGCTGCTGGCGGTGCTCTCCGCCCAGGACCGGCCGGGGATGGGGGTGTTCCGCACCATCTTTTCCTCCACCATGGGCATCTCCGTGGCGGCGGGCTCTGTATTCTGGAACCTGCTGTTTCACCCCACCGCCGGGCTGCTCAACCAGGTGGTGCAGTGGATGGGGGGCAAGCCCATCGGCTGGCTGACGGACACCCACTACGCCATCTTCGCCATTTCCGCGGTGTCCATCTGGATGAACCTGGGCTTCTCCTACCTGGTGCTCATGGGAGGGCTGAAGAACATCGACGACTCCCACTACGAGAGCGTGGAGATCGTGGGGGGCGGGTTCTTCTACCGCCTGCGGAAAGTCACCATCCCCCTGATCTCCCCCTCCCTGTTCTTCGTGTTCACCACGTCCCTCATCAACGCCTTCCAGTCCTTCGGCCTCATTGACATGCTCACCTCCGGCGGGCCCAACAACACCACCAACCTGATGGTGTACAAGCTCTACCAGGACGCCTTCGTCAACTTCCGGTTCGGCTCCGCCTCGGCCCAGGGCATCATCCTCTTCTTGCTGATTTTGCTGATCTCCCAGCTCCAGACGAAACTCACAGAAAGGCTGGTGACTTATCAATGAGCAGAAAACTGTCCACCGGCGTCACCTACGGGGTGCTTATGATCGCCGCGGCGGTCATGTGCTTCCCGGTGCTGTTCTCCCTGGCCCTGAGCTTTTCGGACCTAAACGACATCCTGAAAGGGGACTACATCCCCAGCTCCCTGAACTTCGCGAACTACATAAACGCCTTCCAGACCCAGCCCCTGCTCCACTACATGCTCAACTCCGCCATTGTGGGGGTGCTGTCCACCGCTTTGCAGATCCTCTTCGCCCTGCTGGCCGCCTACGCCATCGTGTTCATCGAGTTTAGGGCCAAGAAGATCATCTTCCTTGTGATGATGGCCACCATGATGATCCCCGGGGAGGTGCTGGTGATCACCAACTTCCAGACCATGCGCTCCTGGGATTTCCTCAACACCTACCAGGGCCTGATTCTCCCGGGGCTGGCCTCCACCTTCGGCATCTTCCTGTTCCGGCAGAACATGATGCAGATCCCCCTGGAGCTGAAGGAGGCCTCCACCGTGGCGGGGGTGTCGGAGTTCGGCTTCTTCTGGAAGATCGTGGCCCCCATGGTGATGAACACCGTGGTGACCCTGGCCATCTACTTCTTCCTGGTGAGCTGGAACTCTTACATGTGGCCCCTGCTGTCCACCACCGAGGACACGGTGCGCACGGTGCAGATCGGCCTGCGCCAGCTGAAGAACACCGAGGCCGTCAGCGACTACGGCATGATGGCCGCCGGCGCCATGGTCACCTCCCTGCCCACGCTGCTGCTGATCTTCTTCGGCCAGAAGCGGCTGCAGGAGGGCATGACAAAAGGCGCTATCAAATAACAAGGTCCCAAGCGCCCTCGGGCGCATCCCAACGACGGAACATAGAAAGAATAGGAGAATGAAACACATGAAACGAAACATTGGCAAACGCATCCTCGCCCTGGGCCTTTCCGCGGTGCTGGCCGGCTCTCTGCTGGCAGGCTGCACCGGCGGCGGAACCTCTTCCGACAGCGCTTCTACGGACAGCGGCAAACTGCAGATCTCCTTCTGGCACTCGATGAGCGGCAACACCCAGGAGGCCCTGGACAAAGTGGTGGCCGGCTTTAACGAGAGCCAGGACCAGTATGAGGTGGTGGCCACCAACCAGGGCAGCTACGATGAGTCCACCGGCAAGTTCTTCAACATGGCGAACGGGGAGGACAGCGCCGCCATCATCCAGATCGGCGAGCAGAACCTCCAGTCCATGATCGACTCCCAGATGATCGCCTCTGTCTCGGACCTGATCGAAAAGCACGAGTTTGACGACAGCGACCTGCTGGAGCAGGAAGTGAACTTCTACACCGTGGACGGGGACATGTGGGCCATGCCCTTCAACTGCTCCACCCCTGTGGTGTACTACAACAAGACCGCCTTTGAGGAGGCCGGGGTCACGGAGTTCCCCACCACCTTCGAGGGCATTAAAGAGGCCGCCCAGAAGCTGGCGGATTCCGGCAGCTCCATCACCCCGGTGGGCATGTACGCCTACGGCTACGCCCTGGACCAGATGGTCATCAACATGGGGGGCTATGTGATCGACAACGAGAACGGCCGGGCCGGCCGGGCCACCCAGGTGGCCTACCAGGACCAGATCACCGCAATCTACAACTGGATTAAGGACCTGCAGGACTCTGAGCTCCTGCTGAACTACGGCTCCGACGGCACCAACACCATCAGCGGCTTTACCCAGCAGCAGGTGGGCATGTTCATCGCCAGCTCTGCCAGCTGCCGCAACGTCATCGACTCCTCCACCGACTTTGAGGTGGGCGTGGCCAACCTGCCTGTGCCCGAAGGCACCGAGCCCGAAGGGGTCTACGGCGGCGGCGGCGCCCTGTGCATCGCCACCGGCCTGAGCGAGGACGTGGAAGCCGGGGTCATGGCCTTCTGCGAGTACGCCACCTCTCCCGAAGTCCAGGCCCAATGGGCGGTGGACACCGGGTACTTCCCCATCTGCAACGGGGCTTACGACACCGAGACCCTCACCGCCGCCTACGAGGAGATGCCCCAGCTGCAGGTGGCCGCCGACCAGCTGCTGAACTCCAAGGTGAACTCCATCACCGCAGGGCCCCTGCTCTCTCAGCTGCCCCAGCTGCGCACCGACCTGGTCACCGCCCTGGAAGCCGTGTTCAACGGCGGGGAGGTGGAGAGCTCTGTGCAGCAGGCGGTGGAGAGCACCAACAGCGCTATCGCTACTGCCAATGAGGGTGTGACGGAATAATCCAGCGTTTCCCTTCTTTACTTTCCTTTGGAAAAGCTCGGCGCCCCAGGGCGTCCGGGCTTTTCTTGCGTTCTGAGCAGAGACATATATTCTATAAAGTATAGCGCTGTGAACAGGGCGTGGCGAAGGCTCACCGGGAAAAAATTGGAAAGTTTTGGCAAATTGCCGGTAAAACGGCAAAACTCCCGGGGAGAGTTGGAAAAAACAGAGAGACATATTTTCGAAATAGTAGTGACTTTTGAAGCGGCAGGTGGTATAATGGGGGCAAAGCTGAAAGGCCGGCCTTTCGGTCTTGTTGGGGGACCCAACAAGAATTTTCTATCCAGAACAAGGAGGAATCGTGATGAAAAAGTTGTTAGCCCTGCTGCTGACCCTGTGCCTCGTCATCGGCATGGTGCCCCTGGCAGCCAGCGCGGCGGGGACTGCCTCACAGAACGAAAACGATGTTGCGTCTATTACAAAGAATGGGGCAACAACCTATTATGATTCGTTGAATGAAGCGGTTGAGGCGGTAACGGCAAATGAAGGAGTAGCTACGGAAATTAAGGTCCTTCGTGACGTTACTGATGCGAAGGGGATGTCCATCGCTTCGGGTAAGAATATCATTATTGATTTTGGAGGCTTTACGTATACCTTGACTGCTCCGGGGGCAGGATCGACGGGAACGGAAACGAATGGTTTTCAGCTGTTGAAAGATTCCACAATAGTGATGAAAAATGGCACCATTAACATCGACCCTTCAAATCTGGCCGCCCCGTCTACGAACGAAAGCAAGCCTATTAAGCGTATCATTCAGAGCTACGCAGACTTAACTCTTGAAAATATGACCCTGAATGCCGCAAATCAGTATGGCGGGGAGAATTACGCGCTTAGCTTCAATAATGGAAAGACGGTGATTAAAGGGACGACCAGCATCATCGTAAGCGATCCCGATACAATAGCTTTTGATGTTTGCAAGTTTGCTGCCTATCCCTCTGCTAGCGTCACATTTGATGAAACTTTTTCCGGTAAAGTCACAGGCGTAATCCTTTATGATTCTAACGACGCTTCCTCCCATAAACTAACGATCGCGGAAAATATTACCGGTACATTTGGTGAAATTGCAGCTAGTGAAAGTGGCAAGACCGCTGCGGAAACTGGCATTTCGATTTCGGGCGGTAATTTTACTGAGCCTGTCAATCCGGAATACTGCGAAGAAGGCAAGGCTCCCCTTGTTATGGATAATGGCGAGTGCGTGATTAAGAAGACAGTCGAACTTACCAACTCCAACTATAGCAAAGACAAAAACGGTGTGTATTACGCAAGCGATACTGCCGCCGCTACTGAGAACGAAGCGTCTGTAACCAGCAGCGAGACGACAACCTACTACGCCACCCTGGCGGAAGCCATTGAGAACGCTAAACCTGGCGACACCATTAAGCTTGTAAGAGATATTGAGAACGCTATGTACACGGAGGGCGCTCCCAACGGTACGGCTGCTTACACCATTCCCGGTGGAGTTACCTTGGATGGGGATGGCCACAAGATTACTGCTTCCTCCAATTGGAAGGCAACCAACCACCCCATCATCGGCGTGACCACTGGGGCGGCGGATGCCACTACTACCATCATTAAGAACTTGACCATTGATGGCAACAACGCTTCCGGCCATGGTATCAACGTTTGGAGCGGCAGTGGCCCGAAAGCCAACGTTAAGGTTGAGAATGTCACTATCAATAACACGGCTACCGCCGGCATGGTGGTGAACAACAGCACTGTGACTGCTTCCGGGCTGAAGACCGAGGGCAACGACTGGGGCGCTGTGAACGTTGACAAGGGAGCCAGCTTCAAGCTGACCGGCACAGACAACGAACTGAAGGAGAGAGTGCAGGTCTACTCGGAGGATGCTGGCCAGGGTGGCAGCAATATCACTGTAGAAGGCACTGGCCTGAAAAAGGTCAAGAGTTACAAGAAGGACGAGGGCAGCGTTCTGAAGGGCTACACCTATTATACGGATGATGTCTCCAAGCTGGGTGAGGCTTACAACACCAAAACCAACACCGTGTACGAAGACGCGGATGACGCTCTGGACAAAGCTTCCACAGGCGAGACGGTGCAGATCGTAAAGAACGCAATCCTTGAAAGCGGTGGCGCAACCGTGGACGCTGGAGTTACCCTCCAGGTGCCCGCAGGTGTCAAACTCACCGGAAACCTGACCAACAGTGGCACATTGGATGTAGATGGTACCGTCAAAGGGAATGTGACCAACAAGGGAACGATTGACCTGGATGGCACCATCGAGGGCAATGTTACCAACGAGGGAACCATCGACTATGACGGAAAGATCACCGGCACCCTGACCAACAAGGACGGCGGCAAGGTGGAGTATCCCTACGTTCCCCCCGTCATCCCCACCTACAAAACCACGGTGGAGGAGTGCGAGGGGGGCAGTGTGGTGGCCAGCCCCAGCTCCGCCAGGGAGGGGCAGAAGGTCACGCTCACTGTGAAGCCCCAGGCCGGCCAGGAGCTGAAGAGCCTGAAAGTCACCGACAAGGACGGCGACGCCGTGACCCTGACCAAGGTCGAGGGCGGCTACACCTTTAACATGCCCAAGGGCGGCGTGACCGTCACCGCGGTGTTCGGCTGCGACGGCGGCGCTGCCTGCCCCAGCAAGGGCTTCACCGACCTGGACAGCGATAAGTGGTACCACGAGTACATGGACTACGCCGTGGAGCAGGGCCTCTTGGAGGGCACCACCCCCACCACCATGGAACCCAATGCCACCCTGACCCGGGCCCAGCTGGCTCAGATCCTCTACAACCTGGAGGGCAAGCCCCAGGTCCAGGGCGATCTGGACTTCACCGACGTGGCCGAGGGTAAGTGGTACTACGCCGCCATCCTCTGGGCCAACCAGGAGGGCGTTGTGGACGGCATGAGCCCTGACACTTTCGCGCCCAACGAGGACATCTCCCGGCAGGACCTGGCGCTGATGCTCTACCGCTACGCCGGGGAGCCCACAGTCACCGGCGATCTGGACGGCTTTAAGGACGCCGGGCAGGTGGGCGACTGGGCGGAAGAGGCCATCACCTGGGCGGTGGAGGAAGGCATCATCGACGGCATGACGCCTACCACTTTGGAGCCCACCGGCACCGCCACCCGGGCCCAGGCCGCAGCCATGCTCCAGCGCTTTTTGGAGGGATGAGTCCCAGCGGCCAACCGATTCCAAGATAAAAAAGAGAGCTGCCTCGAAAGGGGGCAAATTAGGGATTAGCGTCCCGAAAAAAATAATCGGCATAGTTGGTTGGAAACGACAGGCTATGCCGATTTCCCTTTTATAAGCTCAAGGTCGGATTCCGGCGGATCGAAAACACCGATGAAGTTCCATGCGATGTCGATCTGCTGAATCCGCTGTCCCTCAAAATCCACGGCCTGATGAACGTAGATTTTATCGACGAATTCACGGATGATCATGGGCGTCAATTCAGTGACCGTCATCCTGCCGCGCACGATTTTCAAAAAGCTCTCAATGCCGTCCGACTTGGCCTTTGCCTCAGCCAGAATAGTATGCAGCTCGGCAGTACGGGCTTCCAACTCCGTCTGCTCCTGCTCGTAGCTGGCCGTCATCTTGCCAAAACGGTCATCAGAGATTTTCCCGTCGAGGTTATCCTCGTAGAGCCGCTGGATGATCGTGTCCAGCTTCTGCATACGGGCCGTGGCCTGTTCCAGCTCGCGTTTGTATTCACGAATATCATGCTCGCGGCCTTCTTTGGACTGTGCCGATTTCAGCCGTACAAATATGTCTTCGTGGCGGCCTATGAAGGCAAGCAGATTCTGCAGCTTTTCCAGAAGCAGATTCTCGATTACCTCGTTGCGAATCTGATGCGAGGTGCAGGCACCCTTGATTTTTCGATAACCGGAGCAGACCATGTATTCCTTCTGCTTCATGGTGGTGCACCTGACCTGATACAGTTTCCTGCCGCAGTCGGCGCAGTATACCATGCCGGACAGAGCGGGCATTTCGCCCATCGGTGTAGGCCTGCGTCTGCCGTCCCGGATGCGTTGTACGATATCGAATTCTTCCTTCGTGATAATCGGATCGTGCGTTCCCTCAAAAACCTGCCATTCTGACGGATCGTTCTTCAACTGCTTTTTGCATTTGTAGGACTTGCGGTAGGTCTTGAAATTGACCGTGCAGCCGAGGTATTCCCGCCGCTCCAGAATGTGGGTAACGGTGCTTGGCTGCCAAGTGTAGTCGTCCCCGACGGTGCGGTTATCTGGTTTCTTCACACCGATGGAGCGCATATACGCCGTCGGATTCATATAGCCCTTTTGCATCATAATCCCGCAAATCTGGGAAGGCCCGTACCCGTCAACGCAGAGCTGAAAAATCTCACGTACCACGGCAGCGGATTTTTCCTCAATGATCCAATGGCTTTTGTCGTTCGGATCTTTGATATAGCCGTATGGCGGATTCGTCGAAAGCGGCTTTCCGGCCTGACCCTTTGCTTTGAAAACGGCGCGGATCTTGCGGCTGGTGTCCTTAGCGTAGAATTCGTTGAAGATGTTGATAAACGGCGTCATGTCGTTCTCGGTACCGTTGATACTGTCCACGCCGTTATTGATGGCGATGAAGCGGATATCGTTGTTCGGGAATACCATTTCGGTATACATACCGACTTGCAGGTAATCACGCCCGAGGCGGCTCATGTCCTTGACAATGATAGTGCTGATCTTGCCCTCGTCCACCAGCCCCATCAGGCGCTGCCAGTCGGGACGGTTGAAGTTCGTCCCGCTGTACCCGTCGTCCACGAAGAATGCCGTGTTGCGGAAACCATTGTCGTCGGCGTACTTCTGAAGAATTGCTTTTTGGAAAGAGATTTGTCAAGGGTGTTTTACCATTCAGCAACGAATTAAGGCATAAACAATATCACATTTTTATAATGCTTTTTGACCACAATCAGTCCGGCACTGATTGTGGTCTTTATTTTGGAAATGACATTTTCCCCTTAAATAAAGGAATCAATCGTCGTTGCGTTTTTCGTCAATATCTGCCATAATAAA
>DXDU01000145.1 GCA_019115285.1 Candidatus Acutalibacter pullistercoris
ACGCGGTACAAGGTGGAGGCCTCCCCGGAAACCCCGGGCTACGAACTGCTGGAAGCCATCGGCCGGAAACGGGGGATGCTCATCTCCGGGGGCGAGGTGAACACCGAGCGGGCGGCTATCACCGTACTGGACGAGTACCGGGGCGGCAAGCTGGGCCGGATGACCCTGGAGCGCCCCTGAGGAGGAACAGGCCATGGAGACGAACCTGGATTGGTTTTTCTATGAGCGGGAAGCACGAGAGAAGGGCTTCTCCGCCGTTTGCGGCATTGACGAGGCCGGCCGGGGCCCCCTGGCGGGGCCGGTGTGCGCCGCCGCGGTCATTCTCCCCCTGGGGTGTGAGATCCCCGGGCTCAACGACTCGAAGAAGCTCACCGAGAAGAAGCGGGAGGCCCTGTTCGACGTGATACGGGAAAAGGCCCTGGCCTATGGCATCGGCTGGGGCACCGTGGAGGAGATCGACCGGGTGAACATCCTCCAGGCCACCTTCCTGGCCATGGGCCGGGCGGTGGAGGCCTTGGGGGTCCCGGCGGACTACGCCCTCATCGACGGCAACAGGATGCCGCCCCTTCCCATCCCCGGGGAGACCATCGTCAAGGGGGACGCCAAAAGCGCCAGCGTGGCGGCGGCGTCCATCCTGGCCAAAGTCAGCCGGGACCGGGTCCTGCGCCAGCTGGACCAAGAGCACCCGGAGTACGGTTTTGGCAAACACAAGGGCTACGGCACCAAGGCCCACTACCAGGCCATCAAGGCCTATGGGCTGCTGCCGGAGCACCGCAGGAGCTTTCTGAAAAACCTGGAGGAAAAGTGAGACAGTCGGCCATAGGGAAGATGGGGGAGGACTACACCGCCCAGGTGCTGGAGGGGCGGGGCTTTACCATCCTCCACAGGAATTACCACAGCCGCTACGGGGAGATCGACCTGATCGGGGAAGATGGGAAATACCTCGTCTTTGTAGAGGTGAAGGCCAGAAAGCCCCAGGCCATGTCCTCGCCCCTGGAGTCGGTGACGCCCCAGAAGCAGCGGCGGCTGATTTTGACCGCCCAGACCTACCTGGCAGAACACCCCACCGGGAAGCAGCCCCGCTTCGACGTGGCCGGGGTGGAGATCCGGGAGGGGCGGGTGGTGCGCTTTGAGTATTTGGAGAACGCCTTTTTCGGATAGGCGAAGGAAAGGGGAACCCATGCGGTATTTCGACCTGCACTGCGACACCATCACCCGCTGCCTGGAGGAAGACCTGCCCCTGTGGGGCAGCGGCCTCCACGTGGATTTGGAGAAGGCGGGGGTGTTTTCTCACTATGTACAATGTTACGCTGTCTGGCTCCCCGACGAGCTGAGGGGGGAGGCGGCGTATTCCTATTTCTGCCGGGCGGCCCAAAGGCTCTCTCAGGAAGCCCAGGCCCACCGGGACGCCATGGCGCTGTGCGCTTCGCCGGAGGACCTGGAGAAGGCCCAGGCCCAGGGGCTGCACGGAGCCATTCTCACCGTGGAGAGCGCCGCCGCCCTGGGCGGGGACTTGTCCCACGTAAAAGACCTGAAAGACCGGGGCGTGGCCATGTGCACCCTCACCTGGAACGGCGCCAACGAAGTGGGCCGGGGCGTGGGGGCTCCCGGCAAGGAGGGGCTGACCCCCTTTGGCCGCCAGGCGGTGCAGGCCATGGAGGAGGCCGGCATCGTGGTGGACCTGTCCCACGCCAGCCCCGAGCTGTTCTGGGAGGTGGCCGACCTGGCAAAGAAGCCCATTGTCGCCTCCCACTCCAACGCAAAGGCGGTGTGCTCCCACCGGCGGAACCTGACCGAAGAGCAGTTTCGGGCCATCAAGAAGTCTGGCGGACTGGTGGGGCTCAACCTCCACCGGTGCTTCTTAAACGACGACCCGGAGAAGGCCTGCCTGGAAGACGCGCTGCGCCACGCCGACTACTTCCTGTCCCTGGGGGGAGAGGATGTGCTGGCCCTGGGGGGCGACTTCGACGGCTCTCGTCCCCCGGAGGACCTGCAGGGGCTGGAGGCCCTGCCCAGGCTCTGCGAGCGGTTCCTGCGGGCCAACTACCCGGAGGATCTGGTGGACCGGATCTTCTACGGCAACGCCGCCAGGTTCTTCGCCCAGGCAAGAAGCCTTTGACAGATGGACCAAAGTAAGGTATAGTAATTCCCGAACGTTCCCCCAGGGGAACAGGAACGGAGAAAGCGCAGGTGGAACACATGAACTATCGTAGCACCAGAGACCCCTCCCAGCAGAAGACCGCCTCCCAGGTCATCGCCCAGGGGATCTCGCAAGAGGGAGGGC
Source organism: Candidatus Acutalibacter pullistercoris (assembly GCA_019115285.1). Lineage (GTDB taxonomy): Bacteria > Bacillota > Clostridia > Oscillospirales > Acutalibacteraceae > Acutalibacter > Acutalibacter pullistercoris. The sequence continues at coordinate 2,285 of DXDU01000145.1, forward strand.
TGTTCGTCCCCGGCCAGTTCCCCCGGCTGGAGGACCGTCTCCCGGAGCTTTCCGGCATGTCCTACCAGGAGCTGGCCCGGGAGATCTTCCGGCTGTTTCTGACGGACTTTACGGAAGAGGAGATCGCCTCTTGCGTGGAAAACGCCTACCGGGCGGAGAAATTCGGCGGCGGCGAGCCTGTGAAGCTCACCCCCTTGCCGGCGGAAGGGGAGGACAAATACCTGTTGGAGCTGTGGCACGGGCCGACCTGCGCCTTTAAGGACATGGCCCTGCAGATCCTGCCTCACTTCCTCACCGTGTCTTTGAAGAAGGCCCAGCCCGGGAAAGAGGCCCTGATTCTGGTGGCCACCTCGGGGGACACGGGGAAAGCCGCCCTGGAGGGCTTCCAGGACGTGGCGGGGACCAGGATCGCCGTGTTCTACCCCCAGGATGGTGTCAGCCCCATGCAGAAGCGGCAGATGGCCACCCAAGAAGGCCGCAACGTGATGGTCTGCGCCATTGAGGGGAACTTCGACGACGCCCAGACCGCGGTCAAGCGCATCTTCACCGATGGGGAGATGCAGGAGCTGCTGGCCCGGCACGGGCTGCTGTTCTCCAGCGCCAACTCCATCAACTGGGGGCGGCTGCTGCCCCAGATTGTCTACTACTTCTACGCCTACTTCCGCCTGGCAGAACAGGGCGCCCTCTCCCTGGGGGAGCCCATGGACGTGGTGGTGCCCACCGGCAACTTCGGCAACATCCTGGCCGCCTACTACGGCCGGAAGATGGGCCTGCCCGTGCGCAAGCTGGTGTGCGCCTCCAACCGGAACAAGGTGCTCACCGACTTTATCCGCACCGGCGTCTACGACAGGAGACGGGAGTTCCACGCCACGGCTTCCCCCTCCATGGACATCCTGATCTCCAGCAACCTGGAGCGGCTGCTCTACGACCTGTCCGGGGAGGACAGCGAGAAGCTCCGGGGCTGGATGGAGAGCCTCTCCCAGAAGGGCTGCTACCAGGTGGAGGACGCCGTGGGGGAGAAGATCCGGGAGCTGTTCTACGGCGGCTTCTGCGACGATGAGGCCACCTTCTCCACCATCCGGGAGCTGTGGGAGAAGGAGGGGTATCTCAGCGACACCCACACCGCCGTGGCGGTCAACGTGTACCGCCAGTACCTGAAAGAGGCCGGGCTGCCCCCCGTCCCCACGGTGATTGCCTCTACCGCCAACCCCTATAAGTTCTCCGGCAGCGTGCTGGGGGCCTTACAGGCAGACCTGCTCACCCAGGACGACTTCCAGAATGTGGAAGCCCTGGAACAACTCACCGGGGTACAGGCGCCCCAGCAGCTGCGGCAGCTGCGGGAGAAGCCCGTGCGCTTTACCCAGGTGGTGGAAAAGGACCAGGCCGGGACCTTCGTCCGGCAGCTGGTGGAACAGGGCGGGAACTGACATGGCGCTGTACGTCATCGCCGACCTGCACCTGTCCCTGGGGGCGGACAAGCCCATGGACGTGTTCCCCGGCTGGAAGGACTACGTCCAGCGCCTGGAGCGCCACTGGCGGGAGACGGTGTCCCCAGAGGACACGGTGGTGGTGGCGGGGGACATCTCCTGGGCCATGAAGCTGGAGGAGGGGGAGCGGGACTTCGCCTTCCTCCACAGCCTGCCTGGGGAGAAACTGCTGCTCAAAGGCAACCACGACTACTGGTGGTCCACCCGCAGCAAGATCGACGCCTTCTTTCAGGAAAAGGGCTTTTCCAGCCTGCACATCCTCCACAACTGCGCCTACCGGGTGGGGGACGTGGCCGTGTGCGGCACCAGGGGCTGGCTCTACAACTCCGAGTCCGCCGAGGACAAGAAGATCGTGGCCCGGGAGGCCGGGCGGCTTCTGGCCTCCTTGGCGGACGGGGAAAAACAGGGGGGAAGGCCTCTGGTGTTCCTCCACTACCCGCCGGTGTACGACAAGATGGAGTGCCGGGAGATTCTGGACATCCTGGAGGAGAAGGGGATCTCCGACTGCTATTTCGGCCACATCCACGGCCAGTACGCCGCCAGGAAGGCCCTGGTGGGAGAACGCCGGGGGGTGCGCATGCACCTGATCTCCTGCGATTTTGTGGATTTTCGACCGGTGCTGGTGTCCGGAGACGGGACCGGGCCGGGAGAGGACCAGGTTTTTTCCTGAATTTCCGAAAGTTTTCGAGAAAAGATGTAGATTCTTTCGGCATTCTGTGCTATAATGACCCAGTTGCTTCTTTAGGGCAATACCGCACAGGGAGCGTGCGCGTACTGCGCCGGCCGTTCTTTGTGCGGTGTTGCCTTCAAGTCTATTTTGAGAGGGATAAGGAAAATGAATCTGAAAGCTACCAACAATGTAGAGATCAACAAATATGAGCTGGAAGTGGAGGTCACCCCCGAGGAGTTCAACGAGGCGATCAACACTGTTTATAAGCGGGAAAGCAAGAAGATGAACATCCCCGGCTTCCGGAAGGGCCACGCCCCCCGGGCCTTTGTGGAGAAGTATTACGGCGAAGAGGTGTTCTTCGAGGCCGCTGTGGACCACCTGTACCGCCCCCTGGTGATGGACGCCATCGAGAAGTCCGGCCTGCAGGTCATCAGCCTGGGGGATTTCAAGATCGACGAGATCGGCAAGGACAAGGGCGTGCTGTGCAAGCTCACCGTCATCACCAAGCCCGAGGCCAACATCCAGGGCTACAAGGGCATTGAGGTCACCAAGGCCCCCGTCACCGTCACCGACGAGGACGTGGAGCAGGAGATCAGCCGGGTGCAGGACCGCAACTCCCGGATGGTCACCGTGGAAGACCGCGCCGCGGAGAACGGCGACCTGGTCACCATCGACTTTGACGGCTACGTGGACGGCAAGCAGTTCGACGGCGGCAAGGCCGAGAACTACGACCTGTCCCTGGGCGCCGGCCAGTTCATCCCCGGGTTCGAGGACCAGGTGGTGGGCCACAACACCGGCGACGAGTTCGACGTGAACGTGACCTTCCCCGAGGACTACCACGCCGAGGAGCTCAAGGGCAAGCCCGCCGTGTTCAAGATCAAGCTCCACGAGATCAAGAAGAAGGAGCTGCCCACGGTGGACGACGAGTTCGTCAAGGACGTCAGCGAGTTCGACACCCTGGAGGAGTACAAGAACGACATTCGCGACCGGCTGACCAAGCAGCGTGAGAAGGCCGCCGACGCCGATGTGGAGAACCAGCTGGTAGAGGCCATCATCGACAAGGTGGAGGCCACCATTCCCGACGAGATGGTGGAAAACGAGGTGGACGAGATCATCAACTCCTTCGCCTACCGCCTCCAGTCCCAGGGCCTGAAGCTGGAGACCTACCTGAAGTACACCGGCCAGTCCACCGACGACCTGCGGGTGCAGTACAAGCCCCAGGCCGAGCGCCAGGTGAAGGTCCGCCTGGGCCTGGAGAAGATCGCCGAGCTGGAGAACATCCAGATCACCGAGGAGGAGACCGCCGCCGAGTTCAAGCGCCTGGCCGAGGCCTACGGCATGCCCGAGGAGAGCGTGAAGAACCTGGTGACCGCCGAGGGCATCAACGCCGACCTGAAGAACCAGAAGGCCATCGACCTGGTGCGGGAGAACGCGGTGATCACCGAGAAGAAGGAAGAGGCCCAGGAGAAGAAGCCCGCCAAGAAGGCCCCTAAGAAGAAGGCCGAAGAGGGCGACGCTCCCGCCAAGCCCAAGCGGAAGGCCGCCAAGAAGGAAGAGGCCCCCGCCGAGGAGACCCAGGGCTAAACATCCCAGAAGCGGAATAAAACTTAGTGTTTCTTTTCATACTAAGGCAGTACTGAGAAAGGAGCTTGCAGACTTTGAATATGAGTTTGGTACCTTACGTGGTGGAACAGACCAACCGGGGCGAACGTTCTTACGACATTTTCTCCCGGCTCTTGAACGACCGGATTATCATCCTCAACGAGGAAGTGAACAACGCCTCCGCCGGCGTGGTGGTGGCGCAGCTCCTCTACCTGGAGGGGCAGGACCCTGAGAAGGACATCTCCCTCTACATCAACAGCCCCGGCGGCGTCATCACCGACGGCATGGCCATTTACGACACCATGCAGTACATCAAGTGCGACGTGTCCACCATCTGCTTAGGCATGGCCGCCAGCATGGGGGCGTTCCTGCTGGCCGCCGGCGCCAAGGGCAAGCGCTTCGCCCTGCCCAACAGCGAGATTATGATCCACCAGCCCAGCGGCGGCGCCCAGGGCCAGGCCACGGATATCAGCATCCACGCAAACCACATCCTGCGGGTGAAGGATAAGCTGAACCACATCCTGTCCGAGCGCACCGGCCAGCCCCTGGAGATCATCCAGAAGGACACTGAGCGGGACAACTTCATGACGGCCCAGGAGGCTTTGGAGTACGGCCTGATCGACAAGGTCCTGGAAAAGAGATAAGAAAGGGAGTGGATGGATGGCAGGCAAAGACATCGACAACGAGAGCGAGATCTGCTGTTCTTTCTGCGGAAAGCCCCAAGCCATGGCCAACCGGCTCATCGCCGGGTCTGGCGTCTATATCTGCGACAGCTGCGTGCAGCTGTGCATGTCCATCATAGAGGACGAGGACAGGCTGCGCAAAGGCCGCAGCGACGAGAAAGACCCCGGTATGCTGCTGCCCAAGCCCCAGGAGATCAAAAAGCGGCTGGACGAGTACGTGGTGGGCCAGGACACGGCCAAGATCGCCTTGTCCGTGGCTGTCTACAACCACTATAAGCGCATCTACTTCTCCGACGACAGCGTGGAGATCACCAAGAGCAACGTGCTGCTGCTGGGCCCCACCGGCGTAGGCAAGACCTACCTGGCCCAGACGCTGGCCAAACTCTTGGATGTGCCCTTCGCCATTGCCGACGCCACCACCCTGACGGAGGCCGGCTACGTGGGCGAGGACGTGGAGAACATCCTGCTGCGGCTGATCCAGGCCGCCGACTACGACATCTTCAAGGCCGAGCGGGGCATCATCTATATCGACGAGATCGACAAGATCTCCCGGAAGTCCGAGAACCAGTCCATCACCCGGGACGTGTCTGGGGAAGGGGTGCAGCAGGCTTTGCTGAAAATCCTGGAAGGGACCACCGCCAGCGTCCCCCCCAAGGGCGGGCGGAAGCATCCCCAGCAGGAGGCCATCCTCATCGACACTTCCAACATCCTGTTCATCTGCGGCGGCGCCTTCGACGGCCTGGAGCGGATTGTGCAGCGGCGCACGGCTTCCACTTCCCTGGGATTCGGGGGAGAGGTGCACGGCAAGAAGGAGCTGGACGAGCGGGACTGGATGCGGGACGTCACCCCCCACGACCTGGTCAAGTACGGGCTCATCCCCGAGCTGGTGGGCCGTATCCCGGTGATCACCTCCCTGGAGGCCTTGGACGAGGCCTCTCTGGTGCGGATTTTGAAGGAGCCTAAAAACTCCCTGGTAAAGCAGTACCAGAAGCTGCTGGGACTGGACCAGGTGGATCTGGAATTCACCGACGAAGCCCTGGCGGCTGTGGCCCAGAAGACCTTGGACCGGAAGACCGGCGCCAGAGGCCTGCGGGCGGTGATGGAAGAACTGCTCATGCCCCTGATGTACCGGGTGCCCAGCGACTACACCATCGAAAAGGTGACCGTCACCAAAGAGATGGTGGAAACCGGGGCGGAACCGGAAATCGTCTACAACAAAGACCGGAAACCTGTGAAGATCAAGATCACGCAGCCCAAGCGGCGGGACCGGAAGGATTCCGTATCATAACGAGACCAGAAGGGAAGGCTGTAGCCGGCAGGGTCGCCGGCCCCAGTCTTCCTGTGGTTTTTGGGACCGGCTGCTGGAAAGGAAAGGAATAAGGAGCGTTCCATGCAACCATTTCACGAGGATAACAGCAAATTAGATAATTACGTGGCCCTGCCTGTGCTGGCCATGCGGGGGCTGGTGTTCTTCCCCGGCATGATGCTGCAGTTCGAGGTGGCCCGGCAGAAGTCCATGCGGGCCGTCTCCGAAGCCCTCTCCGGGGACCGGCTCATCTTCCTGGTGACCCAGGTGGACCTGTCGGAGCACGAGCCCACAGGGAAGGACCTTTACAAGATCGGCGTCATCGCCCGGGTCAAACAGGTGGTGCACCACTCCGAGGACGGGATCAAACTCCACGTGGAAGGCCTGTGCCGGGGGGAGATCCACTCCCTGCTGGCGGAGGAGCCCTACCTGCTGGGGAACATCACCAAGTGTCCGGTGCTCACCTATAAAAAGTCCTACCGGTCCGAGGCCTTCCTGCGCATCGTCCACGAGAAGTTCGACGAGTACCTGCGGCTGTTCCAGCACGTGCCCCCGGACGTGCTTCTGGGGGTGCTGCAGGAGAAGGACTGCGGCAGACTTGCGGACTACATAGCCTCCAACATCAATATCGACTTTGAGCGCAAGCAGTTCATCTTAGACGAGCTGCGCCCCTTAAAGCGCATTCAAAAGCTCATCGACGTTCTCACCGAGGAGATCCAGATCCTCTCGGTGGAGAACGAGATCAACCAGAAGGCCCAGGCCCAGATCGACGAGAACCAGCGGGAGTACTTCCTAAAAGAACAGCTGCGGGCCATCACCAGCGAGCTGGGGGAGGGGGACGACCCCCAGCAGGAGGCCGACGAGCTGCGGGAGAAAGTCCTGGCGCTGAAGCTTCCTAAAGTCTGCGAGGACAAGCTGTTAAAGGAGTGCGACAAACTGTTCCGCATGCCCTACGGCTCCCACGAGGCCAGCGTCATCCGCATGTACCTGGACACCTGCCTGGAGCTGCCCTGGAACAAGTCCTCCAAAGAGAAGCTGGATCTCAAGCGGGCCCAGCGCATTCTGGACCGGGACCACTACGGCCTGGAGAAGGTAAAGGAGCGCTTTATAGAGATTCTGGCGGTGAAGAAGCTGGCCCCCCAGCAGAACGGCCAGATCATCTGCCTGGCAGGCCCGCCCGGCGTGGGCAAGACCTCCATCGCCCGGTCCATCGCCCAGGCCACCGGCCGAAAGTACGTCCGGGTGTCCCTGGGGGGCGTCAGCGACGAGGCGGAGATCATGGGCCACCGGAAGACCTACGTGGGCTCCATGCCCGGGCGGATCATCAACGCTGTCAAGCAGGCCGGGGTGAACAACCCCCTGCTGCTTTTGGACGAGATCGACAAGCTGGGGCAGAACTTTAAGGGGGACCCGGCCTCCGCCCTGCTGGAGGTGCTGGACCCGGAGCAGAACAAGGAGTTCTGCGACCACTACATCGATATGCCATTCGATCTGAGCAACGTGCTGTTCATCACCACCGCCAACGACGTGTCCCGGATCCCCGGGCCGCTGTACGACAGAATGGATGTCATCGAGCTGGGCAGCTACACCCTGGAGGAGAAGCTGAACATCGCCACCAGGCACCTTATCCGCAAGCAGCTCAAGCGCCACGGCATCAGTCCGAAGCAGCTGCGCTTTACCAAGGCGGCTGTAAAGGAGCTCATCGAGGGATACACCCGGGAGGCCGGGGTGCGCACGCTGGAGCGCTCTATCGCCGCCATCTGCCGGAAGGTGGCCAAGATGATCGTGGCCGACCCGGAGTTTACCTCCTACACCGTGCGCCCCGAGGAGCTGGAAAGCCTGCTGGGGCCCCGGAAATTCACCCGGGACGAGACAGCGGGGGAGGACACCATCGGCCTGGTCAACGGCCTGGCCTGGACCAGCGTGGGCGGGGAGCTTCTGCCCATCGAGGTGGCCGTGATGGAGGGGACCGGGAAGATCCAGCTCACCGGCTCTCTGGGCGACGTGATGAAGGAGTCGGCCAACGCCGCCATCACCTGCATCCGCACCCGGGCCGGGGCCCTGGGGATCTCCCCCAAATTCTACGAGAAGTGCGACATCCACATCCACGCCCCGGAAGGCGCCGTGCCCAAGGACGGCCCCTCCGCCGGCACGGCTATGGCCACCGCCATCACCTCCGCCCTGTGCGGCATCCCGGTGCGCCACGACGTGGCCATGACCGGGGAGATCACCCTGCAGGGCCGGGTGCTGCCCATCGGGGGCCTGAAGGAAAAGGCCATGGCCGCCTACAAGAACCACATCAAGGTGGTGCTCATCCCCGCGGACAACGTCCCCGACCTGGCGGAGGTGGACGAAGTGGTAAAGCAGAACGTCACCTTTATCCCCGTCAAGCGGGTGGACACCGTGCTGGAGACCGCGCTGCAGCACATGCCCCGGCCGGTGCGGCAGGACGCCTACCCCGCCGACGGCGGCAAAAAGCTGCCCGCCACCCAGGAACTGTATCAATAAACCGGGGCTGCCCCGGGAAGGAGGCAACCATGAACTTTCAAACTGTGGAATTTGAGGCCGCGGCGGGAAGGGCCAGCCAGCTCCCTGCCTCCACACTGCCAGAGGTGGTCTTTTCCGGGAAGTCCAACGTGGGCAAGTCCTCTCTGCTCAACAAGCTGGTGAACCGGAAGGCCCTGGCCCGGGTCAGCGCCACCCCAGGGAAAACCGCTACCATCAACTTCTACCGCCTGCAGCAGTGCCGCTTTGTGGACCTGCCAGGCTACGGCTACGCCAAGGTGTCCCAGTCGGAGAAGGCCCGGTGGGGGGAGCTGGTGGAGGGGTACTTTGCCCAGGAGAGGAAGATCGCCCTGGTGATACAGCTGCTGGACATGCGCCACAAACCCACCGCCGACGACCAGAACATGCTGCAATTCCTTTTGGATACGGGCCACCCCTTCGCGGTGGTGTGCACCAAGTGCGACAAACTAAACAAGTCGGAGACCGCCGCCCAGACCGCCTACTTTCAGGAGCTGTTCGCGGAGTGCCAGATCCCCTTTACGCCCTTCTCCGCGGTGAAGGGCACGGGGCTGCAGGAGATCCAAGAGCGCATCGCCCAGAGCGTGGCGGCCCTGTCTGAGATTTGAACGAGAAAGGAACAAGTGAAAACCATGATCTCTCCCTGTCTGGATCTGAACGAAAAAGGCCATTTGACCATCAGCGGCTGCGACACGGTGGAGCTGGCGAAGCAGTACGGCACCCCCCTCTACGTAATGAGCGAGGACCAGGTGCGCCAGGCCTGCCGCAGCTATGTGTCCTCCTTCCAGCGGTTTTACGGCGGCCACGGCAAGCCCATCTACGCCAGCAAAGCCTTTAGCTGCAAAGAGATCTACCGCATCGTCCTCAGCGAGGGGTTGGACGTGGAGGTGGTGTCCGGCGGGGAGCTGTACACCGCCCTGCAGGCCGGCGTTCCCGGGGAGCGCATCCACTTCCAGGGGAACAACAAGTCGATCAAGGAGCTTGCCCTCGCCATAGAGAACGGCGTGGGGGACATTGTGGCGGACCACCTGGAGGAGCTGGACCTGATCCAGGCGGCGGCGAAAGAGCGGGGAGTCGTGGCTCCTGTGTCCCTGCGGATCACCCCGGGCATCGACGCCCACACACACCAGTTCATCCGCACCGGGCAGATCGACTCCAAATTCGGCATCGACCTGCAGAGCGGCGCCGCCATGGAGGCGGTGAAGCACGCCCTTTCCCTGGAGAATGTAAAGCTCACTGGCCTGCACTGTCACATCGGGTCCCAAATCCTGGAGAAGGAGCCCTTTGTCCACGCGGCCCAGGTCATGCTGGACCTGTACCACCAGGTGAAGGTGGAGACAGGGGCCGCCCTGGACCACCTGAACCTGGGGGGCGGCTTCGGCATCCACTACAAGGAGGAGGACCAGGCCATCCCCTACGAGGCCTACATGGAGGCCGTCTCCGCCGCAGTGCACCAGAAATGCGGGGAGCTGGGCCTTGCCCTGCCCAGGATCTTCATCGAGCCGGGGCGCTCCATTGTGGGGGAGGCGGGGATCACCCTGTACACCGTGGGCTATGTGAAGGACATCCCCGGGGTGCGGACCTATGTGGACATCGACGGGGGCATGTTCGAAAACCCCCGGTACGCGCTGTACCAGTCGGACTACACCTGCCTGATCGCCAACAAGGCCAGTCAGCCCGCGGACTTTGTGGCCACCATTGCCGGCAAGTGCTGCGAGAGCGGGGACCTGATCCAGGAGCACACCAAGATCCAGACCCCCCAGGCGGGGGACATCCTGGCGGTGCTCTCCACGGGGGCGTACAACTACTCCATGGCCTCCAACTACAACAGGAACCCCCGGCCCGCCTGCGTCATGGTGCGGGAGGGAACTTCCCGGGTGATCATCAAAGGGGAGACCTACGAGGACCTTGTGCGCAACGACCTTTGATTTTGGCTGTTTACTTTTCTGCTTCTCTATGGTAAAATCGTAAAGTGACGAGACCTCTTGTCCGGGGAGGACAGAGGAATGCATTGGGAGAAAGGAAGAGACAGTTCATGAACACGAAACTGCAGGACAAGAACATCGACTTCTTGTTCCAGGCGATTTTGTCTCTGCGCACCACAGAGGAATGCTACAAGTTCTTTGACGACTTGTGCACCGTGCCCGAGCTCAAGGCCATGTCCCAGCGGCTGGCGGTGGCCAAGATGCTCAGCATGAAGCAGGTCTACAGCGACATCGTGGCGGAGACGGGAGCTTCCACCGCCACCATCAGCCGGGTCAACCGCTCTCTAAACTACGGCAGCGACGGCTACGAGCTGGTGTTCAGCCGGCTGGACGACAAGAAGCAGGGCTGAGCCATGGCAGCGTATTCCGCCTTTGCCCAGTACTACGACCTGCTCACCGAGAACGTGGAGTACCCCAAGCGAGCCGACTACCTGTTGGAACACTGGAAGCGGCTGGGGTACGACCCCGGCCTGACCCTGGACCTGGCCTGCGGCACAGGGTCCCTCACCCTGGAGCTCTACCGCCGTGGAGTGGACGTGTACGGCGTGGACGCCTCGGTGGAGATGCTGTCGGAAGCCAGGATAAAGTGCGCCGACGCCGGGGCGGATCTGCTGTTTTTGCGGCAGAAGATGCAGGACCTGGACCTGTACGGCACGGTGAAGACCGCTGTGTGCACCCTGGACAGCCTGAATCACCTGGAAGGGGAAGAGGAACTGGGGAAGGCCTTTGAGAAGGTCTCCTTCTTTATGGACCCGGGAGGGCGGTTCTTCTTCGACGTAAACACCCCCTACAAGCACCGGGAGGTGCTGGGGAACCACACCTTTGTCTACGATCTGGAACAGGTCTACTGCGTGTGGCAGAACAGGTTTCACCCCGCCAGCTGCCGGGTGGACCTGGACCTGGACTTTTTTGAGCGGGAAGGGAAGCTCTACCGCCGCAGCCGGGAGCACTTCTCCGAGTGGGCCTATCCCCAGGGGACCCTGGTGTCCCTGCTGGAGAGGGCGGGCTTTGGGGAGATCCAGTTCTTCGGGGAGCTCTCGTTCGCCCCGCCAGAGCCGGACTGCCAGCGGTGGATGGTCTCGGCGAAAAAAATCAAGTGAAGGAGAGGGCCCAGGCGGGCCCGAGAGGATATGGATAAAATCTTGCGCACGATCACCAGCGACGGCAGCCTGATGGCCTCCGCCATCGACTCCACCGACCTGGTTTACACTGCCCAGCGGCTCCACGGCCTGTCCAAGACCGCCACGGCGGCCCTGGGGCGGCTGCTCACCGGGGCCTCCCTGATGGGAGCCATGCTGAAGGAGACCGACGCCACCCTGACCTTAAAGGTGGCGGGAGGCGGCCCCCTGGGGAACCTGGTGGCCCTGGCAGACAGCCGGGGCAACGTCCGTGGGTATGTGGACCACCCGGAGGCGGACCTGCCGCTCAAACCCAACGGCAAGCTGGACGTGGGCGGCGCCGTAGGCAGAGAAGGCCGCCTGGCGGTGATCCGGGACTTTGGCAACGGCAAGCCCTACGTGGGCCAGGTAGAGCTCCTCAGCGGGGAAATCGCTGAGGACATCACCGAGTACTACGCCGTCAGCGAGCAGGTGCCCACAGTGTGCGCCCTGGGGGTGCTGGTGAACAAGGAGACAGGGGAGGCCATGCTGTCCGGCGGCCTGCTCATCCAAGTGCTGCCTGGGGCCGATGACAAGGCCGTCTCCCGGCTGGAGGAGAACGTGGGGAAGCTGGAGTCCATCACCACCATGCTGGCCAAGGGCATGACGGTGGAGGAGATCTGCCGCAAAGCACTGGACGGCTTTGAGGTGGAGGTGCTGGACCAGTTCCAGATAAACTACGTGTGCAACTGCAGCAAAGAGCGGTTTTCAAACGCCATGCTCACCCTGGGGGCCAAGGAGATCCGGGAGCTGCCCTTAAACGAGCAGGGCCAGGCCGAAGCCGTGTGCCACTACTGCAACAGGAAGTACTACTTCACCCGGGAGGAGCTGGAGGTTCTGGCCCGCCAGGCGGAGGAAAGCGCCCGGAAAAAATAATTTGAAAAAAGCGCTTGACAAATGGGAAAGAATCCTGTAAAATTATCAACGTTGCCGATACAGCGCAACTGATGGTTGTGTGAACTGTGGGGGCATAGCTCAGCTGGTTAGAGCACCTGCCTTACAAGCAGGGGGTCACAGGTTCGAGTCCTGTTGTCCCCACCATACACATCATTGGGGTATGGTCACACAGTGTGG
>DXDU01000017.1 GCA_019115285.1 Candidatus Acutalibacter pullistercoris
TCCCGGCCTTGGTCCCCAAGGCCGCCTCCCCCCAGCCGGGGGGAGGGCCGCGGCCCCGCCGCGGCGGAGGGCGCCCCGCCCCCGCTGCCTCATCCCAGCCCCCGGAGCCACTCCCGCAGCTCCTGGTACAGCTCCACCACCTTCAAGCTCACCTGGTAGTCCCCCGTGTTCTCCACCACCTGCCGCTCCCCCTGGGGCAGCAGGTCCAGCACCGCGTGGTCCTCCTGTGCCCCTGGCAGACACAGGGCCGGGAACACCACGCACCACCAGTTCCGCCCGCCCCCGTCCCCCAGGGTCACCTGCAGCGTCCGGTACACCCCGGCAGGCAGGGTGAAGCCCTGGTACTCCTTGGTGGGAAAGTAAGCGTCCGTCACCTGGACCCGGCACCCGTGACCGCTTCCCTCCCGGGCAAGCACCGCTTGGGCCGCCTTCCCAATGGACTGTAAGTGGGTGCACAGGGCGGCGTTGGCCTCCTCCAAGGACTCTGCCCCCTGGCACCACTTGGCCGCCTCTTCCAAGACCCCGTCCCGGACCTTCAGCTTCAGCTCCTGTTCCTCCCGGCTGTCCGAGTGGGCCACCACCCGCAGCCGCAGCACCTCCTCCGGCACCTGGGCCGTGGCCGCCGCCCCGGGGAACACCCGGCACAGGACTGCCAGCGCAAAGCCGCAGGCCAGGGCCCGCCTCAAACATCTTCCTCGTTCCTCCCGCGTCATGGTACCGCGCTCCCTTCTGTGTGTTCTTTAAGGGAGTATGCCCCGTTTTTTTCCAAATCATACCAAGTTGACAGCCGTGCTATAATAAGTCCATCTCATCTTTCACAGGGAGGAGTACCATGGTAGATCTCTTGCTGGATGCCCTGCTGGACACCCTGAAAACCCTGCCCTTTCTCTTCGGGGCCTACCTGCTCATGGAGTACCTGGAGCACCGGGCCGGGGACAAGCTCACCGCCGCCCTCTCCCGGCTGGGCCCCTGGGGCCCCTTGGGAGGAGCCCTGCTGGGCTGCGTGCCCCAGTGCGGCTTCTCCGTGGCCGCGGCCAACTTCTACGCCGGCCGGCTCATCACCCCCGGCACCCTGCTGGCCGTGTTTTTGGCCACCAGCGACGAGGCCGTGCCCATCCTCCTGGCCCAGCCCGGGGCCCTGCCCGACCTGGGCAAGCTTTTGGGGGTGAAGCTGGTGGGCGCCGCCGCCGCCGGCCTTCTGGCGGACCTGCTGGCCCGGCGGTTCCTCACCGCCCCCAGCGAGCCCCCCTTCCAAGACCTGTGCCAGGACTGCGACTGCGAGCACAAGGGCATCTTCCGGGCCGCCCTCACCCACACAGGGAAGATCTTCCTCTTCCTCCTCCTGGTAAACCTGGTCCTGGGCGCCGCCATCTCCCTGGCGGGGGAGGAAACCCTGTCCCGGTTCCTGCTGTCCGGCTCCGTGTTCCAGCCCCTGCTGGCGGGCCTGGTGGGCTTTTTGCCCAACTGCGCCGCCTCGGTGCTCCTCACCGAGCTGTACCTGGAAGGCAGCCTGTCCTTCGCCGCCTGCGTCACCGGCCTGTGCACCGGGGCGGGCCTGGGCCTGGCCACTCTCTGGCGGGCCAACCGCCGCCCCAAAGAGAACCTGCTGCTCATGGCCGCCCTGTACCTGGCCGCCCTGCTCATCGGCTCCCTCAGCGGCCTCCTCCTGGGGTGAGCGTTCCCCGCCGCCTTTCCCCACCGCAATTCCCCGCATGCAATCCCCCACGCAAAAAAGACAGGTCCCCGCCTGTCTTTTTTCTTTTGCCCTCTACGATCGTGCGTCCGCCCCACCTTATCAATTATGGAAACCATCGTCCAGCTCCATCCCCAACATACAATCTCAAGCTCCATTATCTCTCATCAACAAGGTTATGACAACTTATCTTTCGTCAATCGCAATTCATTCTCCCTATAATTATGTCTTGTATTTTGAAATTTCGTAATCCTATAATTTCCCAAATTTCAGCGCGTATTCCCCCCACTCTCCCAAAATGTTATGTTGTCTAACGACCTGAATTTTCCGCCAGTTTTACAAAACAATTATGTAATCCACAACCGTCCACAGCATTTCTCTATCACCCCTTTCACACCCATCTCTTCCCCTCCCATAGTCAATAGATTATGTAGCCCAACTTATGAAAACCGCCCCGCCCTGTCGCACGAAAAAAGCCGCCCCCGCTGGGACGGCTTTCCGCCTTTCTCATTCCTCTTTTTGGGAGCGGGCTTGCTCCTCCAGGCCCAGGCGCCGGGCATAGGCGATGGACACCGCCGCCGCGGCCAGGCATCCGGCCAGGGCCGCCGCCACCGCCCACAAAGGGGGCAGCAGCAGGGCCGCCCCCGCGGTGGCCACTCCCGCCCCGGCTAAGAGCTTACCCCCCAACCGCTGGGTCTTCGCCCACACCAGGTCGCTTTCCAGCGTCCACCGGGTGCGCACCCCGAACCAGGGGTTCCGCTTCACCCGGGGCATAAGCGCCCCCAGCACCGCCAGCAGCAGGCCCAGCCCCGCCAAGGGCAGCCGCAGCCCCACCCCGGGGAGTTTCTCCACCCCGGCCCAGGCGGTGTACAGCACAAAGGCGCACAGCCCGTTCAGGGCCGCCAGGGTGACGGTGGCCAGCCCCAGGGTCAGGAAAAAGCCCCGCTCTCCCCCTTTTACCTTCCTCCCCCAAAAGCTCCAGGAGAGGAAAAAGGCCCCCAGCAGCAAGGTCAGCCCCGGCAGGAGCAACGCTTCGTACTTGCTCCCCCACCGGTCCACCGCCCCCGATGGCCCGTAGTGGGCCGGGATGGTCTCCGGCAGACACCACAGGACCAGGGCCCCCGCCGCCAGCAAGGGCAGCAGGCTCAGGGCCAAAAGCAGCCCCCGCAGGATACAGATTTTCTTCACCGTCCTCCCCCCTTTGCCCCATCATACACCCGCCCGGGAGAAAACACAAGAATCATCCGCCCCCCAGGGAACCACAGGCCGTCATCCCACCGCTTGCCCCGCCGCTGGCAAACCAGGTCATTTCGACCTCCCCTCTATTTCCGCGAGGGGCCGTTCTCCCAGGGACTTCCCACTCCCTTTGTGAAGCAAGGGCTTGCAAGCCCCGTTTGCTCCCCGCGCTTTTTTGAGAAGGCAGCAAAAAAGCCGCCCCTCTGGGACGGCCTTCCTGTCGCTCTTATTGTTCGGGAGCGTTCTCACGCCTCCAGGGTGCCGGCGCAGGGCTGGGCCAGGTACAGTTTCCCCCGGCCCTCCAATGCCTTCAGGCAGGCCTCTGCCCGCTCCTTGCTGTCGAAGATCCCGTACACCGCGGAGCCCGAGCCCGTCATCATGGCCCCCAAGGCCCCCGTGGCCCGCATAATCCCCTTGATCTGCCGCACCGGCCCCAGCCGCATGGTCTCGTCGAACCTGTTCTGCAGCAGAGAGGCCACCCGGCGCAGGTCCCCCTTCTCCAGGGCTGCCAGCATCCGGGGGGTGCCGTAGTTTCTGGTCTGGGGGTAGCCGTCCAGCAGGGCGTAGGCCCGGGGGGTGCTCATCCCGGCCGGGGGCTTGCAGATGGCCAGATAGCAGGCCGGCATGGCCGCCACAGGTTCCAGCACCTCCCCGATGCCCGTGCACCGGCAGGTGCCCCCGTGGAGGCAGAAGGGCACATCGGCCCCCACCTTGGCCGCCAGCTCCAGCAGCTGAGAGAGCTCCAGCTTCCTGTCGAACATCTCGTTCAGGCCCAACAGCACGGCGGCGGCGTCGGCGCTGCCACCCCCCATGCCCGCCCGGCCGGGAATGCGCTTGTGGATGGACAGGGACACCCCCTCTTTCTCCAGCCCGCAGCGCTCTAAAAAGAACTGGGCGGCCCGGTAGGCGGTGTTGCGCCGGTCCGTGGGCAGGTACTCCTTGCTGCACCGCAGCAGGATCCCCGGCTCGGCCTTGCGCTCCAGCTCCACGTCGTCCCACAGGCTCACCGTCTGCATCACGGTGTCCAGGGTGTGGAAGCCGTCCTCCCGGCGCCCGGTGATATCTAAAGTCAAATTGATCTTGGCGTATGCCTTCCTCTTCATGGTCCGTCTCTCCTTGGCAGGGCCCTCCTTACAGCCGGAGCAGCCCCAGCCGCTTGATCTGCACCACGTGTTTGGGGCACATCTCGTGGCAGCAGAAGCAGCGGATGCAGTTTTGATAGCGGATGACCGCCTTCCCCTCCCGCAGGGTAATGGTGTGCTGGGGGCAGCTCTCCGCGCACTTGCCGCAGCCCACGCACCGCTTTTTGTCGATGCGGGGATAGGGCGTGGCCAATTTTTTCGCAGCCGGCCGCAAGAATTTCGGCAGCCGGTCGATAAAGTCCGTGCTGGAGGCCTGGGCCTTTAAAAAGTCCGGGGCCAGAAGCGTTTCCATGGGGTCCCCCACAAGCTCCAGCTCCGACAGGTCCAGGGGGCCGTAGCCCCGCTCGTGCCCCTCCCGGAGCATGGCGATCTTCTCTGGCTCCAACCCCACCAGGGAAGCCGCGGCCACATCCAGGGCCCAGGGGCTCTCCGACCCGGCGATCACATGGAGATCCCGGCGCTGTCCCCCTGTGGGCCCGTTGCCCTCCATGGCCCAGATCCCGTCCATCAGGCTCAGGTCCGGCCCCAGGAAGTGGCACAGGTCGCAGAGCATCTCCGAAAAGGGCTCCCGCTCCGGGAACCGGCAGTGGAGCTCCGGCTTCTGCAGGCCGGGCACCGTGCCGAACAAGTTCTTCACCGCCCCGGAGAATCCCACCATGGAGTGGGTCTTCAGCTTGGGCAGGTCGATGAGGTAGTCCCGGTCCAAAAAGGGCTCCACCACAGAGAGCTCCCGGCAGCGCTTGGCCTGGGGCAGGGTGACCTCCCGGCTCTTGCAGTCGGTGTACAGGGTAAAGCCGCAGGCCTCCGCCATGTCCCGGTACCCCGTGGCCCGGAACATGGCCTTTATGGCGGCGGGGGTGTAGGGGCCCCCGGGGCTCTCGGCGATGACCACCCGGCCCCCGGCCTTCTGCACGCACTTGCCCACGGCGGCGGTAAAGGCCGGGTGGGTGATGATGGCCTGTTCCGGCTTGGAGCTCATCACCAGGTTGGGCTTGAGCACCACCCGCATCCCAGGCCGTATCTTGTCCCAGACCTGCAAAGCGTCGAAGGCCTTCTCGATCTTTTCCTCCAGGGACTGGCCGTAGTCGGGGCACTGGGCCAGCCACACACGGTTCCTCACAGTTCCTCCAAAAAGGCCTGGATGCGCTCCAGCGCCTCGGTGATATGCCCCACGGAATAGCTGTAGGAAATGCGCACGAAGCCCTCCCCGCAGGCGCCGAAGGCGTCCCCGGGCACCACGGCCACGTGCTTGCCGTACAGCAGCTTCTCACAGAACTCCTGGGAGGTCAGGCCCGTGCTCTTCACCGAGGGGAACACGTAAAAAGCCCCTTCCGGCTCGAAGCACTTCAGCCCCATCTTGTTCAGCCCGTCCACGATCAGCCGGCGGCGCATGTCGTACTGCTCCCGCATGTAGGCGATGTCCTCGTCCCCGTTTTTCAGGGCCTCGATGGCGGCGTACTGGCTGGTGGTGGGGGCGCTCATAATGGCGAACTGGTGCAGCTTGGTCATGGGCCCGATGATCTCCTTAGGCCCGGCGGCGTAGCCCAGCCGCCACCCCGTCATGGAGTGGGCCTTGGAAAAGCCGTTGACCAGGATGGTCCGCTCCTTCATCCCCGGCAGGGAACTGAAAGACACGTGGTTCTCCCTGCCGTAAGTCAGGGCGGCGTAGATCTCGTCGGAGAGCACCAGCAGGTCGTGCTTTTCCACCACCTGGGCGATAGCCTCCAGGTCCTCCCGGCGCATGACGGCCCCAGTGGGGTTGTTGGGATAGGGCAGGATCAGCAGCTTCGTCTTCTCGGTGATCTTCTCCTCCACTTCTTCCGCGGTCAGGCGGAAGCCGTGTTCCGGCTTTGTCTCGATGGTGACGGGCAAGCCCTCAGCCATCTGGGTGATGGGCACGTAGCACACAAAGCTGGGTTCGGGGATGAGCACCTCGTCCCCGGGATTGATGAGAGAGCGCACGCACAGGTCGATGGCTTCGCTCCCCCCCACCGTCACCAGGATCTCCTGGTCCGGCTGGTACGCTACGTCGTAGTGGCGGGCGAGGAAATTGGCGATCTCCTGGCGCAGCTGGAGGAAGCCCCGGTTGGGGGTGTAGCGGGTGCGGCCCTTTTCCAGGCTCTCAATGCCCGCCTCCCGGATGTGCCAGGGGGTGTGGAAGTCCGGCTCCCCCACAGACAGGGAGATCACGTCTTCCATCTCGTTGGCGATGTCGAAAAACTTCCGGATGCCAGAGGGCTTTACCACCTGGATCTCCCGGTTGAGATACTTACTGTAATCAATCACAAAGGTTGCTCCCCCTCTCGTCGATCTCCTCATAGTCGCTGGCGAAGATCACGCCCCCGTCCTTGTACTTGGTGAGCACGAAATGGGTGGCGGTGGACAGCACCCCGTCGATGGTGGCAAGGCGCTTTGCCACGAACATGGCGATGTCGGACATGGTCTTGCCGGTGACGGTGACCGCCAGGTCGTACCCGCCGGACATGAGGTAGACGCTCTCCACCTCGGGGAAGTTCATCACCCGGCCGGCGATCTCATCGAAGCCCGTGTCCTTTTTCGGGGTCACCCGCAGCTCGATGAGGGCGGTGGCCCGGTGGATGTCGGTGCGCTCCCAGTTGACCAGGGCGTGGTACCCCTTGAGCACCCCGTCCTTCTCATACTGCTTGATGGCGGCGGCCACGTCCTCCTCTTTCTCCCCCAGCATCACAGCCAGCTGGGCGGTGGTCAGCTTCGCGTTGTCCTGCAGCAGCTCCAATACTTGTTCCATTGCCATGGTACATGCCTCCTATTCGCTGATGTTTCAATGGTTTACTGGTAAAATCGCGCAATCTTTCCCGCGACTTGCTGTCTATAGAATTTCTAAGACCCCGGCCAGGCTGTTTACCTCAAAATCCGCCTGCTCCCGTTCTGTGGTTTTCTTCCAATACTTTCCAAACCCCTGCTTTACCCAAATGGTTTTCATGCCAAGGGCTTTCGCAGGGACGATGTCATTGTCGATCCGGTCTCCCACCATAACTGCCTGCTGTGGCCGACAAGCGGCCCGGCTAAGGGCAATTTCAAAAATCCTTTTGTCCGGCTTCGCCACGCCCTCTTCTGCCGAAGCGACAACCAGGTGGATGTACGGTAAAATACCAAACTCTCTCAATCGTTTTTCCGTACCCCGTTCTTGGTTGGCGATAACCCCAATGCGGTATTTCTCGCTGAGTTTTCTCAAACACTCTTTTGTTTCGCCATACAGGGTTTCGTCCTCAAAACTCCATGGGGGCTTTTTGACGTGGAAAAGATTTAGGACCTCCGAATCGCCTTTTTTATTGTCTCGATAGAACGCCAGCGCGGCCTGATAAACCTGCTCGTAGGGGACCTTGGCTATTTTCGCCACGAGCCTCATCCTCTTCTCGTAGACTTTGCTTTCGTCCACCAGGGTGGATCCCACATCGAAAAAGACCCATTTCACGTGCTCCATCGGATTACTCCCCTAAAAAAACGAGATTTCCTCTGAGTTACTCCAACGGCAGCAGCACGGGCTGGCGCTTGACGTACAGGGCGAACTCTCCAAAGCCCGCCTCCTTTAAAAGCTCCATGCCCTCGTCGATGCCCTTAGCCAGGTCCTCGGTGCGGTGGGCGTCGGAGCCCAGGGTGACAAGCTCCCCGCCCAGCTCCCGGTACCGGCGCAGCAGGGGCAGGTCCGGCAGGGTGCGGCCGATCTTCTGCCGCAGCCCGGAGGTGTTCAGCTCCAAAGCCTTCCCCTTCTCAATCAGCGCCTGGAAAATGGCGTCGATCCTCTCCCTGTGTTTGGACAGGTCCACCGGGATGCCGTGGTCCCCCTGGATGTACCGCAGGGGGTAGGTCAGGTGGCCCAGGGAGTCGAAGTCTCCCCACTCTATGACCTCCAGCTCCTCCTCCCAGTAGGCGGAGAGCACCCGGTCCACAAAGTCCGCGGGCTCCTTGGAGTAGTCCAGGTAGAAGAAGTCCTCGTACCCCCGGATGTTGTGGATGGACCCGATGACGAAATCGTAGTCCCTGCCCGCCAGTGCCTCCCGGGCGTGGGCCGGGTCCTGGTTGGGCTGGCCCAGCTCGATACCCCGGTAAAACCGCAGCCCCTCCGGCAGCCGGGGAGCTTTCATCTCCTCCCAGGCCCGCTCCACCCGGGGGCGGTACCGGCCGGTCCAGTTCTGGCACTCGCAGTGGTCCGTCAGGGTCCAGGCGTACAGCCCCAGCTCCCCGGCCCGAGCCCCCATGGCCTCCACGCTGTGGTCCCCGTCGGGGGAGCAGTGGGAGTGGTTGTGGCAATCGCAGGCGAAACGGTGTTCCATAAGGCGGCTCCTTTCCAGGTTCTCGGTGACAGGGCGAACATGTGGTATTGTACCATAGATCCATCCAAAAAGGAAGGGAAAAGCGAAAAAACACGCCCAAAATCACCCCATCCCCCTTCCAGCGCTTGACAGAAACCCCGTCCTGCCCTATGATTGGCAGTGAGAAATCAACCGAAAAGGAGCGAGCCCTATGGAAAAGACGGTAAAAGCGGTCATCACGGTGATCGGCAAAGACATGGTGGGGATCCTGGCCAAGGTCTCGAACCTCTGCGCGGACCAGGGCGTCAACGTGCTGGAGGTGACCCAGTCCATCCTCCAGGACATGTTCGTCATGGTCATGCTGGTGGACATCACCCACGCCGCGGTGGAGATCGCCGACCTGTCCGACCAGTTCGACGCCCTGGGCCGGGAGAACAGTCTGAAGATCCACGTGATGCACGAGGACATCTTCAACTCCATGCACAAAATCTGAGCCCCCGCCGGCCGCCGCCCCCTCGCCTTGGCTCCGCCAAGGCCCCCGTCCGCCCCGCGGCCGGGCCCCAGCGCCCGCGCTGGGGGAGGGGGCTCGGGGGCAACAAGGCCCCCTCCGTCATCGCTGCGCGATGACACCTCCCCAAAAGGGGGAGGCAAGTCTCGGCTCCTCCCCTGGGGGAGCTGCCGCGAAGCGGCTGAGGGGGCAAAACCCAGAAAGGGACACGACCATGTACATTCCCAGGGATCGCAGTATGCAGCCTCATGCCAAAAACTTGCGCAAACACATGACCTCCCAAGAGCGGAAGCTTTGGTATCTTTTTCTGCGCAAATACCCTGCCAAAATCTGTCGTCAAAGAGTGATTTTGTCCTTTATTGCAGATTTTTACTGCCACGCTGCCAAACTCGTCATTGAAGTGGATGGCATACAGCACACGACGGAACAAGGGGTGTCCTACGACAAGGAAAGAACGGAAATTATGGCTCAATACGGTTTGGCTGTACTGCGTTTCTCCAATCGAGAGATTGACGAGAATTTTCCTGCGGTCTGTGAAAAGATCCATCAAACGATGCGCAATAGGACAGACCGTCAAAACATCTGAGCACGGAAAGAAAACAGGAAAGGAGCACCTCCTTTTGAACACCAACGAGATTTTAGAGACCATCAATATGATCGACAACGAGGACTTGGATGTCCGCACCATCACCATGGGCATCTCCCTTCTCGACTGCATCGACCCCGACGTGGACAAGGCAACCCGCAAAGTCTACGACAAGATCTGCCGCTACGCCCAGAACCTGGTCAAGACCGGGGAGGACATCTCCAAGCAGTACGGCATCCCCATCATCAACAAGCGCATCTCCGTCACCCCCATCGCCATGGTGGCGGGGGCCTGCCCCACCGCATCCCCCGTGCGCTTCGCCAAAGCCCTGGACGATGCCGCCAAAGCCGTGGGCGTCAACTTCATCGGGGGCTACTCCGCCCTGGTGCACAAGGGCTTCGGCCCCGGGGACTACGCTTTGATCGAGAGCATCCCCCAGGCGCTGGACGAGACGGAGCTGGTGTGCTCCTCGGTGAACGTGGGCACCACCAAGGCCGGCATCAACATGGACGCCGTGGAGAAGATGGGCCGGGTCATTTTGGACACCGCCCAGCGCACCGCCGACCGGGAGTGCATCGGCGCGGCGAAACTGGTGGTGTTCTGCAACGCCCCCGAGGACAACCCCTTTATGGCCGGGGCCTTCCACGGGCCCGGCGAGCCGGACTGCGTCATCAATGTAGGCGTCTCCGGCCCCGGGGTGGTGCGGGCGGCCATCAAAAAGGAAGGCGAGGGCAAGACACTCACCGAGATTGCCGAGCTCATCAAGCGCACCGCTTTCAAAATCACCCGCATGGGCCAGCTGGTGGCTCAGGAGGCCTCCCGCCGGCTGTGCGTGCCCTTCGGCATCGTGGACCTGTCCCTGGCCCCCACCCCGGCCATCGGCGACTCCGTAGCCTACATTCTGGAGGGCATGGGCCTTGCGCAGTGCGGCGCCCACGGCACCACGGCGGCGCTGGCTTTGCTCAATGATGCTGTGAAGAAGGGCGGCGTCATGGCTTCCTCCAGCGTGGGCGGGCTCTCCGGCGCCTTCATCCCCGTCACCGAGGACGCCGGCATGATCGAGGCCGCCCGGTCCGGCTGCCTGACCCTCACCAAGCTAGAGGCCATGACCGCGGTGTGCAGCGTGGGCCTGGACATGATCGCCATCCCCGGGGACACAAGCCCCGAGATCATCTCCGGCATCATCGCCGACGAGATGGCCATCGGCATGGTAAACTCCAAGACCACCGCGGTCCGGGTCATCCCCGCCGTGGGCAAAAAGGCCGGGGAGGAGCTGGACTTCGGCGGCCTGCTGGGCAGCGGGCCTATCATGGCGGTGAACCCCGCCAGCCCGGCGGAATTCATCCACCGGGGCGGCAAGATCCCCGCGCCCCTGCAGAGCTTGAAGAACTAACCCCGTTGACTTTTCCCCCGCTTTGTGGTAAGATAGGGGAAATTGAACGTATAAAAATGCACGGGTTACGAGAAAGGAGCTGCGCACGATGGGATGGAAACAGCAGATCATCCCTCAGCTGAAAGGGTACGATTGAGCTACCCCTGCTGGAAGTGCGCCCTTTTTTCGGAATGACCCGTGGCAAAAGCGGATTTGCCATGGCTGTTTCGCCATGGCATTTTTGTTTCCCCTGCCGGGGCGATAGGGCCTTTCTTCCACGACTTCGTATATTCTTTCATTTTATGAAGAGGGGACCGATGCTCCATGAACTTGAAACGGCAATTTTTCTTTTTACATATCTATAACTTCCTTGTCTCCTTCCGCGTCGCCGACGGTGTGTGGGTGGTGTTCCTCCTGGCCCGGGGGTTCTCCTTAGTCCAGGTGGGCATCGCGGAAGGGGTGTTCCACGTGGTGAGCTTCCTCTGCGAGGTGCCCAGCGGCATGCTGGCGGACCTGGTGGGCCGCAAACGGACCCTGGCCCTCTCCGGGCTGTTCGGGACGCTCTCCGCCCTGACTATGGCCTTCAGCCAGGACTTTTTCGGGGTGTGTCTGTCCATGGCCTTCCAGGCCCTGATGTACAACCTGTGCTCCGGCACCCAGGAGGCCCTGACCTACGACAGCCTGAAGGCCCTGGGCCAGGAGGGCAGCTACTTAAAGCGCAACGCCTGGCTCATGGGATCGGCCCAGGTGGCCTCCTCCCTCAGCAGTTTGCTGGGGGGCGCGGCGGCCCTGCTGGGCTACTTCCCCGCCTATCTCATCACCGCGGCCTGCTCGGCGGTGTGCGCCTCCGCCGCTTTGGCGCTGGCGGAGCCCCAGGTCACCGAGGCCCAGCGCCAGCGGACGGAGCACCCCTTCGCCCAGCTGGGGCCCCGGTTCCGGGCCCACTTGCGGGAGAGCTGGGGCTTTTTCCGCCGCAACCCCCGGGCGGCCTACAAGATTTTGGCCTCCGCCGGGGCGGCCACACCCGGCTACCTCACCTTTATGTACCTGCAGCAGCACCTGCTGGACGGCGGCCTGCCTGAGCTCTTTTTGGGCGCGGCGCTGATGGTCTCCCGGCTGGCGGGCACGGCGGGTATGGCCCTCTCCACCAGGGTGAAGGGGCGGCTGTTCCCCCTGGCGGTGGGCTGCGGGCTGTTCTGCGGGATTGCCACCTGCCTGGCGGGGGCCCCCTGGTGGCCCCTGTCCCTGCTGGGCGGGGCCCTGGCCCAGCTGGTCTTTAGCGTATTAGACCTGCGGGTGGACGCGGCTTTGAACGACGACTTCCCCAGTGACCAGCGGGCCACCCTGGTAAGCGTGAACAGCATGGCCTACAGCCTTTTGATGATCGCCGCCAGCCCGGTGGCCGGGGCTGTGGGGGACGCATTGGGCACCCCCTATGTGTTCCTGTTCCTGGGGGTGGGCCTGGCGGTCTGCACCGTTCTGGGGGCCTTGTGGGTCCACAGACGATACCAGGTCTAATTCTACCAAAAAACGGGACGGCGGGAAAATTTTCCCCGCCGTCTTTCTTTTTCCCCCAGGTTCGTGTACAATGGGACAAAAGCGCACAAGGAGGGACCCCTGTGGACGGGCAAAAAGACCTGCGCATCTCCGACCTGCTGGGTATGCAGGAGGAACTGCAGGAAAAATATAAAGGCATCTGGGAGCCGGTAGAGCCGGAGCGGTCCCGCCTCCAGCTGCTGTGGCTGGTGGAGGAGCTGGGCGAGGTGGTCTCCATCGTGAAAAAGCGGAAGGCGGAGGGCATTATGGAGGACCCGGCGGTGCGCTCCCACTTTTTAGAGGAGATGAGCGACGTGCTCATGTACTTCACCGACGTGCTCCTGTGTCTCGGGGTGACGGCCCAGGAGTTCTCCGCCGCCTACGAGGGAAAGCACCAGCGGAACATGCGCCGGGATTTCGTAGGGGAGCACCAGCACTATCTCCAGGAGGAACAGAACTAGTTATGGCAAAAAAGAAAAACGACCGACCCACCAGAGAACAGCGCCGGGCCCAGCGCCGGGAGGACTTCACCGCCATCCGCCGCCAGGCCAAAGACCACCCGGGGATGACCGCCGTCTACTTTGTGCTGCGGCTGCTGGTGCTGGCGGTCATGGTGCTGCAGGCCATCAAAGGGGACTACTACAACGTCCTCCTCTGCGCCCTGACCCTGGTGCTCTTTCTCATTCCCACCTTTGTGGAGCACCGCCTGCACATCGACGTGCCAAACGTCCTGGAAGTCATCATCCTGCTGTTCATCTTCGCAGCGGTGATCTTAGGGGAGATCCAGGAGTACTACCTGATCTTCCCCTTCTGGGACACCATGCTCCACACCATGAACGGCTTCCTCATGGCGGCCATCGGGGTGGCCATGGTGGACATCCTCAACCGCAGCAGGAAGTTCCGGGTCCGGCTGTCCCCGGCCTTTGTGGCCCTGCTGGCCTTCTGCTTCTCCATGACCACCGGGGTGGTGTGGGAGTTCTTCGAGTACGGCATGGACACCTTCTTCCACACCGACATGCAGAAGGACACCTGGATCACCGCCTTCTCCACCGTGAGTTTAAACCCCTCCGGGGCAAACGTCCCAGTGGAGGTGGCCGTGGACAGCGTCCAGGTAAACGGCCAGCCCTGGCCCGCCTACCTGGACATCGGCCTGCACGACACCATGGCCGACCTGCTGGTGAACTTCCTGGGGGCCGTCACCTTCTCCCTGCTGGGCCTGGGGTATTTAAAGGGCCGGGGCCGGTTCAAGTCCCTGTTCCAAGGGCTCATCCCCCGGTTGAAAAAAGAGGAGCTCCCCCCTGCCTCCGCCCAGGAGCCCGGCCTGCTGGACCCGGTGTCCCTCTCCGGGGAGCAGGACGCCGCCCCCCAAGAGGACTGCCCCTTCTGCCAGATCGTCCTGGAAAAGGCCCCCTGCTACAAGCTCTATGAGGACGAGTACACCCTGGCCTTTCTGGACATCGCCGGGGACGCCGAGGGCCACACCTTGGTGATTCCCAAAACCCACGTGGAAAACCTGCTGGACTGCGGGGAGGAAACCGCCCTGCAGGTGGCGGGCACCGTCCGCCTACTCACCGAACACTTTGTAAAGCACTGCGGCTACGACGGGGTGGACCTGCTGGGCGCCAACGGCAAAAGCGCCGGGCAGTCCGTGGGCCACCTGCACATCCACCTCATCCCCCGGAGAGAAGGGGACGGCCTGCAGGCCTGGCCCAAGCTGGGCCGCAGCCTCACCCCCTTGGAGCAGGTCCAGCGCCGCCTGGCCCTGACTCCCCCCGCCGCCCCAGAACAAACTGCAGAGAGAAAGGAAGGATCCTGATGAACACCATTGTCACCGTAAAAGAGGGCCAGATCCAAGGCCTGCTCAGCCCCGACGGCCAGTGCGCCATCTTCCGGGGCGTGCCCTACGCCCAGCCCCCGGTGGGCGCCCTGCGCTTCCGCCGGCCCCAGCCCCACACCCCCTGGGAGGGCGTGCGGGACTGCACCCAGTTCGGCCCTCGCTGCCCCCAGGCGGACCTGGCTTCCATGGACTTCTACGGCAAGGAGTTCTACGACGCCATGGTCCCCCCGGAGAGCGAGGACTGCCTGACCCTCAACATCTGGACCCCGGCCCAGGCCACGGCGGAAAGCAAGCTCCCCGTGCTGTTCTGGATCCACGGCGGGGCCTTCATGCACGGCTGCTCCTCGGAAAAGGAGTTTGACGGCGAGGGCTTCGCCCGGGACGGGGTCATCCTGGTCACCGTCAACTACCGGGTGGGGGCCTTCGGCTTCTTCTCCCACCCGGACTTAGACCGGGAATACCCGGAAGGGGTCTCCGGCAACTACGGCATCTTAGACCAGATCTTCGCCCTGCAGTGGGTGCGGGACAACATCCAGACCTTCGGCGGCGACCCGGAGAAGATCACCATCGACGGCCAGTCCGCTGGCTGCATGAGCGTCCAGACCATCCTCTCCTCCCCCCTGACCAGGGGCATGTTCCGGGGGGCCATCCTCCAAAGCGGCGGCGGCCTGTACGCCATGAAGAAGTGCCCCACCAAGGAGGAGATCACCCAGACCTCCCAGAAGCTGATGGAGCACCTGGGAGTCTCCACCGTAGAGAAGCTCCGGGCCGTGCCCGCCGAACAGCTGCGGGACGCCGCCTACGCCGTGCAGGGCCAGGATCTCAGCTGGCGGCCCCACGTGGACGGCTGGCTCCTCCCCGCCCACGCCGACGCCCAGGCGGAAGCCGGGGAGATCCACGACATCGCCTACATGATCGGCTCCACCGCCAAAGACATCGGCGACGGCCTGCTCCTGCAGGAGGCCGGGGCCCGCTGGTGCCGGAACCTGTTAAAGCTGGGGAGAAAGCCCGGGTACTTCTACTTCTTCACCCGGAACCTGCCGGGGGACGACGCCGGCGCCTTCCACTCCTGCGAGCTGTGGTACCAGTTCCAGACCATGGACCGCTGCTGGCGGCCCTGGGAGCCCTGCGACCGGGAGCTGTCCCGGTGCCTGTCGGGCTACTGGGCGAATTTTGTCAAAACCGGCGACCCCAACGGGGAGGGCCTGCCCCAGTGGAAGCCCTTTACCGAAGAGTGCCAGCGCCCTATGGAGCTGGGCAAAACCGTGGGCATGCTGGAGTGACCTCGTCCAATCAACCCTAACGAACAGAAAAACGGGACCCCCAGGGGTCCCGTTCTCTTTTGTTTGGTATCTGGCGTTAAAGCTCAGTTCTGGTCGTTCTCGCTCTGCTGGTTGGCGTGGGCCGCGGCGGTGGTGCCTGCGGCGATGGCGCCGCTCTCCCGGGCGTTGCGCCGGTCTGCCATAATGCGCTCCAGGGCCACGATGATGGCCAGCACCAGCACCACGTCCTCGTCGGAGGTGATGGTGATCTGGTAGCCCTCGCCCAGGGAGATGTACTTCCGGTGGACCACGGCCCGCAGCTGGTCCTCCTTGTCGTAGATGGAGAAGTCGTGCTCCAGGAAGTTGCCCCGGATCTGCCAGCCGATCTCCGGCCGGTCAATCTCCTGGTTAAAGGGATGGAACAGCTTGGTGCGCAGCTCGGTCAGCTCTTTGCCGTCCATCTCGATAAAGTGGGTCTCGTGGAGGGAAAAGACCTTTTTGTGGATCTTGGCAAGTTCCTTGCCCTCCATGTCGTAAAGGCTCATGTAGTCGTGGATGGAGAAGAACTTCCCCCGCACTTCAAAGACCTCTTTGCCCTCCATGTCGTTGATGCGCTGCACCCCGTGAAGGCTCAGCAGTTTTTCCTTCATGAACAGTTCCAGTGCCATACCCCGTTCCCCTTCCTGCAGTTTCTGGGGCTATTGTAGCCGGGCCCGGCCTTCTCCGTCAACAGCCAGCAGCCAGCCGCACAAAATCTCGCGGCTTTTTCACTTATTTCTCCCCAGGGGATAGCTTTATGTTCTCCCGTCTCCCCTCCCGATGGGCAAGTTTTATGAAGCCCACCCCCTGGTCTCCGCTGCCGCGTCGGGCGCTGGTCGCCGGTGGCGACCGTTCAGCGCCGGTCTACGTTGCCACGACCGTCGGTCCTGGACGCGCCCCACCGGGGCGCAGGACCCGAGCCGGCAGGCGAGACCAGGGGGTGGGCTACACCAAACCTGGGAAAGGTGGCAGGCGAGAAGGCCAAAAACTTTTATTTGATCTCCTTGCTGGCCACTTCCGCCTGGGCTTTGGCGACAAACTCCGCCACGGTCATGGCGCCCAGGTCCCCGTCTTTCCTGTGTCGGGGAGAGATGGTGCCGCTCTCGGCCTCCTTGTCGCCCACCACCAGCATGTACGGGGTCTGCTGCAGCTGGGCCTCCCGGATCTTATACCCGATCTTCTCGTTTCTCAAGTCGCACTCCACCCGCAGGCCGGCGGCCTCCAGCTCCGCCTGGAGCTTCTGGGCATACGCGTGGTGCCGCTCGGAAATGGGCAGGATCACCGCCTGCACAGGGGACAGCCACAGGGGGAACTTCCCGGCGAAGTGCTCGGTAATCACCCCGATGAACCGCTCGATGGAGCCCAGCACCACCCGGTGCAGCATGACGGGCCGGTGCTTCTCCCCGTCGGCCCCCACGTACTCCAACTCGAAGCGCTCGGGCAGCTGGCTGTCCAGCTGCACCGTGCCGCACTGCCAGGTCCGGCCCAGGGAGTCCGCCAGGTGGAAGTCCAGCTTGGGACCGTAGAACGCCCCGTCGCCCTCGTTAATCTCGAAGTCCTTGCCCATTTCGGTAATGGCCTCTTTCAGGATCTCCTGGTTGTGCTCCCACTGCTCCACGGTGCCGATGTGGTCCTCGGGCATGGTGGACAGCTCGATCTTATAAGACAGGCCGAACACAGAGTACACCTCGTCGAAGAGGCGCACCACGCCCTTGAGCTCGTCTTTCAGCTGATCGGGGGTCATGAACAAGTGGGCGTCATCCTGGGTAAAGCACCGCACCCGGAACAGCCCGTGCAGCGCGCCGGAGAGCTCGTGGCGGTGGACCAGGCCCAGCTCGCCCACACGCAGGGGCAAATCCCGGTAGGAGTGGGGCTGGCTCTGGTACACCATCATGCCGCCAGGGCAGTTCATGGGCTTGATGGCGTAGTCTTCCTCGTCGATGACGGTGGTGTACATGTTGTCCTTGTAGTGGTCCCAGTGACCGGACCGCTCCCACAGCTTCCGGCTGAGGATGATGGGGGTGGACAC
>DXDU01000018.1 GCA_019115285.1 Candidatus Acutalibacter pullistercoris
ATGGCTAATGACGTCATGTTTGAAGGCAAGGAAAGAAGAATGCCGAAAATCGAGAAATGCCTGGCCGAATATGGCATTGGCAGCCTCGAGGAGGCCCGTGAGCTGTGCAACAGCAAGGGCTTCGATCCCTATGATATCGTAAAGGGCGTGCAGCCCATCGCTTTCGAGAACGCCGGCTGGGCCTACACTCTGGGCTGCGCCGTCGCTATCAAGAAGGGCGTGAAGACCGCTGCTGATGCTGCTGAGGCTATCGGCATCGGCCTGGAAGCTTTCTGCGTGCCCGGCTCCGTGGCCGAGCAGCGCAACGTGGGCTTGGGCCACGGCAACCTGGGCGCTATGCTGCTCCGGGACGAAACCAAGTGCTTCTGCTTCCTGGCTGGCCACGAGTCCTTTGCCGCCGCTGAAGGCGCCATCGGCATCGCCAAGACCGCTAACCGCGCCCGCAAAGAGCCCCTGCGCATCATCCTCAACGGCCTGGGCAAGGACGCTGCTTACATCATCTCCCGGATCAACGGCTTTACCTATGTGAAGACTGACTACGACTTCTTCACCGGCGAGCTGAAGGTTGTGGAGGAGAAGCCCTTCTCCGACGGCGAGCGGGCCGCTGTAAAGTGCTACGGCGCCAACGACGTGCTGGAGGGCGTGGCCATCATGAAGCACGAGGGCGTGGACGTGTCCATCACCGGCAACTCCACCAACCCCACCCGGTTCCAGCATCTGGTGGCCGGCACTTATAAGAAGTGGGCCCTGGAGAACGGCAAGAAGTACTTCTCCGTGGCTTCCGGCGGCGGCACTGGCCGCACCCTGCATCCCGACAACATGGCTGCCGGCCCCGCTTCCTACGGTCTGACCGACTCCATGGGCCGCATGCATGGCGACGCTCAGTTCGCCGGTTCCTCTTCCGTGCCTGCTCACGTGGAGATGATGGGCCTGATGGGCATGGGCAACAACCCCATGGTGGGCGCCACCGTGGCCTGCGCTGTGGCCGTGTACGAAGGCACCAAGTAAAAGTTCCTTTCGGTTTCTCAAAGAGGCACCCCTCCCCGGGGTGCCTTTTTTGCGCGCCCCTGCGCTTTGACAGACAGGCAAACTTATGCTATGCTTGCCTTGAGAGAAAGGAGGGACGTCGGTGGAGTGGACTCCGGAGAAGGCCTGCTGCTTTACGGGCCATAGGAAGATCCCGGTGGAGGACAGGCTTCGGCTGTGCTGCCTGCTGGACGACGCCATCACCAGCCTGGCCGACCGGGGGGTGGACACCTTCCTGGCAGGGGGCGCTTTGGGCTTCGACACCCTGGCGGCCCAGGAGGTGCTGCGCCTGCGGCAAGGGGAGCTGCCCTGGATCCGGCTGGTGCTGGTGCTGCCCTGCCTGGGCCAGGAGGCCCGGTGGCGGCCTGAGGACGCCCGGCTCTACTACCGCCTGCTGGACCAGGCCGACGAGGTGATCTACACCGCGGACGTGTACTCCAAGTGGTGCATGTTCCAGCGCAACCGGTATTTGGTCAATCACAGCCGCTACTGCCTGTGCTACTTTCTGGAGGGGGAGACCCGGGGCGGCACCGCCTACACCGTGTCCTACGCCAGGCGGCAGGGGCTGGAAGTGGAGAACCTGGGGGACTTCTCCCTTGTAAAACGGTAGCGGGACAGAGCAAATGCATCGGGAGCCCCGAAAAAGTGCAGAAAACCCCGGGTTTTCCGGGGTTTTTTTAAGTGGAGCAGGGCAAAATGAAAGTTCCCGCTCCCAAAAATTATTTTGTAAAACCTGCCTAAACATGTTGAAAATTTGGCAAAGATATGATAGAATATAACTGCGAGAAGGGAAAGGAAAACTTCCCACGTAAAACTTGTGTGCTTGTGAAGAAAGGTAGGTCAGGAGATCATGTTTGATTTCGTGGAACAACCCGTTGTGATTCGGGACAGCGAATACCCTATGCTTCGGAAGCACCCCTCCCGCGTGGTGATGCAGTCGGGGTTGCAGCCGGTAGCCTTGGTTCAGGAGGACGTGAAAGTCCAGGAACGGCCTGTGTCGCTGCTCAATTATCTCTATCACAAAAGCAAGAGTAAAAGACAGGGCTGACACCCCTCCGTCAGTCCACACCGCGAGCCCTGCCAGGTGAAAGCCCGGCAGGGCTTGCCATTTCCCAGGAAATGCCCCCGTCCCCCGGGGGCGTTTTCTCTTTGTGGGAGCATGCCAGGGCAGCCGCTGGGGCCAGGCGCGGATTGGCAGAGACACCCAGCGGGCGCTCCTTTCATTTTAGAGAACGGGGCGGGGCGAGACAATCCCGCTCCCAAGGGAGGATTGGAGAGGCCCGGGCCAGCGGGATTCTTTTTTTGGAGCGGGGGGGGACGGCCCGCTCACAAAAAAGCCCGCCGGGCGCGGGGCCTGGCGGGGAGAGGTTACTTTGTTTGGTTGTCCTGGGGGGCTTTGGGCTTTTTACTGGGCACCAGGAAGAACAGCAGGGCCGCCGCCTGGAACAGGAGGATGATCACGCTGCCGTCGGCAAAGGTGTTGAAGAGCAGCCAGGAAAGGGGCGTGCACACCATAGAGAGCCCCAGGACGATGACCATAGCTTTGTCCAGCTTCCACCGGGGCGGGAGGAACACCATGACGACCACCGCCAGGGTGAGGATGCCCGCCAGCAGGGGGAACCAGTTGCCGTAGCCCCAGGGGGTCAGGCTGAAGTAGGGGAACACCTGCAGGGTGGTCTCCTCCGGGCCGGCGGAGAACTCCATGGCCACGTCGAAGGGGAAGACCATCATGGACAGGGCGAACACCAAAAGCATGAGGATGTAGCTTTTCCGGGGAATTTTATTGAACATGGGAAATTGCCTCCTGTGGGGAAATGTGCGTCTTTATGATACCACACCCAAAGCGTTCCCGCAATGGGTCAAAGGTCCGGGCGGTCCAGCCCCAGGCGGCGGCCCAGGGCAGCCAGGGGCGGCAGGGTGAGCTTGAGCACCAGGCCGGTGAGCAGCCCGGTGAGCACCCCGAACACCAGGAGAATGGGAAGGTAGAACGTCACCGGGGTGGAGGTGATGGCGTAGGCCACCAGCAGCTGGGCGGCGTTGTGGGACAGGGCCCCGCACACCCCCACCACCGCCAGGGAGGCCCGGGCCTTCCGGAAGGTGAGCCACATGACCAGGGTGCTCAGAAGGCCCCCGGCCAGGCTCATGCAGCCGGCCACCGCCCCCCGGGTGAGCAGGGCGAAGCACCCCTTGAACACCGCCAGGAACAGGGCGTAGGGCAGCCCCAGGGCCCCGGCGGCGTACATGGTGGCCAGGTTGGAAAGCCCCAGTTTCGCCCCAGGGGGCAGCAGGGGGAGGGGGGGCAGCAGGCCCTCTAAAAAGGAGAGGGCCAGGGCCACCGCCCCCAGCAGGCCGGTGAGGGCCAGGGCCCCGGTGCGTTGTGATCTCATGGCGTCTCCTTTCCTCAGTAGGCCTGGGCGTCTGCCCAGCCGGAACCGGTGAGCCGCAGCACCGTGCGGGCGGGCAGGCAGATGGCGGCCTCCCCCGCCCGGGTGAGGGTGCCGGTGCGCACGCATGTCTGGTCCGGGCAGGAGGAGGCGGTGATAGCCACTCCCTCCTGGGAGAAGACGCAGGTCAGCTCCATCCCATTGGCCCCGGTGACAGTGACTTCCTCCGGGGCGGAGAGGGAGGCGAGCTCCCGGGTGAGGACCACCTGCCCCTCCACCTCCACCAGTGCGGTGGCCCCCCGGGGGGACAGGGCCAGCGCCAGGGCCAGGACCCCGGCGGCGAAGGCCAGGGCCCCGAAGAACAGCAGGTCTTTGGGGTGAAAGAACTTTCTGGTGGTCATAGCGCTCCTCAGTCTGGCAGGGGAGAGAGGGTGTACCCCTCTCCCGTCAGGGTGAAGTCCAGGCCTCCGGTGACGGTGATCCTGTCCTCCTCGTCGATGAACAGCCCTTGGGCGTGGAACTCTTCCAACAGAGGGAGGCTCCGCTCCAGACCCAGCACAAAGCAGGCGGTGGCCAGGGCGTCGCTCTGGGCCCCGTTTTCGCACACCACGGTGACGGACACCAGGCCGCTGTCCGCGGGAGAACCGGTGGCGGGGTCCAGCAGGTGGTGGTAGGTCACCCCGTTTTGGGTGAAGTTCCGCTCGTAGCTGCCGGAGGTGGACACCACCCCGGTCTTCATCCGCAGCACCCCCAGGGAGCCGGAGCTTTTGGGGTCCCGCAGGTTTATCTCCCAGGGCTTGCCAAAGGGCTTTTCCCCATAGACCCCGACGCTGCCGCCCACGGCCACCACCGCCCTGTCCACGTCTAAAGACTCATAGGCCGCCAGGGCGGCGTCGCAGCCGGCCCCCTTGCCCACGGCCCCTAGGTCCAGCACCGCCCCTTCTTTCCGCAGGGCGGCGGCGCAGTCCTCCCCTAGGAGCAGGCCGGTGTAGTCCACCCGCTCCAGGGCGGCGGCCAGCTCGTTTTCCTCCGGGACGGCGGGGTCGCCCCCAAAATCCCACAGCCGGCTGACCGGGCCGATGGTCAGATCGATGGCCCCTTGGCTTGCCTGGCAGACGGCCTGGGCGTCGGAGAGCACCTGCCAGGTCCGGGGGTCTAGGGTGATTTCCCCCTGCCCGGCGCTTTCGTTGAGCCGGTCTATGTCGCTGCCCTGGATGCGCCAGGACAGCAGCCCGTCCAGCTCCGAGACGGCGGCGGCCCCGGCCTGCAGGGCCTCGTCCCGGTCGGGGCCGTAGACGGTCTGCTGGACGTAGGCCCCCATAGAGTAGGTGGTCACCTGGGCGCCCCGGTCTATGCCGAAGGTGACAAACAGGGCAGCCCCCACCAGCAGAAGCCCCAGGCCCCCCAGGACCAGGGCGGCCCTTTTGGCGGCCCGGTCAGAAATGCGACTCAGAACTTTCATAGCGTCCTCCCCGTGAGATTTCCTCCCTATTGTACTCCATCTTGCGGCCTTGAGCAAGGCAAATAGGGCAGGGAAGAGGGAATAGGTGGTGGGGAGAGGGGCTGGCCGGTCTCTAGCCAGGGTGGGAAAACCCGCCCAAAATCCCGGAGCCCGAAGGGCGGAGGGATTTTATTGCCCCGCGCGGGCACGCGCCCGGCCACGGACCGGGCACGCGCTTATTCGCCGGTGAGGGGGAGTTCGAACCAGAAGGTGCTGCCGGTGCCCAGCTGGCTCTCTACGCCGCAGCGGCCGCCGTGAAGGTCCATCACGTTCTTCACGATGGACAGCCCCAGGCCGGTGCCCATCTGGGCCCGCTTGTGGTCCTTGTCCACCTTGTAGTACCGCTCCCAGATGTCCCGGAGCTTCTCCGGGGGAATGCCCTCTCCCGTGTCGGTGACGGACACCCGCACCATGCCGTCGTTCACCGTCTGGCGCAGGGTCACGGTCTTGTCAGAGCCGGTGTAGGTGATGGCGTTGTTCACCAGGTTGCACACCACCTGGGAGATGCGCAGCTGGTCGGCGGTGACGAACACGTCCCGGTCGGCGTAGAAGGGGAAGGAGTAGTCCGCCAGCTTCTCGTACCGGGTCAGGGCCCGGCGGATGGACTCCGTCAGGTTGAAGCGGCTCTTCTTCAGGGGGACTGCCCCGGCCTCCAGCCGGGACAGGTCCAACAGGTCGTTGACCAGGCTTGTGAGCCGCTCCGTCTCGTCGATGATGATCTGCACGTTCTCCGGGGTGTTCTCTCCCGGCAGGTCCCGCATGACCTCACTGTAGCCCTTGATCATAGTCAGAGGCGTGCGCAGGTCGTGGGAGACGTTTGCCAGCAGCTCCCGGCGCATCTCGTCCACTTTGGAGAGCTCCCCCGCGGCGTAGTTCAAGGTCTGGGCAAGCTCGGTGACCTCCCGGGTGCCGCTCTCCTCCAGGGAGATGGCGTAGTTGCCCTGGCCCAGCTGCTTGGCCGCCTGGTTGATGGCCGCGATGGGCCGGGCGATCCGCCGGGCGATGAACAGGGCCAAGAGCAGCCCCAGCACCACCATCACCCCGGTCAGGCAGAGGAGCTGGACTTTTAAGGTTTCCACCGTGGAGCCCACCGGGGTGATCTCGCTCTCCATCAGCACCATCCGGGCCTGGCCGCTGGAGTTCCGCTGGATCCGGCCGTAGAGCATCACCTGGGGAGAGGAATCCCCCTGGCCCAAGGGGAAGGTCTCCTCCAGCCGCCCCCCTTGGAGGTTCACGTCGTTGTAGAGCTGGGAGAGCATCACCTGGGAGGATAGCCCTCCCTGGGACAAGGCCGCCCGCAGGGGGCTTTGCTTCTCCGAGGCGAAGGACCCGGCCAGCAGCCGGCCGTTCTCGTCGCTGACCAGAATGGAGATCTGGGTGTCGTAGCACAGGTCCTCCACCGCCTGGCTCAGCTCTTCCTGGGGCTGGTCCAGCTGGCGGAGCACAGATTCCGCGGTGTTCTCCACCTGGTCTGTCTTGATGAGCTGGTAGAAGGGCCCCAGCAGGGCGATCTGGAACACCCACAACAGGACCACCGTCACCAAGGTAAAGCCCCCAAAGCCCAGGAGGATCTGCAGGTAGATTCCCAGGGGGCGGCGGGGGGGACGCTCCCCCTTGGGATGAAAGACCGGGGGCGCCATCACAGCACCTCGAACCGGTAGCCCACGCCCCGGAGGGTCACAATGAATTTGCTGTAGGGCCCCAGGGACTTGCGCAGCAGCTTGATGTGGGTGTCCAGCGTCCGGTCGTCGCCGTAGAAGTCGTAGCCCCACACGTTGGTGATGAGCATCTCCCGGGTCAGGGCGATGTTCTTGTTCTGCACCAGGTACACCAGAAGGTCGTACTCCTTGGGGGAGAGCTCCGCCCGCTGCCCGTCCACGGTGACGATGCGGGCGTCGAAGTCGATGGTCAGGCCCTCAAAGCTCACGGTGTTCCGCCGGGGTTCCTCCCCCTGGGGCCGGACTCGGTTCATGATGGCGGTGACCCGCATCATCAGCTCTTTGGGGGAGAAGGGCTTGACCACATAGTCGTCCACCCCCAGCTCGAAGCCGTGGATCCTGTCGTATTCCTCCCCCCGGGCCGAGAGCATCAGCACCGGGGTGTTGCAGGTTTTGCGAATCTCCGCCACGGCGGAGAAGCCGTCCAGCTCCGGCATCATCACGTCCATAATGATCAGGTCGAAGCGGTGGGGGTCCTTCCGGCACAGCTCCACGGCCTCCATGCCGTTTTCCGCCTCTGTCACCTGGTGTCCCTCAAATTCCGCGTACTTCCGGATGAGCATGCGGATCTTGGCCTCGTCGTCCACCACCAGCAAATGATACATCTGCGCTGCCTCCTCGTCTCACTGGGCCCTGAGATTTTCCCGTATTTTACCTCTCAAATGTGAACAGCGTGTGACGCGCCGGAAGGCCAAAAAAATTTCACAAAAGGCCCTTGCTTTCCTGTTGACTTTTTCCAAAAAAAGGGGTATGATTACCCTAGGGAACCTGCCCATATTATCTATTCTCTACGAAAGAATATTGGAATCTTTGTACAAGGAGGAGTCCTTATGTTGCCTGTTATCACCATAGCACGCCAGTACGGAAGCGGAGGTCACGAGGTGGGGGAAAAGCTCGCTAAGAAACTGGGCATTCCCTATTACGATAAGGCCCTCATCGCCATGGCGGCAAAGAAGAGCGGTCTTTCGGAAGAGGTGTTCGCCGACGTGGACGAGAAGGCCACCAGTAGCCTGTTGTACTCCATGGTCATGGGCAGCTACGCCTTCGGCGCCCGGGTGCCCGGCATCAACGAGATGCCCATCAACGACAAGCTGTTCATCATCCAGTCGGACATCATCAAGAAAGCGGCGGCGGAAGGCCCCTGCGTCATCGTGGGCCGGTGCGCCGACTACATCCTCAGGGACCATCCCAATTGCCTGAACGTGTTCATCCACGCGGACAAGGCGGCACGGATCAAGCGCATTGTGGGCAAGGGCCTGTGCGAGGAGAAGAAGGCCCCGGACTTCGTCACCAAGAAGGACAAGCAGCGGGCCAACTACTACAACTTCTACTCCAACAACCGCTGGGACGACCTGAAGAACTACGACATCACCATCGACACCTCCAAGTTCCCCGTGGACAAGGCGGTGGACCTGCTCATCGCCGCGGCCAAGGAACTGGAGACCTGACAGCACTATTTCGCGCCCCAAGGGAGCCTGCGAGGCTCCCTTTTTCGCGCCCTTTTTTCGGGGGATTTTGTGGGCAGTCTCCAGTCTCGCCGGCCGGGCGCGTGCCACCGGCACGCAGTGACCCCTTTGGGAACTCCACGTATTTTTGCCCTTCTGCCCCAAAAGCAGCAGTTTACCATGGGGGTGCAAGGGGGTCCTGGTGCCCAGTGGGCACCGTCCAGGACCGACCGAACCGGCAGGTGAGACCTTGCCCCCTTGAAAATCCATTAAAATTTAAAATCTTAGACCCCCTCCCGCGCCAGCGAGGGTAGTTATACCTCCATGGTATAGGCGCGGGGAGGGGGCAGGGGGTGGGCACCATAAAACTCGCCCACCCGCCAGGCGAGACGGGGGTGGGTATATCATAATCTATCCCTCGGCACACACAACTTGGCTCCCCCTATGGGGGCGCAGGTGCCCGGTGGGCACCGTTCTGCGCCGACCGAGCCGGCAGGCGAGACGCTGTCGCCGCAGGCGACTGAGGGGGCAGCCCTTATAGGGGGTTCCCAAAGGGGGAGCGAGAGCTCCCCCTTTGGAATGACATTATAGATTAAACTCCCCCTCCCATGCCGGTAGGCTATCCTCTCTTGCACGGTGAGGGCATGGGAGGGGGTGAGCGAGCGCCGGTGGCGCTCTGCCGCGGACCGGTCTACGTTGCCACTCCGGTCGGTCCTGGACGCGCCCCACCGGGGCGCAGGACCCGAGCCGGCAGGCGAGACCAGGGGGTGGGTCTCATAAAGCCTTCACCCCGGCAGGCGTGCCGGGGAGTTGCGATTGTAAATCCAGCTCACCGGCGCGCGGGGGGAGAATTTCCCCGGTGGACTTTACTTTTTGAAAAAAAGGGGTACAATAGGAGGTGTGAGATTTTTGCGTAAGGAGAGCTGAAAACATGAGCGAAAACTGCACCCATGATTGTTCCAGCTGTGGGATGGACTGCCCCTCCCGGCAGGACCCCCAGAGCTTTCTGGAGAAGACCAACGACTTGAGCCACGTCAAGCGGGTTATCGGCGTGGTCAGCGGCAAGGGGGGCGTGGGCAAGAGCCTGGTCACTTCCCTGCTTGCCACCATGCTCCGCCGCCGGGGCGACTCCGTGGCCATTCTGGACGCCGACGTCACCGGCCCCTCCATCCCCAAGTGCTTTGGTTTAAAGCAGCGGGCCATGTCCGACGAAAACGGCATCTACCCCGTGGCCACCAAGACCGGCATCAAGACCATGAGCCTGAACCTGCTGCTGGAGGAGGAGACCGCTCCCGTGGTGTGGAGAGGGCCTGTCATCGCCGGGGCTGTGAAGCAGTTCTGGACCGATGTGATTTGGGGGGATGTGGACTACATGTTCGTGGACATGCCTCCCGGCACGGGGGACGTGCCCCTGACCGTGTTCCAGTCCTTGCCGGTGGACGGCATCCTCATCGTCACCTCTCCCCAGGAGCTGGTGGGGATGATCGTCTCCAAGGCCGTGGAGATGGCCAAGCTGATGAACGTGCCGGTGCTGGGCCTGGTGGAAAACATGAGCTACCTGCAGTGTCCCGACTGCGGCCGGCAGATTCAGGTCTTCGGCGAGAGCCACATCGACGAGGTGGCCGCCAAGTACGGCCTGAAGGTCCTGGGCAAGCTGCCCATCGACCCCAAGCTGGCCGGGGCCTGCGACAAGGGCGCCATCGAGCTGTTCGAGGGGGACTGGCTGGAGGCCGCCGCCGACCTGGTGGAGACCCTGCCCGAAAAGGAATAAGATATGTTCCAGGGGCCGCCTGCCAGGGCGGCCTCGTTTTTTGCGGGGGAGGGGCAAGAAAGTTTCTATCGGGGCTTGACAAAGCACGCCGCCTTGGTGTAAACTCGAGAGGTCAAGTGAATCAAAACAAAGGCTGTGACGAAGACGGCCGGGGCAGGCGTCCCTTCAGAGAACTGGCGGCAGGTGCGAGCCAGCGGCGGGTGCCCCAGGGCCCATCCCTTCCGAGCCGGAGACCCGAACCCTTGGGAAGTAGGCGTTTCCCGTGTATGCTGCGTTAGTGCATAGGGCTTGTTAGAGCCCGACGAGGGGCGCGAAAGCGCAAGTTGAGTGGTACCGCGGATGATTTTCAGATCCGTCTCAATGGGGAAGACCCTTTGAGGCGGATCTTTTGTTTTGGTTTGCGCGAGAGCAACAGCTAAGAAAGGAGCAGGAACGTCCCATGGAAAAGACAGATCTGAAAACACAGCTCACCGAGGTGGCGGAACGCATCCGCACCATGCGGGAGATCACCGGCCTTTCCGAGGAGGAGATGGCCCGGTACACCGGCGTCAGCCGG
Organism: Candidatus Acutalibacter pullistercoris; assembly: GCA_019115285.1. Taxonomy (GTDB): domain Bacteria; phylum Bacillota; class Clostridia; order Oscillospirales; family Acutalibacteraceae; genus Acutalibacter; species Acutalibacter pullistercoris. The sequence goes on from DXDU01000018.1 coordinate 10,402, forward strand.
GAGGAGTACGAAAAGTGCGAGGCCGGCGAGCAGGACTTCAGCTTTACCTTTATCTACAAGTGCGCCGCCCGCTTCGGCATCGACCCCACGGATCTCATCAAGGGCGTGTCGCCCACCTTGTCTTCCTACACCATCGTCCGCAAAGACGACGGCCTGCCCATCACCCGGCGCCACGGCTTCCACTACCTGAACAAGGCCCCCCTCTTTAAGAACAAGACCGCCGAGCCCTTCTTTGTCACCATGCCCTACGACGAGGCCCAGCAGCACGTGGCCATCAAGCTCTCCACCCACGTGGGCCAGGAGTTCGACATTGTGGTAAAAGGCGTGATGAAGATGCAGGTGGGCAGCCACGTGGAGATTCTCCGCCAGGGGGACTGCATCTACTACAACTCCGCTACCCCCCACGGCATGATCGCCACGGAAGGGGAGGAGTGCCAGATCTACGCCATCGTCTTAAAGGGCAGCGAGGACTTCGCCCCCGAGCGGGACAGGTTCCAGCAGCTCATCGAGGCAAAGCTTGCCCGCCAGGATCGGGAGACCGTGTCCACCCCCTTTGTGAAGACCACCGTGGACGAAAACGGCATCTTAAACGGCATCACCTTCCAGAATGAGGAGAAGTTTAACTTCGCCTTCGACATCGTGGACAAGCTGGCCCAGAAGAACCCGGACAAGCTTGCCATGCTCCACGTCTCCCGGGACAAGGTGGAGCGGCGCTTCACCTTTGGCGACATCAGCCGGTGGTCCGCGAAAACCGCCAATTACCTGGAAAGCCTGGGTATTCAGCGGGGCGACAGGGTGATGGTGGTGTTAAAGCGCCACTACCAGTTCTGGTTTGTCATCACCGCATTGCACAAGATGGGGGCCGTCATCATCCCCGCCACCAACCTGCTGATGGAGCACGACTTCGACTACCGCTTTAAGGCCGCCGGGGTGAAGGCCATCCTCTGCACCGCCGACGGCCAGGTGGCCGACGAGGCGGAGAAGGCCTCCCAGAACTGCCCCAGCGTGGAAGTGAAAATCATGGTGGGGGAGAACCGCCTGGGCTGGCACGACTTCGACAAGGAAGTGGAAGCCTTCCCCGACACCTATGAGCGCAAGCCCGACGCCCCCTGCGGCAGCGACCCCATGCTGATGTTCTTCACCTCCGGCACCACGGGCTACCCCAAAATCGCTGAGCACAACTACAAGTACGCTTTGGGCCACTACATCACCGCCAAGTACTGGCACAACGTGAACCCCGACGGCCTGCACTTCACCATCTCCGACACAGGCTGGGGCAAGGCGCTGTGGGGCAAGTACTACGGCCAGTGGATGAACGAGGCCGCCATCTTCACCTACGACTTCGACAAGTTCGATGCCCACGACATCCTGCCCATGTTCGCAAAGTACCACATCACCACCTTCTGCGCGCCTCCCACCATGTACCGCTTCTTCATCAAGGAGGATTTAAGCAAATACGATTTGTCCTCCATCGAGTACTCCACCACCGCCGGCGAGGCCCTGAACCCCGAGGTGTTCGAGCAGTGGAAGCGCGCCACCGGCCTGTCCCTCATGGAGGGCTTCGGCCAGACCGAGACCACCCTCACCGTCTACAACCCGGTGGGCACCGTGCCCAAAACCGGCT
>DXDU01000146.1 GCA_019115285.1 Candidatus Acutalibacter pullistercoris
GTTTGAATGAAAAACAGGCGTGAAGCCTTGAAAAATCAATGGTTTTTGAGGATTAGATAGTTAAATCCTAATTTATCGGGCAGACAAGGAGGGAGAGCATGGAGTTATCCATACAGGAACGGCTAAAAGACCTGCGTGTAGAACGTGGCTTGACGCTGGAACAGCTTGCGGAGCAGACCCACCTTTCCAAGTCTGCTTTGGGCAGTTATGAGGGGGATAATTTTAAGGACATCAGCCACTATGCCCTTATTGAGTTGGCAAAGTTTTATGAAGTGACTGTCGATTATCTGCTGAGCCGGTCTGAACCGAAAAACCACCCAAACGCCAATCTTGCTGAAAAATCCAAAGCCACAACGTGGACGGAAGTAAAATGCGATAAGCATGAATTTGTCGGAGAACATATATGAAAATATATAATGTAGGGAACAGAGTTATGAATACATATCTTTATCGGATTAAAGATGGATATGTAATGATTGATACTGGATATGAAAATAGTTATCAAAAGTGCACTTCATCTATGAAACGACAAGGAATTTCATGGGATGATGTCAAATATATTTTTCTAACACACGCTCATGATGACCACGCAGGCTTTTTGAAAGAAGTATTGGATAAACATTTAAATATTACTTGTATTATAAGCGATAAGACATTTCCAGTTTTAGCCAAAGGGCAAAATTCTTTCAATGGGGGGTGCAGTAGCAGATTAGCTTTGTTCTTCTGTTGCATTATGAAAATATTGGGTAATGGAAAGCATCTTTTTCCTGCAATAAATGAAACCTACGCAAATAGACTGATTAGTATAACAAAAGATAATATCACTGAAATAGAAAGTATATTGTCTGGCAAAATATTATTTACGCCAGGCCATACGACAGACTCTATTTCTTTAAGGGTGAAAAACTTGATATTCTGTGGAGATGCCGCTATGAACGGTGTGCCAAGTCTACACAGGATAACGATATGGATAGAAAATAAAAAAGAGTTTGAAAATTCATGGCAAGTATTATTGAGCGAAAATGTAGAGTATATTTACCCGGCACACGGAAAACGATTTAAAAGTAGTGATTTGCATAAGTTCAAAGCGAAAATCAATAAGATTAAGTTATATCCTTTGGAGTGATAATAATATCATAATTTCTTAGCCTTTGGGATTGATAGCAAAGTCAGCCGAGCCAGTCAACGGTCAAGATGAACGGCGCATTTAATGCGCCGCCGTTGACAGTCCCGCCTGTCTTTGCTGATGGGTAATCAAGGCGGGAAAGCCCTAAAATGGCTTCCCGCCTATTTCCATTTTTAGAAAAGAAACACTCCAAAATCAGAAAGAGAGCGGCCAAGCACTTTGAGGGATTGGCCGCCTTGTCCCCCATTCAGCGGGACGGCGGGCGGCGGTCAAGGCCGGGTGTAGCTGCCGGTGTCGGCGCTGCGGATGGCGAAGTTCCCAAAGCCCTGGGCGCTGCCCTCCAGCAGCTCCTGGGCGAAGAGCTGGAACCTGGCCACGGAGTTGGGGTGGACCCACCCCTGTTCCATCAAGTCCCAGGGGAACTTCATCTCCCCCGGCCCCAGGACCTTATACTTGCCCTCCGGGGTGTAGGCGTGGAAGATCCCCGTCTCCAGGTCCACGTCCCACACCTGCTTGGAGGTCTGGCTCAACGCCGCCAGCAGCCCCTGGATCCGCTCCTCCTCGCGCAGCTCCCGCTCCTTGAACTGGGACACGTCGGAGGCGGTGATGAGCAGCACCGGGTGGGGGGCGTCGTAGTCGATCTGCACGGCGTACACCCGCCACCAGGCCCACCGGGCCCCTTCCGCCACCCGCACCCGGTGGGAGTGCTCCAGGGTCCGCCCTGTCCCCGCGCTCTCCCGCAGGGCTTCGAGGACCCCGGGGTAGTCCTGGGGGTAGATGAAGTGGGACAGGGGGAGGGGCAGCTTCACGGCCTTGGGGTCCTCCCCGATCAGGCCGCAGAAGGTGGGGCTGACGTAAATCACCTGGGGGTCCTCCCCCAGCTCCAGCAGGGCCACGCCGCTGCCCATGTTCTCCAGCAGCTCCCCCAAGGGGATGGCGTTCACCGGCCGGAAGGGCGCCCCCGGGTCCTCCAGGTTCACGTCCCCGTTTTTCAGGTAGAACTGGTGTTTGCCGTTTTTCTTGGCCTTGTACAGGGCCAGGTCCGCCGAGTGGTACAGCCCCTCGAACTCCTGGCCCTTCCCCGCCAGGTACACCCCCACGCTGGCGGTGAGGGTCAGGGTCTGCTCCGTGCCCAGGACCAGCTGCAGCTCCCCGCAGATCTGGGAGGCCTTGGCCCGGACCAGGCCCAGGGAGATGCTGCCGTAGAGGAACACCGCGAACTCGTCGCCCCCCAGCCGGCCCACAATGTCCCTGGCGTAAAAGAGGTTGGAGAGGATCTGCCCCGCCTGGCGGATGGCCCGGTCCCCGGCCTGGTGGCCCAGGGTGTCGTTGACCCGCTTGAAGTCGTCTAAGTCCACAATGAACAGGGCGCAGGTGTCCTCCGGCCCCAGGGAGCGCAGCCGGTCCTTCACCACCAGCTCCAAAGTCTCCCGGTTGAGAAGGCCAGAGAGGGCGTCCTGGGTGGCCCGGCGCTGCAGCTCTTCCAGCTGGTGTTCCAACCCGGCCCCAGAGGCCGTCCTGCCCTTTTCTTCCATAGAGGACCGCTTCCCTTCTATATAATACATAATTTTTTACGTGTCTTACTTTGAAAAGCAAGGGGAGCCGCCGGTTCCCCGAGGAAAGATCCGGGTTCTTCCCCTTGCGGCCCCCACGCCGGGCGCATGGTTTTCTCACCCAAAAAACGGGAAGACCCCGCCCCCACCTGCGGGAAGCCTGCCGCGCCAACCCCAAAGCGGGGCCCTGTCCCTGCTGCGGCGCGGGAGACGTGTTTGAATTCCGCCGGGCCGGCGGCCTGGACAGCTTCGAGCACGGGGGCCTGGAGCGCCATTTCCCGGCAGGTGAGCGCCGGCCTCCAGAGTTCTCCATCCTGGAGGGGCGGAGGAAAGAGGAGAACATCAGGATTGCCTGCTGCAGCGGCGGCGCCCGGTGGTCTGCTGCGTCCAGCCCATCGATTATGAATCAGTCTGCCCCTTTCCCCACAGATGATGCCTCTGGAGAAATTTCTTTTCTCCCCCCTTCCTCTTTGCCGCCGGCTGTGCTACAATAGGCGGGAATGCTTACATTTAGAAAGTCAGGAGAAAAGCTATGCGTCTGTCCTCTTTGGGAAGAAGGATCAAATACCACCCCCTCATCCAGGTGCTGGGAAGGAACAAGGGCAACCCCCGCACCCTGGTGCTCATCGAGCCCTTGTGGGGCATCCCCTACAACCTCATCGCCCCCTTCGCCACCCTGTATATGTACACCCAGGGGGTCACCGACGTGCAGATCGGCACCATCCTGTCCATCACCATGGTCATCCAGGTGTTCTTCTCCTTTTTCGCCGGCATCCTGGCGGACAAGCTGGGGCGGAAGTTCACCACCATGATGGGGGACTTTTTCGGCTGGGCTCTGGCCTGCCTGGTATGGTCCGTGTCCCACAACTTCTGGCTGTTCCTGCTGGCCGCCATCCTCAACTGTTTCGAGCAGATCAACCAGACGGCCTGGTACTGCCTGCTCATCGAGGACGCCCAGCCCACCGACCTGGTGGGGCTGTACACCTGGGTGAGCATCGGGGGCCTGGTGGCCATCTTCTTCGCCCCCCTGTCCGGGCTGCTGGTCAACGCCTACTCCGTGGTGCCGGTGGTGCGGGTGCTGTACGTGCTCTTCTCCCTGACCATGCTCACCAAGTCCCTGATCACCCTGAAGTTCTGCAAAGAGACAAAGCAGGGCCAGATCCGCCGGGCGGAGACCAAGGGCGTCTCCGTGTTCCACATGCTGGGGGAGTACCGCCACCTCATCCCCAAGCTCCTCCGGGACAAGGGGGTGCTCAAGGCCGTGGCGGTGTCGGTGATCCTCTACATCACCAATATGGTGAGCACCAACTTCTTCAGCCTCTACGTCACCCAGCGCCTGGGCCTCTCCGAGAACGTCCTGGCCCTGTTCCCCATTTTAAACGCCGCGGTGATGCTGGTCTTCATGGTGGGCATCCAGCACCGGCTCAGCTCCACCAGGTTCCGGGCGCCCTTGTGGGTGGGCCTAGGGCTGTACTGCGTGGCGGCGGTGGTGCTCATCCTCTCCCCCGCGGACTCCCTGGGCTTTGTGCTGGTATACGTCTTCGTGGCGGCGGTGGCCGCCGCCCTGGTCAACCCCAGGAAGGACGCCCTGCTCCAGCTGAACATCGACGTCCAGGAGCGGGCCCGGCTCAACGCCCTGATCATGGCCTCCACCATCCTCCTGTCCTCCCCCTTCGGGTACTTGGCGGGGTGGCTCTCCAGCCTGGACCGGCGGCTGCCCTTCGCCTTCACCTTCCTGCTCTTCGCCGCCGCCATGGTGGTGGTGGGGCGGATCAAAGAGCCCCAGGTGGGGGAAAACACCCCCTGACCCAAAGGAGGAACAGCTATGGTCACCCTGCTCACCGGGGCCTCCCACACCGGCAAAACACTGCTGGCCCAGCGCCTGATTGAACGCCGCCCCTGCTTCTGCCTCTCCCTGGACCACCTGAAGATGGGCCTGATCCGCAGCGGGTACACGTCCCTGACCCCAGAGGACGACCACCTGGCCCTGACGGATTACCTGTGGCCCATCGCCCGGGAGATGGCGAAGACCGCCATCGAAAACGGCCAGGACCTGATCCTGGAGGGCTGCTACATCCCCTTTGCCTGGCAGCGGGACTTCTCCCCGGCGTACCGGGAGCACCTCCGCTTTCTCTGCCTGGTGATGACCGAGGACTATCTCCGGGCGAACTTTTCCCAGGTGCTGGCCTTCGAGAACCAGGGGGAGCGCCGGCAAAGGGACCCCTCTTACACCTTGGAGCGGGCCCTGGCGGAAAACCGCTTTTACTTGGAGGGCTGCCGGGCCCAGGGGCTCACCCCTCTCCTCATCCGCCGCAGCTGGATGGAAGACCTGCCTTGGTAAGGTTCTTCCGCCAGCTTTTTGTTTTTTGGGAAGAAAAGGAAAACCCAGGCCTTGTTGGAAGAGTCGCCGCTGCCGTCTGTTTCGACGATCGTGGAGGTCTGCGGCATCGAAAATCCTCACAATCCGGCAATTTCACTTTTCTCAAACACGACCTGGATAAAATCACCACAAATTCCTTGTTTCATCGAAAAGAATTTGCTATAATAAGGGCAACAGGAACCGGGGGGCTGTCCCGCAGTGGAAAAAGCCGCCATAGGCCCGGGTTTTCCCGCTCCCCCGCAAGGAGTTCGTGAGGAGGGGCCCCATCAAGACCGATAGGTGAAAGGAAGGATCGTTATGGCACTGAAGAAGGAAGAGCCCAAGAAGACAACACCGGCAGCCCCGCCCGCCGCGGAAGAGAAGGCCCCCGCGGAAAAGGCCGCCCCGGCCCCGGAGGCTCCCAAGAAGGCAGAGGCCGTACAGGAGGCCCCCAAGAAGGCACCGGCGAAAAAAGCCCCGGCGAAAAAGCCCGCCGCCAAGAAGGCCGCCCCCAAAAAGGCGGAGCCTGTGAAGGAGGCTCCCAAGGCGGAAGCCCCCGCCCCCGCGGAGGAGAAAGCCGCCCCCGCCAAGAAGGAAGAGAAGAAGGCCGCCGCCCCCAAGGCCAAGGCCCCTGCCAAAAAAGCCGCCGGAAAGGCCCCCGCGAAAGAGGCCGCTCCCGCGGCGGAGACCCCCGCTGTAAAGGAGGAACCTGTTGTGGACCCCATTTCTCAGCTGCCCCGGAGAAGCGTAGCCTTTATCGGCTCTGAGTGCCACCCCTTTGTGAAGACCGGCGGCCTGGGGGACGTGATGTACGCCCTGCCCCGGGAGCTGGTGCGCCTGAACTGCGATGTGCGGGTGATCCTGCCCCGGTACGCCTGCATCCCCGAAAAGTACCAGGAGAAGATGGTCTACCGGGGAGAGTTCTACATGGACCTGGGCCTCACCGGCCGGACGTACTACGTGGGCATCATGGAGTACATCTGCGACGGCGTGGTCTACGACTTTATCGACAACCAGGAGTTCTTCACCGGCGGCAACCCCTACATCAACCTGGTGGACGACATCCCCAAGTACTGCTTCTTCAGCAAGGCCGCCCTGGCCGCTTTGAACTTCCTCAACTGGATCCCCGACGTGATCCACTGCCACGACTGGCAGGCCGCCCTGGTGCCCGTGTTCCAGCGCACCCTGTTCCAGAACACCCCCGTGGGCCACGCCAAGACCATCCTCACCATCCACAACCTGCGCTTCCAGGGGATCTATAACATCTCCACCATCAAATACTGGACCGGCCTGCCGGACTCCGTGTTCAACATGGGGGCCTTAAAGCAGGGCTGGGACGATGCCAACCTGTTTAAGGGAGGCCTGGCCTACGCCGACCGGATCACCACCGTCAGCGGCACCTACGCCCAGGAGATCCAGACCGGGGAGTACGGCGAGGGCCTGGACGGCCACCTGCGCTTCCACAGCTGGAAGCTGCGGGGCATCGTCAACGGCATCGATTACCAGATGTGGGACCCCGCCACCGACCCCGCCCTGGCGGTGAACTACAGCCTCTCCAACGTGCTGGACCACAAGATGGAGAACAAGCTGGCCCTGCAGAAAGAGCTGGGCCTGGAGGAGGACAAGGGCAAGTTCGTCATCGGCCTCATCTCCCGGCTGACCAACCAGAAGGGCCTGGACCTGGTCAACGCCGTGATTCCCCAGGTGATGGACGGCAACACCCAGGTGGTGGTGCTGGGCACCGGAGACCGGGAGTACGAGGACAGCTTCCGCTACTACGAGGGGGCTTACAAGGGCTCCTTCGCCGCCTGCATCCAGTACGACGAAGCCCGGGCCCACCGGATCTACGCCGGGGCCGACGCCCTGCTGGTGCCCTCCCGCTTCGAGCCCTGCGGCCTGACCCAGCTC
>DXDU01000147.1 GCA_019115285.1 Candidatus Acutalibacter pullistercoris
TTCAGCAACGTGGGCTTAAACCTGGGCATTGCCAGGCTTGCGCCCTATGCCGAGTACTTCGGCCTGGGCACCACCACCGGCGTGGAGATTGGCGAATCCACGGGCACCATGTCCAACCCCCAGGAGTACCGGGAAAACCACGGTGTGAACTGGACCGACGGCGTATCCGCCCAGACGGCCATCGGTCAGGCGGACAACATGTTCACCCCCATCCAGCTGGCCACCATGTGCGCCACCATGGCGAACGACGGCGTCCGGCTGAAGACCCACCTGCTGGACCGGATCACCGACTATGAAGGGGAAGAGGTGCTGGAGCAGCACCAGCCGGAAGAGCTCTACGACGCGGAGATCTCCAGCGACGTGGCCGGCGTAGTGCGGGAGGCCATGATCCAGTGCGCCACCTCCGGCACCGCCCGCTCGGTGTTTGGGGATTACCCGGTGGCGGTGGCCGCCAAAACCGGCACCGCGGAAACCTCCAGTGTCCCGGACACGGACCCGGATTACACCGAGCCCAACCTGAGCTTTATCTGCTACGCCCCCGCCAACGACCCGGAGATTGCCGTGGCGGTGATGATGGAACACGGCAACACCGGCGACTACGCCAAATACGTGGCCAAAGACATTCTGGACCAGTACTTCGGCTACTACACCTGGGACGAAGAGGGCAACAAGTACGACCAGGAGGGCAACCAGGTGGACGACGACGGGGAAATCCTGGTGCCCGCCGAGGACCTGCAGGAAGAGGACGAGGACAGCTCCGCTCCCGAGGCGGAGGAGCCTGGGGAGGAGACGGAAGAGCCCCGGCCCACACCCACCCCAGAGCCTACCCCCACGCCAAACTCCCCCTATTACGACCCGGCGGAGGAGCCTCCCGACCCCACCCCGGGGCCGGAGGGATCTCCCCCGCCTGGGGAGGACCCAGGGGGATCGGGTTAAAAGGGCAGGAAACACGGGAGACTCAACCAATATTTTGCCTTCGAATTTGTGAGACCCCTACAGAATTCGGGAAAAGAAATATTTGTTTTTGACAATTTCGTTTCTGTGTGTTACTATGATATGCGAGGTAGAATCTCCAATGGGTATTGCAACAGTGATCACGTCGGGAAAAGGCGGTGTGGGCAAGTCCACAGCCGCGGTGGGGATCGGCCGGGCTCTGGCCCGCCGGGGCCGCCGGGTGCTGCTGGTGGACTGCGACGCAGGGCTGCGCAGCCTGGACCGGATGACCGGCGTGGAAGAGGAATTGGTATTCGATACCGCCGACGTGGTGTTCGGCCGGTGTTCTCCCGCCCAGGCCATCTACGCCTGCGCCGGGGAGGAAGGGCTGTTTCTGCTGCCCGCCCCCGCCTCGAGAGAAGACCAGATCCGCCCCGGCGTCATGCGAAAGCTGGTGCCCCTGCTGAAGCGTTACTTCGACCACGTCCTGCTGGATTCCCCGGCGGGAGTGGGCGGGGGGTTCCGCTCGGCGGCTTGCGCCGCGGACCGCGCCTTGCTGGTGTGCAGCCCCGACCCGGTGTGCGTCCGGGGGACCGGGGCTGTGCGGGACCTGTTGGAACAGCTCTCCATTGTGGACAGGCGGCTGCTGGTCAACCGCTTTAACGGGGAGTTTTTCCAGAAGACCGGGGCCTACCAGGACCTAGACGGCGTCATCGACGCCTCTGGGGTGCGCCTGGCGGGGCTGGTGCCGGAGGATTTCTCCATGGCGGCGGCGTTCCTGCGGGGAAAGCCGGCGAAGGAGGACTCTCCGGGGATGAAGGCCCTGTACCGGGTGGCGGGACGGCTGGAAGGCGAGGCCATCCCTCTGCCGGAGTGGTGACCCGGGCCCGATCGGGCCGGGAACACCTGGGAGAGGCGCCGCTTTTGGGAGAGCACTTTTGGAAGTGCAATGTATTGAAACGTCAGGATCGCACATTTCAGTAAGGAGGAGTGTTATTATGAACATCGCTTTGACGGCTCACGACGCGAAGAAGGAACTGATGGTACAGTTCTGCATTGCGTACTGTGGGATTCTGAGCCGTCACAATCTGTGCGGCACAGGGACCACGGGGAAAATGGTGTCCGAGGCCACAGGCCTGCAGCTGCAGCGGTTTTTGAGCGGGCCCCAGGGCGGCGACCAGCAGATCGCCGCGCGCATCGCCTGCAACGAGATCGACCTGCTGCTGTTCTTCCGGGACCCCTTAAACCCCAAGCCCCACGAGCCCAATGACATGAACCTGCTGCGCCTGTGCGACATGCACAACATCCCGGTGGCCACCAACATCGCCACGGCGGAAGTGCTCATCCACGGCTTAGAGCGGGGCGACCTGGACTGGCGGGACATCTTGAAGGCGTAAGGGACGCTTTTCGAAAAAAGATCCCGCCGCGGGGGCAAGTGCCCTCTTGCCAAACAGGCGGGAGAGCCGTATAATAGAGGACGGCGACGACGCGGGATGAGTAGCCCGGAAGGCCCGGCAGAGAGAGGGGGCGCCCTTTGGCGCTGCGAGCCCCCTTGGGGAGATACGGAGGAAAGACGCCCGCCAGCCAAAACAGAAGAAACAAGGAAGGCGGCTTGCCGCCTTTAAAGCAGGGTGGCACCACGGAGAAGACCTTCGTCCCTGGCACGGCCTTAGTTCGCCGCGTCTTCAGGGGGGAGGCCTTTTTTGTTGCCGCACAGGAGGAAGCCCATGAAACAATCCCAAGAGCTGGTGCGCCAGCGGATGGTCCGCTGGGGCCTGGGGGCCGACCCCCAGGTGCGAATGCTGGACCTGGCCTCGGAGGTGGGGGAACTGGCCAAAGAGGTGCTCAAATCTACAGACTATGGGGCAAAGCCCTTTGCCCCATCGCCCTGCCTGGAGGAGGAGCTGGGGGACTGCTTTTTCTCCCTGTTGTGCCTCAGCCAGGCCCTGGGGATAGATGGGGAAACCGCCCTGGGCAAGGCGCTGGAAAAGTATGAGATGCGTTACCTGGGGAGCGGCGGGATCGGCCACCAAACCCCGTGAGCGGCCCGTAGGGCCGGCAACCGACGATTACGATAGAAGAAAGGAATGGCGTTTGTATGGCAATCAAACCACGGACCCTCTCCGGCTTTATGGAGCTGCTCCCGGCGCCCCAGGTGCAGATGGAGCGGATTATGGAGATTTTGAGAAAGACCTACTCCCTCTACGGGTTCACCCCCCTGGACACCCCGGCCATCGAGTCCGCCGAGGTGCTGCTGGCCAAGGGCGGCGGGGAGACAGAGAAGCAGATCTACCGCTTTCAGAAGGGGGACAGCGACCTGGCCCTCCGCTTTGACCTGACCGTGCCCCTGGCCAAATACGTGGCCCTCCACTACGGGGAGCTCTCCTTCCCCTTCCGCCGGTACCAGATCGGCAAGGTCTACCGGGGAGAGCGGGCCCAGCGGGGCCGGTTCCGGGAGTTCTACCAGGCGGACATCGACATCATCGGGGACGGGAAGCTGGACATCGTCAACGAGGCGGAGATCCCCTCCATCATCTACAAGACCTTCACCGCCCTGGGGCTCAAGCGCTTCCAGATTCGGGTGAACAACCGGAAGGTGCTCTCCGGCTTCTACCAGTCCCTGGGGCTGGAAGGGCAGTCCGGGGACATTATGCGCACCGTGGACAAGCTGGAGAAAATCGGCCCGGAGAAGGTGGGGGAGATCCTCACCGAAGACCTGGGCCTTTCCGGGGAGCAGGCCAAAGCCATCCTGGACTTTATGGCCATCACCGGCACCAACCAAGAGGTGCTGGCCGCCCTGGAGGGCTACCGGGGCCGCAGCGCGCTGCTGGACCAGGGCCTGGAGGAGTTGTCCGCCGTGACCCGGTACCTCGCCGCCTTTGGGGTGCCCCAGGAGAACTTCGCCGTGGACCTGACCATCGCCCGGGGGCTGGACTACTACACCGGCACCGTCTACGAGACCCAGATGCTGGACCACCCGGAGATCGGCTCCATCTGCTCCGGCGGCCGGTACGACAACCTGGCGGAGTACTACATTGAAAAGCAGCTGCCCGGGGTGGGCATCTCCATCGGGCTGACCCGGCTGTTCTACGTGCTGGGGGAGCAGGGCCTGCTCAACGATAGCCTGAACACCGCCCCGGCGGACGCCCTCATCCTGCCCATGACCCAGGACCTGACCTCCGCCATCCAGCTGGCCACCCGGCTGCGGGAACAGGGCATCCGCACCCAGCTCTACTGCGAGCAGAAGAAGTTCAAGGCGAAAATGTCCTACGCCGACAAGCTGGGCATCCCCTACGCCCTGTTCCTGGGGGAGGATGAGATCGCCGCTAACGCTTGCTCGGTAAAGGACATGCGGACGGGAGAGCAGCAGATGGTCTCCGTGGAGGAGGCCGCCGGGCTGATCCGCCAGGGCCTGGACGCCCGGGGAGAGGGCACGGTCATCGTAGAAAGGTAAGCCACCCCACAACAGAGGAAAGGAAGAGAAGGGACCTATGACCAAGACAAAGTATCGCACCCACACCTGCGGGGAGCTCCGCATGGCAAACGTGGGAGAGACCGTCACCATCGCCGGGTGGCTGGAGAACCTGCGGGAGGTGGGGAGCAACCTGGGCTTTCTGGTGCTGCGGGACCTGCACGGCACCACCCAGGTGGTTATCGAGACAGAGGACATGATGGCCAAGGCCAAGGCCATCCACAAAGAGAGCGTCATCGCCGTCACCGGGCCGGTACGGGAGCGGGCCAGCAAGAACCCCAAGCTGCCCACCGGCGACATCGAGGTGGTGCCGGAGAAGATCCAGGTGCTGGGCCGCTGCCAGTATAACGAGCTGCCCTTCGAGATCAACTACTCCCGGGACGCCGGGGAGGACGCCCGTTTGAAATACCGCTACCTGGACCTGAGAAACCCCGCTGTGGGCGGGAACATCGTGCTGCGCAGCCAGGTGGTGTCTCAGCTGCGGCGGGCCATGGAAGCCCAGGGCTTTTTGGAGATCACCACCCCCATCCTCACCGCCTCCTCCCCCGAGGGGGCCAGAGACTACCTGGTGCCCTCCCGCAAGCACCCGGGGAAGTTCTACGCCCTGCCCCAGGCTCCCCAGCAGTTCAAGCAGCTGCTGATGGCCTCTGGGTTTGACAAGTATTTCCAGATCGCCCCCTGCTTCCGGGACGAGGACGCCCGGGGCGACCGGTCCCCCGGGGAGTTCTACCAGCTGGACATGGAGATGGCCTTTGCCGGGCAGGAGGACGTGTTCGCCGTGCTGGAGCAGGTGCTGCCCCCCATCTTCGCCAAGTACGGGGTGTACCACACCGCCTCCCAGGCGCCCTTCCGGCGGATTCCCTACCTCCAGGCCATGGAGGAGTTCGGCTCGGACAAGCCGGACCTTAGAATCGACCTGCGGGTCAAAGACGTGACGGAACTGCTCCAGGGCTGCGGCTTCGGCCCCTTTGAGGGGAACCTGATCAAGGCCGTGCCCGTGTCCCAGTGCAAGCTTACCCGGAAGAACATCGACAAGCTCTGCGCCGACGTGGAGGTCCAGGCCGGGCAGAAGCCCTACTGGTTCCGCGTGGATGAGAACGGGGAAGTGGTAGGCGGCATCGCCAAGTTTATAAACGCCGACCCGGCCCTGGCGGCAGCCGTTAAGGAACAGCTCTCCCTGGAGAACGACACCCTGGTGCTGCTGTGCGCCGGGACGAAAGCCCAGGTGTGGAAGACCTCCGGCGTGATGGTGAAGATGGCCGGCGCCCAGTGCGAGGGCCACCTGGACCGGGAGCGCTACGAGTTCTGCTGGATTGTGGACTTCCCCATGTACGAGATTGGGGAGGAAAGCGGGGAGCTGGAGTTCTGCCACAACCCCTTCTCCATGCCCGCGGGAGGCCTGGAGATCCTGGAAAAGGCCGAGCGGGGAGAGGTGGACCCCCTGACCATTCTGGCGGAGCAGTACGACCTGGTGTGCAACGGCGTGGAGCTGTCCTCCGGCGCCGTGCGGAACCACGACCCGGAGATCATGGTCAAGGCCTTCGAGCTGGTGGGCCTGGGGGAGGAGGACATGAAGCAGAAGTTCCCCGCCATGTACAACGCCTTCTGCTACGGCGCGCCTCCCCACGCCGGCATCGCCCCCGGGGTGGACCGCATGGTCATGCTCCTCACTGGGGAGCCCTCCATCCGGGAGGTCATCGCCTTCCCCATGAACAAGAGCGCCCAGGACCTGATGATGAACGCCCCGGCCCCTGTGTCCCAGGCCCAGCTGGAGGAGCTGTCCATCCAGGTTGTGAAACAGGAAGAAGAGGGCTGAAAAACTAGAAAACAAGCCCGTTTCCCGGTCCCCGGCAAGGTGTGAAACCTTACCGGGGACCCGTATATTTAGGGTTGGAAACACAAAATTTACAAGTTAAAGCACAATATATAGATTGACAGGCAGGGGAAATGCGCCTATAATAAGAGACGTTCTCCGAAGATAAGGGAGGAGCGGGCTGGGATGGGTCCCGGCCCCAGGATTACCAGAGAGAAAGAGGATCTGCCATGCTGAAGATGATCGTTAAGAGAAGCGGGGAAAAAGTCCCCTTCGACGCCTCCAAGATCAGGGGGGCTATTTTTAAGGCCAACGTGCGCAACGCCACGGAGAAAATGAGCGACCAGCAGCTCGACGAGCTGACCCGGCAGGTGGTGGGGGAGCTGGAAAAGCGGAAGAAGATTCCCACCGTGGAGGAGACCCAGGACGTGGTGGAGGAGAAGCTCATCGCCGCCGACTACGCCAAGACCGCCAAGGCCTACATCTTGTACCGGGCCGAGCACCAGAAGCTGCGGGAGATGGACGACGAGCTGGTGAAGATCTACTCCGCCCTGACCTTCGTCCCCGCCGAGGACGCGGACTTGAAGCGGGAGAACGCCAACATCAACGCCGACACCGCCATGGGCACCATGCTCAAGTACGGCTCTGAGGGCGCCAAGAGCTTTTACGACAAGTACGTCATCCCGCCCCACATCGCCAAGGCCCACGCCGACGGGCAGATCCACATCCACGACAAGGACTTCTACACCCTGACGGAGACCTGCTGCCAGATCGATTTGATCAAGCTGTTCCACAACGGCTTTTCCACCGGCCACGGCTACCTGCGGGAGCCCAACGACATCCGCAGCTACGCCGCCCTGGCCTGCATCGCCATCCAGGCCAACCAGAACGAGATGCACGGCGGCCAGAGCGTGCCCATCTTCGACTACGCCATGGCCCAGGGCGTGGACAAGACCTATCGGAAAGAGTACTTCAAGGCCCTCATCGAGTTCCTTCAGGTGCAGAAGAGAATGCCCTACGGGGACGTGAAGGCCATGATCGACCAGGCCAAGGCCGACCTGGGGGACCAGGTGACCATGTCCACCGCCCGGGAGTACGGGGAGCGCTTTGCCCAGTACCTGCCCGCCCACCAGCGGGAGAACGGCTTTGAGGAGATCTCGGAGCAGCAGGCCTGGGACGCCGCCTCCTACGCCAGGGAGACCGCCTGGAGAGAGACGGACAACGCCACCTACCAGGCCATGGAGGCCCTGGTGCACAACCTGAACACCATGAACTCCCGGGCCGGGGCCCAGGTGCCCTTCAGCTCGTTAAACTACGGCACCGACGTGAGCGAGCAGGGCCGGATGGTCATCCGCAACCTGCTTCTGGCCACCGAGGCCGGTTTGGGAGACGGGGAGACCCCCATCTTCCCGGTGCAGATCTTCAAGGTGAAAGAGGGCGTCAACTACAACGAGGGCGACCCCAACTACGACCTGTTCAAGCTGGCCATGCGGGTCTCCGCCAAGCGGCTGTTCCCCAACTTCAGCTTTATCGACGCGCCCTTCAACCTCCAGTACTACAAGCCCGGGGACTACGACACGGAAGTGGCCTACATGGGCTGCCGCACTCGTGTCATGGGCAACGTCTACGACAAGAGCCGGGAAGTGACCTGCGGCCGGGGCAACCTGAGCTTCACCTCCATCAACCTGCCCCGCATCGGCATCGAAGCCAACAAAGACATCAAGAAATTTTATGAGATATTGGACGAGAGGATCGACCTGGTGGTAGAGCAGCTGCTGCACCGTTTCAAGATCCAGTGCAGCAAGAAAGCCTACAACTATCCCTTCCTCATGGGCCAGGGCGTCTGGATTGACTCTGACAAACTGGACCGGTACGACTCTGTGGCCGAAGTGCTGAAGCATGGCACCCTCTCCATTGGCTTCATCGGCCTGGCAGAGACACTCAAGGCCCTGACCGGCAAGCACCACGGCGAGAGCCAGGAGAGCTACGATTTGGGCCTAGAGATCATCACCTATATGCGCAAGCGTATGGACGACATATCGAAAGAGATGGGGCTGAACTTCACCCTGCTGGCCACCCCCGCCGAGGGCCTCTCCGGCCGGTTCGTGCGCATCGACCAGAAGAAGTTCGGCAAGATCCCCGGGGTCACCGACCGGGAGTACTACACCAACTCCTTCCACATTCCGGTGTACTATCCCATCAGCGCCTTCGAGAAGATCAAGAAGGAGGCCCCCTTCCACGCCCTGACCAACGCCGGGCACATCAGCTACGTAGAGCTGGACGGGGACGTGTGCAAGAACATCGACGCCTTCGAGAGCGTCATCCGCTGCATGAAGGAAGCGGGCATCGGCTACGGGTCTGTGAACCACCCGGTGGACCGGGACCCGGTGTGCGGGTATAACGGCATCATCGACGACGTGTGCCCCCGCTGCGGCCGCCGCGCCGGGGAAGGCGTGCCCCTGGAGAAGCTGGAGGAGCTGCGGAAGAAGTACCACGACGTGCCGGACTACTCCTGCCTGATTCGTTAAAGCGCGAAGCGCGGGAAAAGTTTTCGGTCAAGCCTTTTTCAAAAGGCTTGCAGGGTGTGGGACGGAGTCCCACGACCTTGAGTTCCTGAGGAAACAGCGCAGGAAGGGCGAGAAAAGTCCCGGTGGGACTTTTCTCGGTGGGGAACCCTCGCCGGGGGTTCCCCACCTGGACCGTAGGCCCAGAGAGACTTACCCACAAGTTGTCCCTGTCCCACCGCCCAAAGCGCGCGCCGTCCTTTGGCGTCAGCGACGGCGGTGGGACACGGGAAAGGGGTGCCTACCCCCGTCTCGCCTGCCACCGTGCTCGGGACGAGTGGTACCCACCCCCGTCTCGCCTGCCGGCTCGGT
>DXDU01000148.1 GCA_019115285.1 Candidatus Acutalibacter pullistercoris
CATCTACAAGGGCTCGAAGAAGCTGAAAAAGCTGTGGCCCTACGACATGACCCAGGAAGAGCTGCTGGGGGAGGGGGACCACGAGGAGCTGATGGCCTCGAAGGAGTGGTCCATCCTGGAGATCGCCTGCCTGCTGGCCATTGGCTTTGGCACGGTGTGGGTCTCCACCCTGATCTCCAACGCGGTGTTCGGCGAGGACTTCCGCAGCGCCGGGCGCATCCTGCTCATCACCACCTTCTCCATCCTGCTGGCCCAGGTGCCCGCGGTGCGCAAGTTGCGGGGAAACTTCGACCTGGGGCTGTTCGTGGCCCTGCTGTTCCTGAGCACCATCGGCTTTGCCGTGGACCTGATGCAGTTCTTCGGCTCCACCTTCTACATCACCCTGTTCTGCTTCTGCGTGATTTTGTTCAGCTTCCTGCTGCACCTGCTCATCACCCGGCTGCTGAAGGTCCGGTTTGAGTACGTGCTGCTGTCCATCGTAGGCTGCATCGCCGACGGCCCCACCGCCGCCCTGGTTGCCTCCAGCGCCCAGTGGAAGATCCTCATCAACATCGGCCTGCTCATGGGCGTGCTGGCGGGGGCCCTGGGAAACTATGTGGGCATCGCCGTGGCCTACGCCATCCGGGCCATCGTAGGGGGATGACCCTGTACTGACACCACAACTAGAGGAAAGGCGGGAAACCTATGGCTGTTTACAATTTGTATGTGTCCGGCATCCTGTACGGCAAGCTGGAGTTCGCCCCCGCTGCCCCCCGCGTCCGCCGGCTGGACGTGTTCACCGGGGAGCTGGGGGAGTGGGAACCCCTCACCCCGGAGATCAACGGGACGTACAAGAGCTTTTTAAAGCTTGACTTCCTCTCCCTGGGGGACAAGTGGGAGAAATATCCCCAGGTCCTGCGGGGGCAGGGGGAGTTTCACGTCGACGGGGAGCGATACACCAGCGAGGACGGGGTCCACTACCTCCAGCGGGACGTGAAGTTCCCCGGGAACAAGCAGGTGGAGGCAGGGGAGCTCATCGCCGTGTACTGCCCCTCTCGGGAGATGGTGACCCTGCTGGTGGAAGAGGGCCGGGAGGACCGGACCCTTCTGCGCCAGTGGCGGGAGACCTGGCCGGAGGAGAAGCTCTGGGCCGTGTCCTACGCCGGCGCCTTTGACGTGCCCACCCGGGATGGGGTGAGCCTCTCCACCGACGTGTACCTGCCCCGCGGCATCGGGGAAAAGGTCCCGGCGGTGCTGGTGCGCACCCCCTACGGCAAAGAGGAGGGCCGGGAGGTCTACTACCGGTACGTGCAGCGGGGCTACGCCGTGGTCATCCAGGACGTGCGGGGCCGGAATAAAAGCGGCGGGGAGTGGATCCCCAACTACTACGAGGTGGAGGACGGGGACGACACCCTGCACTGGATCGCCGCCCAGCCCTGGTCCTCGGGCAGCGTGGGCATGGTGGGCGGCTCCTACCTGGGGTACGTCCAGTGGGCCGCCGCGGCCAGCGGCACCCCCCATCTCAAGGCCCTCATCAGCGTGGTGTGCGCCGGCAGCGCCTTTATCGACGTGCCCCGGCGGGGCGGCTCCCTCAACTCCGGGATGCTGGCCTGGGCCTTCTCCGTGTCCCAAAAGACCTTTAAGCCGGAGCTTATGGAGCGGGACGACTGGCAGCAGGTGCTGCGCATCCGGCCCCTGTCGGACATTCCCCAGAAGGCATTGGGCTACGAGGTCCCCTTCCTGGAGAAGTGGTTCCAGCCCCGGGACAACGACGAGTTCTGGAGCCGCTCCGACTGGCAGGCCCGGTGGAAAGGGGCCCAGGTCCCGGCGCTGATCCAGTCCGGCTGGTTTGACGACAACGGCATGGGCACCACCCAGGCGTTGGAGCTAGTCCACGATTACCCCCCGGAAAAGCGGAAAGTCATTTTAGGGCCCTGGCAGCACAGCGGCAACAGCAAGTACGACATGCACGGGGTGTCCTTTGGCAGTAAGGCCCTGCGGTTCGATCTGGATCTCCTCTACTTCCGGTGGTTCGAGCGGTACCTGAAGGGCGTGGAAAACGGCGTGGAGAAAGAAGCTCCCGTGGAGTACTACACCCTGGGAGAGGAGCGGTGGAAGACCGCGGAGAACTGGCCCGTTCCCCAGACCGTGGAGAAGTGCCTGTACCTGACAAGCGGCGGCCATGCCAACACCTCTTCCGGCGACGGGCGCCTCACCTGGCAGGCCCCGGAGGGGGAGGGCAGCGACACCTACCGGTACGATCCCCAGGACCCCGCCACCCACATTGTGGACATGTCCGAAAACGAGCTGGAGGTCCCCGAGGACTACACCCAAGAGGAAAAGCGGGAGGACATCCTGTGCTACACCACCGAGCCCCTCCCCCAGGACCTCACCGTCACCGGGGATATGACGGCGGAGCTCTTTATCTCCTCCACCGCCCCGGACACGGACTTCATGGTCCGGGTCACCGACGTGGACGAGACCGGCCGGTCCATCAAGCTGGCGGACGGGGTGCTCAGCGCCCGGTACCGAAACGGCTTTGAGAAGGCGGAGTTTTTGGAGCAGGGCCAGATCGCCCGGCTGAAGATCCGCACCACCAAATTGTCCAACTGCTTCCGCAAGGGCCACCGCCTCCGGGTGACGGTGACCTCCGGAGCGGAGAATTTCGTCTTCCCCAACAGCAACACCCGGGAAGGCTACAACAGCCAGACCACCGTGGTGGCGGAAAACACCCTCCACCACGGCGGCGCCCACCCCTCCAGATTGACCTTGCGGGTGGAGGGGGAGTAAAAGCTTTTGGCCTTCTCGCCGGCCTAGGCGGTAAGCTTAAGTAAGCCCCCCTGGTCTCGCCTGCCGGCTCGGTCGGTTCGCGGCAGAGCGCCACCGGCGCTCGCTCACCCCCTCCCGCGCCCGAACCAAGGAGTTATATAAACCCTCGCAGGCGCGGGAGGGGGATTGTACTTTTAATATTTAACTGGATTTTCAAGGGGACTACGGTCTCACCTGCCGGTTCGGTCGGTCCTGGACGGTGCCCACTGGGCACCAGGACCCCCTTGGACCCCCATGATAGATAGCCGGTTCTGAGGTAGGAAGCTAGAAAACGTGGGGGGTTGTCAAAGGGGGGAGCGATATCTCCCCCCTTTGGAATGAGATTATAGATCTATATCCCCCTCCCGTACGGGAAAGCTTACGACTGCCGCTCGCTATATTTACGGGAGGGGGCAGGGGGTGGGAACCGCAAAGCTTTCCCACCGGCAAGCAAGACAGGAGTGGGCTTTGCAAAGCTTGCCCATGCGGCCTGGCGTGGCAGCGGGTGGCCGCAAATTATTTTTGGGGACATCTTGCAAAGGGGATGCGGTGGTGATAAGATAGGGGCAATGCGGGTTTTTCCGCAGGGCCGGGCGGAAATCCAGGCGGCGAGAGAACGGGGCGGGCTGCGCTCCGGCCCCCCGCCGTCCTTTTATGCCCTGGTTTTGGAGAACAGGATCGGGACCGGGGGAGATCCCCGGAAAAACAGAGAAGGAGGATGGTCATGGCGCAGCAGCGCGTGCACAGCATGACGGAGGGCTCTTCCACCCGTCTGCTGCTCTTCTTTGCCCTGCCTTTGATGCTGGGCAACGTGTTCCAACAGCTTTACACAGTGGTGGATACCGCTGTGGTGGGCCAGGTGGTGGGCGTCAGCGCCTTGGCCTCTCTGGGGGCGGCGGACGCTCCCAACTGGGGGGTGCTGGGCATCGTACAGGGCCTGACCCAGGGCTTCTCCATTCTGATGGCCCAGCACTTTGGAGCCAAGGACTACCGGGAGCTGTCCCGGGCGGTGGGGGCGTCCCTCACCTTGTGCGTGATCTTCGCGGTGCTGCTCACCGCGGGAGGGCAGCTGTGGGCGGTGCCCCTGCTCCGGCTGCTGAACACCCCCGAGGACGTGCTGGGGGGTTCGGTGCTGTACCTGCGCATTGTGTACGGGGGCATTCCGGCGATTATGGCCTACAACCTGCTGGCCTCCATCCTCCGGGCGCTGGGGGACGCCAAGACGCCCCTGTACGCCATTGTGGTGGCGGCCTTGATGAACGTGGTGCTGGACCTGCTGTTCGTCATGGGATTTGGCTGGGGCATCGCCGGGGCGGCCATCGCCACGGTAATCTCCCAGGTGGCCTCCGCGGTGTACTGCTATCTGAACGTGCGGAAGATCACCTTCCTCCAGGTGCGAAAGGAAGACCTGCGGCCTGGGCGGGCCCTGTCGCTGCAGCTTTTGAAACTGGGCTTTCCCATCGCCCTGCAGAACGCCATCATCGCTGTGGGCAGCATGGTGGTGCAGTTTGTCATCAACGGCTACGGGATGCTGTTCCTGGCGGGCTTTACCGCCACCAACAAGCTCTACGGCATCTTGGAGATTGCCGCCTCCTCCTACGGCTTCGCCGTCACCTCTTACGTGGGGCAGAACCTGGGGGCCAGGCTGGTGGGGCGCATCAAGAAGGGAATGCGCTCGGCGGTGGTCATCGCCGTCATCACCTCGGTGGTCATCACCTTCGCCATGCTGTTCTTCGGCCGGCTGATTCTGGGCCTGTTCATCTCCGGGGACCCGGGGGAGGTGGAGGCCTCCCTGAACATCGCCTTCCACTACCTGTCCATCATGGCGGTGTGCCTGCCCATTTTGTACCTGCTGCACATCTACCGCTCCGGGCTCATGGGCCTGGGGGACACGGTGGTGCCCATGGTCTCCGGCATCGCGGAGATGATTGTGCGCATGGGCGTGGTGCTGCTGCTGCCCCTGGTTATGGGACAGGAGGGCGTGTACTACGCCGAGGTGGGGGCCTGGACCGCCGCCGCCCTGATCCTGGCCGGGGCCTATTACCTGCGGATTCGGGCCCTGTCCCGGCGGAAGGGCTTTGCTTTGGATGAGAAAGGAGGAGACCTGCGGTGAGCGGGACAAAACAGGCTTCGGAAAACAGCATCACCTCTGGGGTGATCTGGAAACAGCTGCTGATCTTTTTCTTCCCCATCCTCATCGGGACCTTCTTCCAGCAGCTGTACAACACGGTGGACACCATTGTGGTGGGGCAGTACGTGGGCACCAACGCCCTGGCGGCGGTGGGCACCACCGGCACCCTGATCAACCTCCTGGTGGGCTTTTTCGTGGGCGTGTCCTCCGGCGCCACGGTGATCATCTCCCAGTTCTTCGGGGCGGGGGACGGGAAGAACGTGTCCAAGGCAGTGCACACCTCCATGGCCCTGGCCCTGGTGGGCGGGCTTTTCATCATGGTCTTCGGCCTGCTCACCTCCCGGCCCTCCCTGGAGCTTTTAGGGGTGCCGGAGGAGATTATGGACGACGCCCTGACCTATTTGAACGTGTACTACGCCGGCATCATCGCCAGCATGATCTACAACGTGGGCACCGGCGTGCTCCGGGCCATTGGGGACAGCCGGATGCCCCTGTACGTGCTCATTGTCTGCTGCCTGGTGAACATCGTGCTGGACCTGCTGTTCGTGCTGGCCTTCCACTGGAACGTGTTCGGGGTGGCCTTCGCCACGGTGCTGTCCCAGGTGGTCAGCGCGGTGCTGATTATGCTGCGGCTCATGCTCACCCGGGAGTCCTACCGGGTGGAGCTGAAAAAGATCCGGTTCGACCGGAGCATTTTGAAAAACGTGATTCGGATTGGCCTGCCAGCGGGGCTGCAGTCGGTGCTGTACTCCATCTCCAACCTGGTGGTGCAGGCCTCCATCAACTCCTTCGGCACCGACGCCATCGCCTCCTGGGCGGCCATTGGCAAGATCGACGGCTTTATCTGGATGGTGATGAGCGCCTTCGGCATCGCCATCACCACCTTTGTGGGGCAGAACTTCGGGGCCCAGAAGTACGACCGGGTCAAGCGGAGCATCAAGGTCTGCCTGGGGATGGCCCTGGGCACCACCATCGCCCTGTCCATCCTGCTCTTAGTGTTCATGGAGCCCCTGCTCCGGTTCTTCACCGGGGACGAGGCGGTCATCCAGATCGGCCAGCGGTTCTTCTGGGTGCTGGCCCCCAGCTACTTCACCTACGTGTTCATCGAGATCCTCTCCGGCGCCATCCGGGGGGCGGGGGAGGCCTTCCAGCCCATGCTCATCACCTGCTTCGGGGTGTGCGGCCTGCGGATCTTGTGGCTGACCATCGTGGTGAACATCTGGCACACCATGGAGATGGTGGCCATGAACTACCCGGTGACCTGGGTCATCGCGGCCGTTGTGTTCATCATCTACTACTGCCGGATGAACTGGCTGCGCCGGTGCATCCGCCGGGGCGGCTACCCCATGCCGGAAAACTTGTGACGAATGCGGGAGAGGGCCTTGGGCCTCCTCCCGCTTTTTCAACTGAAAAAACAGGGGGGCGGGCGAAAATGCTGTTGCGTTTTTTCTCAAACTGGGATATGATGAAGGTACGAAAGACCGGAACAACCCCAAAGGGAGGAGATCGACATGAACAATATTCCAGAAGTGAAGCTGGGCGTGGTGGCCGTCTCTCGGGACTGCTTCCCCATCACCCTGTCCCAGAGCCGCCGGGCCGCGGTATGTAAGGCCTGCGGGGAGAAGGGCATCGCCGTGTACGAGGCCCAGACCACCGTGGAGAACGAGCAGGACATGCTCAAAGCCGTGGAAGAGGTGAAGGCCGCCGGCTGCAACGCTCTCACCGTGTTTCTGGGGAACTTCGGCCCCGAGACCCCCGAGACCCTGATCGCCAAGTACTTTGACGGCCCCTGCATGTTCGTGGCCGCCGCCGAGGGCGACGGGGACCTGATCAACGGCCGGGGCGACGCCTACTGCGGCATGCTCAACTGCTCTTACAACTTGGGGCTGCGGGGGCTTGCTGGCTACATCCCCCAGTACCCCGTGGGCACCGCCCAGGAGATCGCCGCCATGGTGGAGGAGTTCCTCCCCATCGCCCGGGCCGTCATCGGCATCAAAAACCTGAAGATCATCACCTTCGGCCCCCGTCCCCAGGACTTCTTTGCCTGCAACGCCCCCATCAAGGGCCTGTACGACATCGGCGTGGAGATCGAGGAGAACTCCGAGCTGGACCTGCTGGTGGCCTACAAGGCCCACAAGGACGACCCCCGCATCCCCGAGATCTGCGCCGACATGGCCAAGGAGATGGGCGAGGGCCGCTACTACCCCGAGATGAACGAGCGCATGGCCCAGCTGGAGGTCACCCTGCTGGACTGGGCGGAGCAGCACAAGGGCGCCCGGGAGTACGTGGCCTTCGCCGACAAGTGCTGGCCCGCCTTCCCCGAGGCCTTCGGCTTTGAGCCCTGCTATGTGAACTCCCGCCTGGTGAGCCGGGGCATCCCCGTCTCCTGCGAGGTGGACATCTACGGCGCCCTGTCCGAGTACATCGGCATGTGCGTCTCCGGCGACACGGTCACCCTGCTGGACATCAACAACTCCGTCCCCGCCGACCTGTACCACGAGGACATCGAGGGCAAGTTCCCCTATCAGCTCACCGACACCTTCATGGGCTTCCACTGCGGCAACACCCCCAGCTGTAAGCTGTGCGCCGACCGGGCCGTGAAGTATCAGCTGATCCAGCACCGCCTGCTGGAGCCCAAGGGCTCCGACCCCGACTTCACCCGGGGCACCCTGGAGGGGGACATCGCCCCCTCCCAG
>DXDU01000149.1 GCA_019115285.1 Candidatus Acutalibacter pullistercoris
GCGAAGTACTTGATGGTGCGGACCATCTGGCTGGTGTAGGAGTTCTCGTTGTCGTACCAGGACACGACCTGCACCTGATAGGTGTCGTCGTCGATCTTGGCGACCATGGTCTGGGTGGCGTCGAACAGAGAGCCATAGGTGATGCCGATGATGTCGGAGGACACCAGGGGCTCCTCGGTGTAGCCGAAGGAAGCGGAAGCGGCGGCCTTCATGGCGGCGTTGATGCTCTCCTTGGTCACGTCCTTACCCTTGACAACAGCCACCAGGATGGTGGTGGAGCCGGTGGGCACAGGCACGCGCTGAGCGGAGCCGATCAGCTTGCCGTTGAGCTCGGGGATGACCAGGCCGATGGCCTTGGCAGCGCCGGTGCTGTTGGGAACGATGTTCACAGCGGCGGCGCGGGCGCGGCGCAGGTCGCCCTTGCGATGGGGGCCGTCCAGAACCATCTGGTCACCGGTGAAGGCATGCACGGTGGTCATGATACCGGAGACGATGGGATAGGTCTTGTTCAGGGTGTCGGCCATGGGGGCCAGGCAGTTGGTGGTGCAGGAGGCAGCGGAGATGATCTTGTCCTCGGGGGTCAGGGTCTTCTCGTTCACGCTGAACACAATGGTCTTCAGATCATTGCCGGCGGGAGCGGAGATGACGACCTTCTTGGCGCCAGCGTCGATGTGAGCCTGGCTCTTGGCCAGAGAGGTGTAGAAGCCGGTGCACTCCAGCACAACGTCTACGCCCAGTTCGCCCCAGGGCAGGTCCTTGGCGTCCTTCTCGGCATAGATCTTGATGGTCTTGCCGTCCACAGTGATGCTGTCCTCGCCAGCCTCGACCTTATCGGCCAGAGCGTAGCGGCCCTGGGCAGAGTCGTACTTCAGCAGATGGGCCAGCATCTTGGGGCTGGTCAGGTCGTTGATAGCCACGATCTCGTAGCCATCCGCGTTGAACATCTGGCGGAAAGCCAGACGGCCGATGCGGCCAAAACCGTTGATTGCAACTTTGACAGACATTGGAATTACCTCCTAAAAATGTGATGGGACTATCACTGCTTCTATTCTATAGCATTTTTTCCATTTTTACAAGGCCTTCCGCCATGCTTTTTTGAAAAATTTAAGGTACGCCCCAGGGGGAAGGCCAGAAAGGGTCGCCCTCTCAGTCACGACTGCGTCGCGACGGTGTCTCTGCTGCCGGTTCGGGTCCTGTGCCCCGGGGGGCGCGTCCAGGACCGACCGACGCGGCAGCGGCGACCGGCGCTGAACGGTCGCCACCGGCGACCAGCGCCCGAGCCGGCAGGCGAGACCAGGGGGTGGGCTTTATAAAGCTTTCCCCACTGGCAGGCGAGACTTGGCTCTCCCTCTGGGAGAGCTGGCACGACGAAGTCGTGACTGAGAGGGCTGTCCTTCAAAGGGGTTTCACAAAGGGGGAGGCCTCGCCTCCCCCTTTGGAATTAAACTATAGTACTTTCTCCCCCTCCCGTACAGATAAGCTAACGACTACCGCTCGGTAAACATACGGGAGGGGGTAAGGGGGTGGGCTTTATAAAGCTTCCCCGCAGGCAGGCGAGCCTTGGCTCTCCCTATGGGAGGGCTGGCAGCGCATAGCACTGACTGAGAGGGTGACCTTCAAAGGGGGTTCACAAAGGGGGCGTTTTCTCACCTGCCGGTTCGGTCGGTCGCTAGATGCGCCCCACCGGGGCGCAGCGACCCCCTTTGATAACCCCCTTTTTTTAAGGGCGGCCCTCTCCGTCATCGCTTGCAGCGATGACACCGTCTCGCCTGCCGGCTCGGTCGGCGCAGAACGGTGCCCACCGGGCACCTGCGCCCCCATAGGGGGAGGCGAGCCTTGGCTCTCCCTATGGGAGGGCTGGCAGCGCATAGCACTGACTGAGAGGGTGACCTTCAAAGGGGGTTCACAAAGGGGGAGGCCTCGCCTCCCCCTTTGGAATTAAACTATAGTACTTTCTCCCCCTCCCATGCCCGAAGGCTAACCTCTTTTGCATAGTAAGTGCATGGGAGGGGGCAGGGGGGTGGGCTTGCATAAAACCCGCCGCCTAGCTGCGCTGCCAGTCGGGGCGGCAGCCTATCGCCCTGGGGGCGCGTGCGGCCGCCGCCCCTGGCTTGCTTCTCTCGCGGCTGCGCCGCTCTTAAGGTCGTGGAGCTCCGCTCCACACCTCGCAAGCTTTTTGTAAAAAGCTTGACCAAAAACTTTTATTTGTCTTTCCCGTCCCCTTCTGCGGGGGCCGCCCCGCGTCTGGCCCCGTGGCGGGGGGCGGAACTCTCCGTGCCGCCCTTGGGGGTGGGCCGCAGGCTGTACCGGCGGAAGGTCACCAAAAACAGCAGCAGGAACAATGCCACGCCCAGGGCGGGGATCTGTATCACCGCGGGGATCTCCCCGGTGTACCACCGGCCCAGGGGCATCAGGGCCAGGTTGGAGAAGGTGTAGCTCACCGTGAGCACCACCCCGAAGCTCCCGGCGATGAACAGCCGGCGGGCGGCGCTCTCCTCCTCCACCCCGGCCAGCAGCTTGCACAGGTAGAACAGGGCCAGCAGCAGGGCGGCGGCCCCCACCACGGCGAAGAAGTTCTCCACAAAGGAGGAGGACTTGGCGTAGAACACGTACACCAGCACCAGGTAGCACACGCCCCACAGCGCTCCCGCCAGGTACAGCAGGGGCGCCTTGCCCAGGCTGTTCTTCCCGGTGAAGAACCCCACGGACCCGGCGATCTGCACCAGGCCGAAGAGCAGGCAGCTCACCCAGAAGGCCACCCGGATGACCCCCTGGGCGGCGGCGTTGTAGGAGGCCGCTCCCAGCAGCCCGGTGTTTCCTCCCGCCTGGAGGACGCCGGAGATCACCAGCGCCGCCCCGGACAGCAGCCCGATCACCCCCACCAGCACATTGCGCCGGGGAATGTAGGGCCCGAAGTACCGCCGGGAGCGGTAGCACAGCACCGCCGCGGCCAGGGAGGCCGCCAGGGGCAGGCCCAGGCTCAGCCAGGCCATGACCCCCCCGTCGGTGTAAAACCCAGTTTCATAATCGAAGAAATAGAGCATCTGCACCACCCGGAGCAGCACGCCCAGGCCGAAGCCCACACAGATCAGCTTTAGCGCCCTTCCTACTCTCATGTCCAAAACCTATCCTTGCCCGGCCGTCCCCGGCCGTGTATTTTCCATGGCTCAGACTTTTATTATAGCATATTCGGGGCCTGTTTCCAATACCCATTTCCCAGGGGGTCACTCCCGCTGGTCCAGGGGGAGGTACCGCTGCCCCACAGGCAGGGCCCGGTAGGCCGGGCGCATGATCCGTCCCCCGGTGGTCAGCTCCTCGATGCGGTGGGCGCACCACCCGGCAATCCGGCTCACCGCGAACATGGGGGTGAACAAGTCTTCGGGAATGCCCAGCATCTCGTAGATCAGGCCGGAGTAGAAGTCCACGTTGGCGGAGATGACTTTGGAGTTCCCCGTCACCCGCTGGAAGGCGGCGGGGGCCAGGCGCTCCACAGTCTCGTACAGCCGCAACTTCTCCCCGTAACCCTTCTCCTCCGCCAGGGCGGCGGCCTTGGTCCTCAGAATCACCGCCCGGGGGTCGGAGACGGTGTAGATGGCGTGGCCCATGCCGTAGAGCAGGCCGCTGCCGTCCCCTGCCTCTTTTCTCAGGATCTTCTCCAGGTACCGCTCCACTTCCTCCTCGTCGTCCCAGTGGGAGACCTGGTCCATCAGCTCCCCCATCATCAGCCGCACCCGGTGGTTGGCGCCGCCGTGCTTGTAGCCTTTCAGCGACCCCACCGCCGCGGCGATGGCGGAGTAGATGTCCGTGCCGGCGCTGGTGAGCACCCGGGTGGTGAAGGTGGAGTTGTTGCCGCCCCCGTGCTCGGCGTGGAGCACCATGCACAGGTCCAGGAGCTTTGCCTCCTCCCGGGTGAACTTCCGGTCGGGGCGCAGGGCGTTTAAAATGGCCTCGGCGGTGCAGTGGCCCGGCTCGTAGGGGTGGAAGAACATGCTCTCCTTGTCAAAGTGCCGGCGCTTGACCTGGTAGGCGTAGGACATGATGGAGGGCATCCGGGCGATGAGGGAGATGCTCTGGCGCATGTTGTTCTCCAAAGACTGGTCGTCCGGGTCGTCGTCGTAGGAGTAGAGGGCCAGCACAGAACGGGCCAGCTTGTTCATAATGTTCTTACTGGGGGCCTTGATGATCATGTCCTCGGGGAAGTACTCGGGCAGCTCCCGGTTGTCGTAGAGCAGCTTGCACATCCGGTCGAACTGCCGCCGGTTGGGGAGCTTGCCGAAGATCAGCAGCCAGGCCACCTCCTCAAAGCCGAAGCGGTCCTCGGCCTCGCACCCGGCCACAATGTCCTCGATGTCGATGCCCCGGTAGGTGAGCCGCCCCTTGTCGGGGATCTTGTCCCCGTCGGCGATCAGGTAGCCGTGAACGTTGCACACGTGGGTCAGCCCGGCCATGACGCCGGTGCCGTCGTCGTTGCGCAGGCCCCGCTTCACCCGGTGGCGCTGGTACTCCTCTTTGGTGATCACGTTGTTCTCCCGGTACTCCTGGCACAGCTCCTGGATGGTGGTGCTGGTCTCGCTCTCGTTGTTCAACCGCCGCATAGGGACGCGCTCCTTTCTATGGTGAGAAAGCGCCGGGGAGCTTCCCCGCCGCCTGTTTTTTCCGTGTACCCTCGATTGTACTCTCAACCCAGGGGCAAGTCAATGGATTTTGCAGGATTTTTTCAAAAATAATTCATTTTCGCTCCCTATCCATCGAAATACGCCGGTCTATTCCGCAAATTTTGCATGAAGCGAACCGAGAACATGTAAAAGGAGGGATCTTTCATGGAAAGGTTCCGGCGGCTGCTGCCGCCTTTTCTGCTGTTGTGGCTGCTGCTCTCCCTGCTGCCCTGGGCCCTGGCCCGCTCCCAGAAAGAGGAAGAGGGCCAGACCACCCAGGCCGCCGCCCCCCTGGCCCCCGGCTTTTTAGAGGCCCGGGAGACCGCCGCCGAGCTAGAGGGCGTCACCCTGTATGACCGTGCCACCGGGGAGCTTGTCACTCTCTCCTGGGAGGAGTTCCTCCCCCTGGCCCTGGCCTGCGAGATGGACCCCGCCGCTCCCCAGGAGGCCTTGAAGGCCCAAGCGGTGGCCCTGCGCAGCCAGTACACCGCCAGCCGGGGGCAGGGTCCCCAGGGGGCGGACGGGGTCTGCTCCCCCCAGGACATGGAGGGCTTTGCCAGTGAGGAAGCCCTGTCCCAGCGCTGGGGAGAGCAGTACCAGGAGAACCTGGCCCTGCTCCAGGATGCCTGCTGGCAGGTGGCGGGGCAGCTCCTCACCTGGGAGGGGGCCCCGGCCCAGGCTGTCAGCTTTCCCCTCTCCGCCGGGGCCACCCGCCAGGGGGAGGAGCCCTACCTCTCCCCCGTGCCCTGCCCTGGGGACGTGCTGGCCGACGGGTACCGGTCCACCCTGACCCTGACCCAGGAGGAGTTCCTCACCGCCGCCGGGGAAGCCGCGGCCCAGGGGGACTTCTCCGGAGAGGAGAGCCAGTGGCTCACAGAGATCCAGCGGGACCAGTCCGGCTATGTAACCACTGCGGAACTGGGGGGCTGCCCCGTCACCGGGGAGGCGATACAGGCCGCCTTCGGCCTACGCAGCGCCGCTTTCTCCCTGTCCTGGGACGGCAGCGCCTTCACCTTTTCCGTGGAGGGCTGGGGCGCCGGGGTGGGCATGAGCCAGGCGGGGGCAAGCTTCTTAGCACAGGAGGGAGCGGACTACCGGGAGATCCTGGCCTATTATTACCCCGGCACGGAGCTGACCGGGGCTTGAGCTTGTCTGCTTCTCCCGCCTGTGGTAGAATGGGAAAAAACAGAGAGGCGGGAGGAAAACGGGATGAACGCTGTGATCCGGTCCATGGAGCCGGAGGAATTCCCCCAGCTGCGGGAATTTTTGTACCTGTCCATTTTTGTGCACCAAGGGGAAGCCCCGCCGGGGCGGGAAATCCTGGACACGCCGGCGTTTCAGGTGTACCTGGAGAGGTTCGGCGCCGGACCCGCGGACTGCGCCGTGGTGGCGGAGGTGGACGGCGCGCTGGCCGGGGCGGCCTGGGGGCGCATCATGGAGGACTACGGCCATGTGGACGATGAGACCCCCTCCCTTGCTATCTCCTTAAAGCCGGAGTACCGGGGCCAAGGCCTGGGCACGGCGCTGCTGGGCGCGCTCCTCCAAAAGCTGGGGGAATTGGGATACCGGCAGGCGTCCCTCTCGGTGCAGAAAGCTAACTACGCGGTAAAGCTCTACGAAAAGGCAGGCTTCCGGGTCCTGGAGGACAAGGGGGAGGAGTACATTATGGTGTGCCCCCTGTCTGGGACGTAATATTGAAAAAACTCCCCGGGAAGTTTTCCGGGGAGTTTTTGTGTTGCCTGTTTGCTCCCGTCGAAATGTGTGGTATAATGGTCACGATCATCTTTGGCGGGCTGTGCCGCCGGCCCTGTGCTCCCCCTTGGGAGGCGGGGGAATGGGAGAGTGACCTATGGAAAACACCATCACCAGCAACGCAATGAGCGCCAGCCTGCTTTCCCGGGACGTGTACGGGGTGTGCTTCCCCCAGCGGGACAGCCTGGACGTGCTGCACAGCGAGTTCGCCGCCGCCCGGGAGCAATTTTTCTCGGGCGGAAGAAAAACCGTGAAAGTGGGCCGCTCCCAGGTGGTGAAAGGCTTTGACGGGAAGCTGAAGGGAAAGCTGACACGCCGGGGCCTGTACTGGAAGAAGACCGCCACCGGCATGGCCGGGGAGCGGGCCATCGCCTTGGAGGAGGTCTTCGAGCAGAAGGGCGGCTGGATGCTGGTCACCCGAGACTTCCGCAACGTCATCGTCAGCCGGGCCTTTTTCAACAAGTCCCACATCTGGCTGAAAAGCGAATATTACGAGCCCTGGGACGCCGCCTGCGCAAGAGTGATCTTCAAGCCCGGGGACCTGGGGGACACGGTGGAGCGCTTCGACTGGGACCCGGTGAACAAACGCTACGACTCCACCCTGCTCTACCCGGTGACCTACCAGCCCGGCACCCCGGAGGAAAGCCTGCTCACCGCCAGGTTTGGCCAGCCCCAGCTGCTGGTGGCCACCGCCCAGGGGCAGTTCGGCTACTGCCCCCAGCAGGAGGCCAAGGACCGGCAGCAGGCCCGGGAGCAGATCCAGGAGGGGACCATCCTTCTCATGCCCGCCTGGGAAGTGAAGGACGGGGAGATCGCCAAGCCCCAGAAGGAGGAGGACGAGGAGAGCGCCATCTCCTTCACCACCTTGGAGGACTACGCCCAGCTTCTCCCCGCCCAGGAGGAAGCGCCCCAGGAGGAAGCCCAGTCCCCCGCCGGAGAGGAAGCGCCCGAGAAGGAAGCCTCCCCCGCCGGGGAGGAAGCGCCCGAGAAGGAGGCCCAGTCCCCCGCCGGGGAGGGTGCGCCCCAGGAGGAGGTTCAGACTTCCGCCGGGGAGGGTGCACCCCAGGAGGAGGCCAACTCTTCCGCTGGGGAAAAAGCGCCCCAGGAGGAGGCCCAGTCTCCCGCCGGGGAGGGTGCGCCCCAGGAGGAGGCCCAGTCTCCCGCCGGGGAGGAAGCTGCCGGAGAAGAACCCCTGCCCCAGGAGGACGCGGCCATTCTCCAGGCGGCCAGGCAGGCCGCCCAGAGCCAGCCCCAGCTTGGGGAGGTCCAGCCGGGGGAGGGCACCTTGGTGGTCCAGGGGAAGGAGGCCGGCAGGGCCGCCGCCTACGACGGGGCCTATGCCCAGGGCAAGCGCCAGGGCTTCGGCTCCGCCTACTACCAGGACGGGGCCCTGCGCTACGCGGGCTTCTGGAACCAGGGCAGGAAAGAGGGCCTGGGGGTCTCCTTCCGGGACGGGGACCACGCCCTCCACGTGGCCCGGTGGACCGACGGCAAGCCCGGGGAGTTCGTGTCCCTGTTCGACGGCCAGGGGAACCTGCGCTACAGCGGCTACATGAAAGACGGCAAGAAAGACGGCGCCGGGGTCTCTCCCGCTCCCCAGGGGGAGGGGCTGTACGTGGGCAAGTGGAAAGACGGGGAGAGCCTGGAAGTGGGCTCTGCCTTTGACCGGGAAGGAAACCTTCTCTACTACGGCCAGTGGAAGGACGGCAAGCGCCACGGCCGGGGCACCGCGTTCGACAAGACCGGGGCGGTGGTCTTCGACGGGGAGTGGAAAGAGGACGGGTATTTTAACGGCGTCCTGTACCAGAAGTGGGGCGGGGAGGACCCGGCCGGGGAGCCGGAGGGAACCGACCCTGACTGGGATCTGTAAGAGGGACAAGGTATGGACTGGGTTGAATTGGTGAACATGGAATACGGGGAGTGCGTGGTGCTGGGCACCCGCCGGGGAGAGATCCTCATGGTGGACTGCGGCAGCGTCAACCAGACCCTGCGGGACGGGGACGTGCCCCTCTCCGCCTGGTACGAGACCCTGGGGGAGCGATACGCCCCGGCCCAGGACCGGTACTTCCTGCTGACCCATTACCACAAGGACCACATCGCCGGGTTCTTCAAGCTCTTAGACCGGGAGGAGGGGTACTTCCACCGGGTGTTCCTGCCCCAGGCCCCGGTGGACGAGACAGGCCGCCCCCTGCTGCTGGAGTACGCCCTGTTCGCCTACCTGTTCCAGCCCACCCAGTCGGAGGACTACCGGGTGAACACCGCCTGTGTCAGGATGTTCCGCACCTTGCGGGAGAAGCTGGGAGAGGACAGGATCTTCACCCTGGGGAAGGGGGACCTGTTCTCCTTCGGGGAGGTGGACTACCAGGTGCTGTGGCCCCGGGTGGAGGACTTCCCCTTCGACGGGGAGATCCGCCGGGCCAGCGAGGCCCTGAACGTGCTGTTCGCCTCCCCCTTCCAGCCGGCGTGCGTCAAGCGCTTTTTACAGCGGAAGGAGGAGTTCCTCTCCCTGTACCTGCGGTGCTGCCAGAACTTCGCCCAGGGGAACAGGGCCCTGCCCCAGCGCCGCCGGGAGGACCTGGACCTGCTGGAGGAAGCCCTCTCCGGGCTGGAGGCCCTGCGGGAAGAGCTGGGAACTCTGCCCGCCGCCCACGACGTCCGGGAGATCTTAAACGACCCCCTGTTCGCCCAGGCCTACTCCAACGGCCTGAACAGCAGCTCGGTGATCTTCCAGAACCTGCGGGTGGGAGAGGCCGGCCCCCAGGACCTTCTCATGACCGGGGACGCGCCCCCGGAGATCCTGTGGGAGATCTCCCCAGAGCTCTACGACGGCTACTACCTGCTCAAGGCGCCCCACCACGGCACGGCCTCGGCCCACTGCTCCCTGTTCCCGGACATGAGCTTCGCCCACATCCTCATCAGCAACGGGGAGTACCACGCGGGCGGGGCCATCTCCCAGGACTACATCGACCGGGAGGACTCCATCCGCCACTGCACCAGCCACAACGCCTGCAAGTGGTTCGCTGCCTCGGGGGCCTGCTGCAACAGGCTGTGCTACTGCTACGACCAGGAAAAGGGCCCGGGGCTGGCCTTAAAGTGCTCCGCCGCCGCCCAGGGGCGCTCCCATGGGGGCTGCCTCATCCGGGTGGTCACCCCCAGCGGGGAGGGCGCCTGCCTGTGCGACGTCTCCCCCACCGGGACCGATAGGAGGAAGAATTCGTGAAAAAAGAGATCCGTCTGTACAACGTGGTATTTCCCATCTGGTTTTTGGTGCTGGCCTGGCCGGCCTTCGCCCCCTCCCTGCCCCTGCTGCTGTTGCTGCTGCCGGCAAACTTCCTGGTGGATTCCCTGGTGCTGCTGCTGGCGGCCAGGCGTTTTCAGATTCCGGAAGTCGGCAAGCTGTGGAAGAAGAGCGTGTGGAAAATCTGGCTCTTCGGCTTCCTCTGCGATTTCGCCGGGGGCGGGCTCATCATGCTGCTGTGCTTCCTCATCGAGGGGGGCATTTCCCAAAACGCCCTGCTCTTCCCCTTCGCCACCCTGTACGCCCTGCCGGGGGTGGCCCTGTCCGGGGTGCTGCTGTACTGGATCAACCGCTCCCTGTCCTTTCTGGGCACCGGCCTGAGCAAGGAGCAGATCCACAGGCTGAGCCTGGCCATCGCCATTTTCACCGCCCCCTACCTGATGCTCATCCCGGTGATCGGCTGGTAAAACCCACAAAGCTCCCTTTACATTTTAGAGAAAACCGACAGACAGGGCCAACCTGTCTGTTTTCTTTTTCCCCAAAACGTGGTACACTTTTCTTAAAGAGGACGGGAAGGGGAGCTCCTCGTGAAAGGGAAAGAGACCAGGCTCTACAACATGCTCTTCCCCTCTTGGTTTCTTACCATCGGCTGGCCGGCCCTGGTTTACTGGTGGCCGGGGCTGCTGTTGGTGCTGGGCGGGAACCTGGCCCTCGACAGCCTGGTGATTTTCCTCGCCGCCGCCTGCGGGAAGCTGCCGGAGAAAGGCAAGCTCTGGAAGAGGAGCATCCTGCGGGTGTGGCTGTTGGGCTTTGTCTGCGACGGGGCAGGGGCCCTGTGCACCGCCCTGTGCTGGTCCCTGCTGCGGGCGTCGGCGGGCGGGCTGGGCCGCTTCCCCCTGCACCTGCTCAGCGCCGCGCCAGGCGTTATCCTGGCCGGGGTGCTGCTGTACTGGGCCAGCCGGAAGTTCTCCTTCTCCCCCACCGGGCTGCAGGGGAAACAGCTCCACTCCCTGTCTCTGGCCATCGCCCTGTGCACCGCTCCCTATCTCATGCTCCTGCCCCTGGGGTGAGGGCCCTGTCAAAAAGAAAAGCCCCCGGCTGGGGGCTTGTGGTCAGCGCAGGAGCTTTTCCATGTCTCCCATGAGGTTGCTCATGGTGTGCATGGCCTTCCCCGCCGTTTTGCGCATGGAGCTGGATTTCTTCCTGCCGCCGGACAGCACCTTGGCGCTCACTGCCGCCACCGCCGTTCCCGCCAGCACTCCCATGCCGATGCCCTTTGCCACGTTCGTCACTTGTTTGCCCATAGCTTGGATCCTCCAGATGATCAGAATACATTGGATCAGGCGTACCACCGCCGTCACATTCATGGTTTCCAAAACCTCCTTCCTTTATGCCACAAGAACACGAAAGGTCTGATTTCCCATGCCTCGTCTTCACATTGTACTGGTAGAGCCGGAAATCCCCCAGAACACGGGGAACGTGGCCCGCACCTGCGCCGTCACCGGGGCGGCGCTGCACCTGGTGGGGCCCATGGGCTTTACCCCCGACGACAAAAAACTGCGCCACGCCGGCCTGGATTACTGGCAGTACCTGGATCTCTCCTACTACGATAGCCTTCCCCAGTTTTTTGAGAAAAACCAGGGCGCCTTCTACTTTTTCTCCACCAAGGCCCAAAACCGCTACTGCGACGTGCAGTACCCGGAGAACTGCTACCTGTTCTTTGGGAAAGAGTCCGCCGGGCTGCCGGAGGAGCTGCTGTTTCGCAACCCGGACCGCTGCGTGCGCATCCCCATGCTGGATGAAGCCAGGAGCCTGAACCTGGCAAATTCCGTGGCCATCGGGGCCTTCGAGGTGCTGCGCCAGTGGGATTTCCCAGAGCTCTCCTGCTCCGGGGAGCTGCGCCGGTTCGACTGGGCCGCCGCCAAAGCCGCCCGGCCGGATTCGGAGTTTCTGTAAGAGAAAACATTTTTTTAAAAACGCCTTCACAGATTTTTCAAAACCAGGTGCTATGCTATCGTTGCTAGAATCTGTCTGTTCCCCAGGGGAGGGGATATTGTGGAACACTTTATCGAATTTCAAAACGTGTGCAAATACTACACCATGGGCGAGCACAAAATCGCCGCGGCGGACCACGTGAGCTTCTTCGTGGAGAAGGGGGAGTTCTGCGTCATCGTAGGGCCCTCCGGCGCGGGGAAGACCACGGTGCTCAACATGCTGGGCGGCATGGACACCTGCGACGAGGGGAAGATCCTTTTGGACGGCCAGGAAATCAGCGCCTACAACCAAAAGCAGCTCACCACCTACCGCCGGTACGACGTGGGCTTTGTGTTCCAGTTCTACAACCTGGTGCAGAACCTGACCGCCCTGGAAAACGTGGAGCTGGCCAGCGAAATCTGCAAAGACCCCTTAGACGCCCGGGACACCCTGACCGGGGTGGGCCTGGGCGAGCGGCTGCAGAACTTCCCGGCCCAGCTCTCCGGCGGGGAGCAGCAGCGGGTGGCCATCGCCAGGGCCCTGGCCAAAAACCCCAAGATCCTCCTGTGCGACGAACCCACCGGCGCCCTGGACTACAACACCGGCAAGGCGGTGCTGGCCCTGCTGCAGAACACCTGCCGGAACACCGGCCGCACGGTGCTGGTCATCACCCACAACAGCGCCCTCACCGCCATGGCGGACCGGGTGATCCACATCAAGAGCGGCCGGGCCATCTCCAACGACGTGAACCCCGACCCCAGGCCGGTGGAAGAGATCGAGTGGTGAGTTTCCCCTCACCCCGCAGGAAAGGAGGGCGGCTGGCCTAATGAAAACCTACGGGAAAAACATCTTTCGCACCATCCGGGGCAGCCTGTCCCGGTTTCTGGCCATTTTCGCCATCGTGGCCCTGGGCGTGGGCTTTTTGGCGGGGCTTTTGGTGTCCCCCATGGACATGCGCCTCTCCGCCGACGCCCTGTACGACGAGACCCGCCTCTACGACCTGCGGGTGGTGTCCACCCTGGGGCTGACCGAGGAAGACGTGGAGGCCGTCTCCGCCGTGGAGGGGGTGGAGGGCCTGTTCCCCGCCTACGACACAGACCTGGTGCTCCTCTCGGAAGAGGGGGACTCCCTCACCGCCCGGGTCCACTCCCTGCCGGAGGACACAAGCGAGGAGAACGCAAACTACCTGACCCGCCCCCAGCTGCTGGAAGGCCGTATGCCCCAGGAGCCCGGGGAGTGCGTGATCGTGAAGACCAAGAGCCTGGTGGAAGGCCAGGAGTGGGTCGGCGCCACCCTGACGGTGGAAGAGGACGAGGAAGACGACGAGGAGGAGGACAGCTCCCCCCTGCCCCAGACCCTGACCGTGGTGGGCACAGTGCGCAGCGCCGCCTATGTCTCCATGGAACCGGAATACACCACTGCCGGCTCCGGCACCTTGGAAGTGATGCTCTACACCCTGCCGGAGACCTTTGACATGGACTACTACACCGCATTGTACCTCTCGGTGGAGGGGGCCAGGGAGCTGAATTCCTCCAGCGACCAGTACTGGGACAAGGTGGAGGCGGTGCAGAGCGCCCTGGAGGACATGGCCCCGGAGCGGGCGCAGCTCCGGTACGAGACCTTGGTGGGCGACGCCCAGCAGGAACTGGACGACGCCAGGGCCGAGTACGAGGAGGCCCGGGCGGACACGGAGGAGGAACTGGCAGACGCCAAAGCCCAGCTGGAAGACGCCCAGAAGGAGATCGACGAGAACCGCCAGACCCTGGCGGACGCCAAGGCCCAGCTGGAGAGCGGACAGGCCCAGCTGGACAGCGGCAAGACCACCTTCTATAATGAGATCTACACCGCCCGCCAGGAGATCCAGAACGGCTATGCCCAGATTGAGAGCGGACAGGCCCAGATCGACAGCGGCTCCGCCCAGATTGAAAGCGCCCAGGCCCAGCTGGACCAGGGCTACGCCCAGCTGGCCCAGGAGGAACAGCCCCTTCTGGAGGCCAAAGCCCAGCTGGACGCCACCAAATCCCAGCTGGACAGCCTGACCCAGGGGAAGGAAGCCCTGTTCCAGGCGGCCCAGGGCCTGGGGGTGGAGGTGGCCGACACCAGCGACGCCGGGGCCCTGGCCCTCATCGCCCAGCTGGAACAGGCCGCCCCCGAGGCGGCAGCCCAGTTCGCACCCTTGCAAGAGGGCCTGAACGCCCTGGCCGCCCAAGGCCAGGACACCGCCTCCGCCCTGGCGGCCTGGGAGGAGGGGACCGCCCAGTACGAGGCGGGCTACGCCCAGTGGAGCGCCGGCAAGGCGGAGCTGGACCAGAACCAGGCCGCCCTCAACGAGCAGCGCTACGCCCTGCAGAACCAGCAGGTCACCCTGAACAAC
This sequence comes from Candidatus Acutalibacter pullistercoris, assembly GCA_019115285.1. Taxonomy (GTDB): domain Bacteria; phylum Bacillota; class Clostridia; order Oscillospirales; family Acutalibacteraceae; genus Acutalibacter; species Acutalibacter pullistercoris. Next base: position 13,994 of record DXDU01000149.1, read on the forward strand.
TCCAGGGCGGAGCTGGACCAGAACAGCGCCGCCCTGCAGCAGACCATCAACGAGACCGAGGCCCAGTTCCAGGCCACCCAGGGGGAGATCGACCAGGGGTGGATCGACTACCAGGAGGGTATGGCCCAGCTGGAGGACGCCCAGAAGGAAGTGGACGAGGGCCTGGCCGATTATGAGGAGGGCTGGCAGGAGGCCCAGGACCAGTTCGCCGAAGCCGAGGAGGAACTGGCCGACGGGGAAAGCCAGCTGCGGGAGATCGAGGAGGGCGAGTGGTACGTGTTCTCCCGGGAGGACAACGTGGGCTTCTCCAGCTACGACTCCAACGCCGACAAAATCGCCGCCATCGCCTCGGTGTTCCCGGTGTTCTTCTTCCTGGTGGCGGCTTTGGTGGCCCTCACCTCCATGACACGCCTGGTGGAGGAGGAGCGCCAGCAGATCGGCACCTTAAAGGCCCTGGGCTACTCCCCGGCGGCCATCGCCTCCAAATATATGATCTACGCCGCCATCGCCACCGCCGCCGGGTGCGTGGTGGGGGTGGCCGCGGGAATGCAGGTGTTCCCCACCATCATCATCAACGCCTACGCCATCATGTACGACATCCCCCACACCCTCACCCCGGTGAACTGGCCGGTGGCGGCCCTGGCCTCCGGGGCGGCCCTGGTGGTCACCCTGGTGCCCACCCTCAACGCCTGCTGGTCCGCCCTGCGGGAGGCCCCCGCCAGGCTCATGCTGCCCAAGGCCCCCAAGGCCGGCAAGCGCATCCTGCTGGAGCGGATCACCCCCCTGTGGAAGCGGATGAAGTTCACCCACAAAGTCACCGCCCGGAACCTGTTCCGGTACAAGAAGCGCTTTTTCATGACGGTCATCGGCATCGCCGGGTGCACCGCCCTGCTGGTGACGGGCTTTGGGGTGAAGGACTCCATCTCCGACATTGTGGAGCTGCAGTTCGACCAGCTCAACCAGTACCAGCTCATCGTGGGCCTCAAGGACGAGAGTGCCCTGGAAGGGGCAAAGCTCCAGGAGATCCTGGGGGACAAGGACCGGGTGGAGGACTATCTCTCCGTGCTCCAGGACAGCGGCCAGGTGGTGCCCAAGGGCAGCGACCCGGCAGACAGCGTCACCATTCTGGCGCCTTCGGACGTGGACCGGTACCGGGAGTACTTCCAGTTCCGGGACAGGACCAGCGGCCAGGCTGTAGACTTTACAGAGGACTCGGTGGTCATCACCGAGAAGCTCTCCGAGCGGCAGCACCTGGACGTGGGGGACCAGATCACCGTAAAGAACCAGGACGAGGTGGAGGCCACCTTCACCATCACCGGCATCTGCGAGAACTACGTGTCCCACTACCTGTACCTCTCCCCCGCCGCCTATGAGGAGGCCTTCGGGGAGGCCCCCAGCTGGAACGCACTGCTGTGCAAGCTCCCCGCCCAGGAGGACGCCCAGGACGAGGACCAGCTCACCACGGACCTGCTCAAGTGCCGGGACATCTCCGGCACCCAGTACACCACAGAGCTCTCCCGGAGCTTTAACGACACCATCAGCTCCATCAACTTCATCGTGGTGGTGCTCATCGTCTCCGCCGGGATTTTGGCCTTCATCGTCCTCTACAACCTGACCAACATCAACATCGCCGAGCGGCAGAACGAGCTGGCCACCATCAAGGTGCTGGGCTTCTACAACCGGGAGGTGGCGGCCTACATCTACCGGGAGACGGTGCTGCTCACCCTCATCGGCACGGCGGCAGGGCTGGTGCTGGGCATCTTCCTGCACCAGTTCGTCATCCGCACCGCGGAGATCGACATGGTCATGTTCGGCCGGAGCATCTACCCCTTGAGCTACCTGTGGTCCGCCCTGCTCACCGTGGTGTTCAGCGTCTTTGTGAACCTGGTGATGTACCGGAAGCTGAAAAACGTGGACATGGTGGAGAGCCTGAAGGCCCCGGAATAAGCCCCTTGGAAAAACTGCATAAGGAAATTCAAAAATTCCCGCCCCTTTTCGAAAATATACCTTGAAAAGGGGCGGATTCTGTTATACAATTGAACTGGTAATTTGTGCAAACTTTCACAAGCCACCATTTTGCTAAAAGGAGTGCACTGACATGAGCTTTCTCAGCAAGAAGACAATCGACGACATCGACGTAAAGGGCAAGCGCGTCCTGGTCCGCGTGGACTTCAACGTCCCCATGAAGGACGGGAAGATCACTAACGACAACCGGATCGTGGCCGCCCTTCCCACCATCAAGAAGCTGGTGGCCGACGGGGGCAGGGTCATCCTGTGCAGCCATCTGGGCAAGCCGAAGAACGGCCCCGAGGAGAAGTTCAGCCTGGCTCCCTGCGCCGAGCGCCTCTCCCAGCTGCTGGGCCAGCCCGTGGTCTTTGCCAATGACGACACCGTGGTAGGCGACAACGCCAAGGCCGCCGTGGCCGCCATGAAGGACGGCGACGTGGTGCTGCTGCAGAACACCCGCTTCCGCAAGGAGGAGACCAAGAACCTGGAGCCCTTCTCTTCTGAACTGGCCAGCCTGGCCGAGGTCTACGTCAACGACGCCTTCGGCTCTGCCCACCGGGCCCACTGCTCTACCGCCGGCGTCACCGACCACATCAAGGACACCGCCGTGGGCTACCTGATGAGCAAGGAGATCGAGTTTTTGGGCAACGCCGTGGAGAACCCCGTGCGTCCCTTCGTGGCCATTCTGGGCGGCGCCAAGGTGGCCGACAAGCTCAGCGTCATCGAGAACCTCCTGAATAAGGTGGACACCCTGATCATCGGCGGCGGCATGGCCTACACCTTCCTGAAGGCTCAGGGCAAGGAAGTGGGCACCTCCCTGGTGGACGAGGAGAAGATCGACTACTGCAAGAACATGCTCCAGGCCGCTGAGGAGAAGGGCGTCAAGCTCCTGCTGCCTGTGGACACTGTGATCACCCAGTCCTTCCCCGATCCCATCGACGGCGAGATCGCCACCGAAGTGGTGGATTCCGACAAGATCCCCGCCGACAAGATGGGCCTGGACATCGGCCCCAAGACCCGGGCCCTGTTCGCCGAGGCCGCCAAGACCGCCAAGACCGTGGTCTGGAACGGGCCTATGGGCGTGTTTGAGAATCCCATCCTGGCCGAGGGCACCAAGGCTGTGGCCCAGGCCCTGGCCGACACCGACGCCACCACCATCATCGGCGGCGGCGACTCTGCCGCGGCTGTGATGCAGCTGGGCTTCGCCGACAAGATCACCCACATCTCCACCGGCGGCGGCGCCTCCCTGGAGTACCTGGAGGGCAAGGTCCTGCCCGGCATCGCCTGCATCGCCGACAAATAAATCCCTGCGTAAAGATGCGGCGGCCCAACAGCCGCCGCATTTTTCAGGGTTACACTCACATTCTAAAAAGGAGAGAACACTCATGAATAAAGCACTGCGCAAAGCCGTCATCGCCGGCAACTGGAAGATGAACAAGACCCCCGCCGAGGCCGTGGAACTGGTCAAGGGCCTGAT
>DXDU01000150.1 GCA_019115285.1 Candidatus Acutalibacter pullistercoris
ACCCTGGGGGCCGGTGGCTCCCGTCACTCCGGGAAGCCCCTGGGGACCGGTGGACCCCGTCGCCCCGGGAAGCCCTTGGGGCCCGGCGGGCCCCATCTCACCCTGGGGACCAGTAGCCCCCGTGGCTCCGGGAAGTCCCTGTGGCCCTGTAGACCCAATCTCACCCTGGGGGCCGGTGGCCCCCGTGGCTCCGGGAAGCCCTTGGGGCCCTGTGGGCCCAATCTCACCCTGGGGACCAGTGGGCCCAATCTCTCCCTGGGGACCGGTGGCCCCCGTCGCCCCGGGGACACCCTGGAGGCCTTGCACTCCCTGGGGGCCGGTGGGGCCCATGGCTCCCTGGGGACCGGCAGGGCCGGCGGGACCCATGGGGCCCCGGGGGCCGGGCACCGGCACAGGGCAGCAGGGCGCGCAGCAGCCGGGACCAGGGCCGCAGGGGTCCTGGTCGGGGCGGTAGATCTTCATACTAAGCCCTCCTTGCATACGGATCTGGGGGAAAACTCCCCCTGTGCCAGAATATGCGGACAGGCCGAAGTGGTGCGCGCAAAAAAGAAAAGGGAGGCGTGACGCCTCCCGCTTTTTTCTTTAGAGGGAAAGTCCCTCCAGGTATTCCTCCAGGCACAGGCCCTGCGCCATGATCTTCCCCGCCGCTTCCACGCCCACGTAGCGGTAGTGCCAGGGCTCGTAGCTCACCCCGGTGAGCTCCGTCTTCCCGCTGGGGTACCGGAGGATAAACCCGTACTCCTGGCAGTGGGACAAAAGCCACTGCTGTTCGGGGGTCTGCTCTTGGCTCTCGTCTAAGATCTGGTTCCCCGCGGAGACGATGTCCGCCGCCAGGCCCAGCTGGTGCTCGCTGGTGTCCGGCCGGGCCACCAGCAGGGCGGCCTCGGCTTCGGCGCTTGCCTGGTCGTACCCCTGCCCCAGCCAGAAGTCCACCTGGTTCTTGTAAAGGCCCTCCTGGGTCTCCCGGGTGCGGTAGCCAGAGCACACAATGGGCGAGAGCCCCTGGTCTTTCATGTCCGCGAGCATGGCCTCCAAGGCCCCCGCCGCCCGGCTGTCAAAGCGCTGGGTGCCGTCCTGAATCCAGGTCAGGGGCGGCTGGAAGTCCGGGTCTATGGGGGTTTCAAAATTCACCAGGGTCAGGTACCACAGAGAGTCTGCCTCCTTCAGGGCGGCCCCAGCCTGAACGGCCGTCTCCTCCCCCTGGGGAAGGCTTGTCTCCTCTTTTTTGGTGACGGCGGCGCTGCCGCCGTCCTGGGCCACCTGGGCTGCTCCTGCCCGGGGCAGCTGGGTCATCAGGCAGCCCCCGCCCACCACCAGGGCCAATGCCAGGGCGGGCAGGCACTTTTTCCACCGCCCTGCCCTTCTCCCGGACAGGGGACGTTCCTCCCTTTCCTTCAGGTGCCGGTATTTGGAAGCCATCCGCCTTCCTCCTTTCCCAAGGCTGCGAACGAGCCTGTTCTGTTCTCTCCAAAAAATGCCCAGGTCCTCTCCCCAGCCCCGGGCCCAAGGCCCAGGCCGGAGGAATTCTCCCGCCAGCCCGGCAGCAGCAGGGCCAGGGCCAGCCACACCGTCACCGCCAACAGGGTGAACCATCCAAAAGCCTTCCCCACGTCACGCTCCTCCTCTCCCGAGGGTGTTCGCTCCCCGGGGGAGCTCCCTCTGCCCTATAAGACGGACCAGGGGCCGAAAAAGTGACAGGGGGAGAAAGTTTTTTCTCCCCCTATTTTCTCACAGAAACGTTCCTTTGTCAAAGCTCACTGGAACTGGGAGTTGTACAGGCTGGCGTAAAAGCCGTTTTTCGCCATCAGCTCCCCGTGGGTGCCCTGCTCCACGATGTCCCCGTCCCGGACCACCAGAATGTTGTCGGCGTTCTGGATGGTGGACAGCCGGTGGGCGATGACGAAGCAGGTCTTGTCCTTCATCAGCTCCCGCATGGCCGCCTGGATCTGCAGCTCCGTCCGGGTGTCCACGTTGGAGGTGGCCTCGTCTAAGATGAGCATCTTGGCGTCTAACAGCATGGCCCGGGCGATGGTGAGAAGCTGCTTCTGCCCCTGGGAGATGTTCATGCCGTTCTCGTCTAAAATGGTGTCGTAGCCCTTGGGCAGGCTCATAATGTACCGGTGGATCCGAGCGGCCTTGGCGGCCCGCTCCACGTCCTCCAGGCGGGCGCCCTTTTTGCCGTAGGCCAGGTTCTCGAAGATGGTCCCGGTAAACAGCCAGGTGTCCTGCAGCACCATGGCGTAAGAGAGCCGCAGGCTCTTCCGGGTGACCTGCCGGATGTCCGCGCCGTCTAAGGTGATGGACCCGGACTGGGGATCGTAAAACCGCATGAGGAGGTTAATCAGGGTGGTCTTCCCCGCGCCGGTGGGGCCCACGATGGCGGTCAGCCCCCCAGGGGGCGCGTGGAGGCTCAGGTCGTGGATGATGGTCTTTTCCGGGTCGTAGCCAAAGCGCACGTGGTCCATGACCACGTCCCCTTTGACCTGGGTGAGCTCCACGGCCCCCGGGGCGTCGGCGGGCTCCGGCTCCTCGTCGATGAGGCGGAACACCCGCTCGGCGGCGGCGCAGGCGGACTGCAGCTCGCTGATGATGTTGGCCATCTCGTTGATGGGCCCGGAGAACCGCCGGGAGTACAGCACGAAGCTGGACAGATCCCCCAAAGACAGCCGCCCCCACAAAAACAGGATGGCCCCGAACATGCTGACAAAGGCCAGGGACAGGTTGTTGATGAAGTTTACAGAGGGGCCTGTCATGCCCCCGTAGTAGTCGGCGTTGTAGTAGGCGTCCACCGCGGCCTTGTTCCGCTC
>DXDU01000019.1 GCA_019115285.1 Candidatus Acutalibacter pullistercoris
ACCGCCCCGGCCATGGCCAGGAGGATGGGGACCAGGGACTCCCCCAGCAGCTGGGCGTAGATCTTGCCCCGGCCCTCGCCCAGGGCCAGCAGCACCCCGATCTCGTGGTCCCGGGAGCGGAGCTGGAGGAGAAGCACCAGCACCAGGGTGATGGCCCCCAAAGCCCCGGAGGCCCCCAGCATGGCCTTGGCCAGGGCGGTCAGGCCGCTGATGGTGCCGGACAGGGCCCGGTACTGGATATCGTCCACGGTAAAGCGCAGATCCTCCCCCTCGGGGAGGGACAGGGCCTGGACGGCCTCCACAAAGGCGGCGGCCTGTTCCGGGTCCCGGATGGAGAACCGGGCGCTGTACAGCTTGTCCTGCTCCCCGTTGAGCCGCAGGGCGGCGTCTGGGGTGACGTACACCAGGTTTTCCAAGTTAAAGTAAGGGGCGTTGGTGTGGGGCTGCTCCTGGGTCAGGGCGTAGATGCCCACCACGGTGACGGGGGTGTCCTGTCCCCCTTGGGCTGTGTAGTAGCCTCCCAGGGTGACTTCCTCTCCCAAAGACACCCCGCTCTCCTGGGCCATGTCGCTGCTGATCACCGCGGAGAAGGTGTCGCTCTCCTCCAGCATCCGGCCTTCCAGCATCTGGTAGGCCCCGGTGACGAACTCCCCGGCGGCGGTCATGTCCACCGTGCCCTCCACCCGGATCCAGGCGGACTCCTGGGGGAACTTCTCCCGCTGCTCCGGGGTGGCGAAGGGCCGCAGGGTCCCCGACTCCTGGGCGAAGGAGTAGTAGTAGGGGGAGCAGCTGTGGGACAGGCCCAGGGCTTCGATCTTCTCCACCGACTCCTGGGAGATCTGGTTGGAGCCGGCGTACAGGTCCGCCTCCTCGGTGTGGTAATTGTTCAGGGTGACGGTGGCTCCCACTTGTTCCCGCAGGGCCTGCTCCTCCTGGCGGCAGGCCCCCAGCATGGAGAAGCCAGCCAGCACCAGGGCCGCCAGGATCAGGAACACGCAAAACAGCAGCAGGGCTGTTTTCTTTCGATACCAAAGGCTGAAAAATCCACGTTTTACGGCGTTCATCCTCTCACTCCTTTCCCGTCAGCACCCGGGCGGGCTGCAGCCGCAGCACCGAGACAATCTGGGCGCCAGCTCCCACCAGGCACACCAGCAGGGCCAGCCCCAGGTAGATGCCCAGGGCCTGGCGGTCCAGCTGCACCTGGGCCGGGGGCACCACCAAAATCCGCTCTCCCACCCGCTCCAGCAGGTCGTCGGCGTAGGTGCCGGTGTAAATGTCCCGGGACATCTTGTTCTGGGCGGTGTGGGCGTGGGTGACCAGGTCGTTCTCCCCCTGGCTGATGGCGGCGCTCTGCTGGTAGACGCCGCTGCACAGCTGCTCCACCAGGTTCCCGCCTGCGGTGACCCCCAGGCCTAATCCCAGGGCCAGGGCCAGCGCCAGGGGCAGAAAGACCTCCACCGCCAGCTGGGCGGCGGTCTTGCCCCGGCTCTCTCCCAAGGACAGCAGAATGCCTGCCTCCCGCCGGCGGCCCAAAAGGAGCAGGGCCGTCACCAGGCCCAGCACCAGAAGGATGGCCCCGGTGAGCAGGGCGGCGATCAGGCCGGAGAGATCCCGGACGCGGAGCAGGGGCGCGCCCACCATGGAGAACCACTCCCGGTCCAGCACCAGGTCGTACTGGGGCTGCTCCTCCAGCAATGTCAGGGCCTCGATCTCATCCATCCCGGCGTACTCCTGGGGGATGGGCTCCAGGGTGGGGCTGGCGTAGTGCTCCTCCCACACCTGCCGGATGGCGATCTTCTCCTGCACGTCTTTTACGAAGCTGTCCACGTCCTCCTCCGAGGACAAATACACCGTGGCGAACCGGGAGGTGCCCATGGAGTAGGCCACTTCCCGGCCGTCCTCCCGGCCCTCTACGGCGCACATGGCCTGGGGGGTGAGGAACACCAGCTCCTCCGGGCGGTTCCCCAGCCCAGTGATCTGGTACTGGGTCTCCGGGGCGGAGAAAATCCCCTGGACCCGCAGGGCCACAGGCTCCGCCTCCGCCAGGAAGGGGACCTTCACCTGCAGGTCGTCCCCCACCGACAGGCCGTTGCGCTGGGCGAACTGTTCCGAGATGAGACAGGCCTTCTCATAGAGGGTGGCGCCTGTCAGGTGCTCTCCCTCCACCAGCTGGAAGCCGTACACGGTGAAGGTCTGGTCCAGGGAGGTGTCCACCGGCACGTAGCCCATGGTGGTGTAGGTGGTGAACATAGAGCCGCTCTTGTTCTCCTCCCAGGCCTCCTGGTACACCCCTTCCGCCTCGGGGAAGGAGAGGTAGAGGTAGTCGGCGAAGTTGTAGGCCTGCACCCGGGGATCAGTCACGAAGGTCTCCACCACCTCCGGGGAGAGGTGCCCCGCCAGCATACGGCTGCCGCCGCTGCCCTTGTAGGAGTAGCCCACCCCTTTGAGGGTCACGGCGTTGCCCAGGGCCGTCTGTAGACGGTCCACCTGGGACTGGGTGGTGGCGTACAAGCACAAGCTGCCCACCGCCACGGCGAACAAGGCCGCGAACAGCAGCAGGATCATCACATTCTTTTTCCAGTGGTAGAGAAGGCTGCGCAGGGCGCGTTTTAACATAGGGGTCACCGCCTTTTTCTAGAAAATGCTCCGGGCCGGGGGCGGGGAGCGGTTGGAACGTCAGCCGGCCAGCAGCCGGTGGTTTTGCAGTTTCACCACCACATCCGCCTGGGCGGCGAAATCTTGCGAGTGGGTGACGGCGATGACACACTTGCCGTCCTGATGGGCCAACTCCTGGAACAGCTCGATGATGCCCTGAGCGGTGTCGCCGTCCAGGTTGCCGGTGGGCTCGTCGGCCAGGATAATGTCCGCGTTGGTGGCTAACGCCCGGGCAATGGCCACCCGCTGCTGCTCTCCGCCGGAGAGCTTCTGGATCCGCCGGTGGATCTGGTCCTTGGTCAGACCCATTCTGAGCAGCAATTCCTCGGCCCGCTGCTTTTTGTTGGGGATCTCATTCTTGGTGATCTCCATGGCTGCCAGCACGTTTTGCAGGGGATTGAGGTACTCCAGCAAATTGTAGGCCTGGAAGACGATGGCCACATGCCTGTTCCGATAGTTGGTGTAGCCGATGTCCTTCAGGTCCTTGCCCTGGAACAGGACCCGGCCGCCCTTGGGCGACTCCAGGGCCCCGGCCAGGGTGAGGGTGGTGGTCTTCCCCGAGCCGGAGGGCCCCACGATGGTGTAGAGCTTCCCCGGCTCGAAGGCGCAGTCGGCCTCCTCTAAGATGGAGACCTTCTGACTGCCGCTTTGGTAGAAGTAAGTCAATTCTTGAAATTGCAGGATCTGCGCCATAGCACCACGACCTTTCCAGTTGATTTAGGTTTATTGTAGCATATCGCACCAAAAAAACAATAGATGAGGAGAATTTTCGCCAAGTTTTTTCGGGTCCGCCCGGGGCGGGAAACCCCCTCTCCCCTTCATGCGCCGGGATTTTGAGGGCGGGGTATCCACCCCCGCCTCGCCTGCCGGGTTGGGGACGCTTTGTGGTGCCCACCCCCTGCCCCCTCCCGTAAATATAGCGAGCGATAGTCGTTAGCCTTTCTGTACGGGAGGGGGATGTTACTCTATAATCTCATTCCAAAGGGGGGCCTGGCGGCCCCCCTTTGACAACCCCCCACAGTTTATAGGTCTCTGTCTCCGAAGCGACCTTATAACATAGGGGTTCAAGGGGGCTATAGCCCCCTTGAAAATCCTATTAAATATTAAAAATAAAATCCCCCTCCCGCGCCTGCGAGGCTAGATATACCTCTTATGTTTGGGCGCGGGAGGGGGTAAGGGAGTGGGCTTCATAAAGGTCACCGGCAGGCGAGAGCAGGGGGATACCGCCCAGGTTGGGAAAACCTACCCGAAAACCCCGGTGAGCGGATAGGGGTTTTCCCTGGCCCGTCCGGCCACGGACCGGCCACGCGCCGCTCCGCCAGAATTCACAAATACTGCCGCGAACATTGTGCCTTTCTCACGAACTTTAACTCCCTTTGATAATCGATTGACAAACGGCCACGTTCGTGGTATTCCTTGGATAGTTTGTGACTTAAACAAAAGTCTCTAACAAACAGAGGGGAATCCCCTTAAAGTGAGGAAAGTGGAGCGTGACACCATGAAATTCAAGTACCGCTGGTGGGGCAAGGGAGACCTGGACGCCTCCATCGGCATTTTTTCGACGGCTTTTCCAAGATCCTCTCCGCCACAGGCATTATGCTGCTGGTCTTCGGCATGCCGGCGGACATCGTGCTGGGGAAGATCGTGCCCGGCATCGGCCTGGCCATTTTCGCCGGGAACCTGTGGTATTTCTACAGGCCTGGGCCCTGGCCCGGCATGAGAAGCGCCAGGACGTGACCGCCTAGCCCTTTGGCATCGGGGCCTCCCAGCTCACCGGGTGGCTCTACCTCATTATGGGCCCTGTCTACTGGCAGACCGGCGACGCGGAGCTGAAGGCGGCCATCACCAACGTGGTGGCCCTGGGCCTGACAGGCATCGGCATGATCCACTCCAAGGGGCTGCTGTTTACCGACACCTACGCCCCGGACCTGGGCTTTGTGGCGGCCTACTGCGTGCTGATTGTGGCGTTCCTGGTGCTGCATTTCATCAAGTTCAACCAGAAGGCCCACCAGGCGGACCTGGAGGCGGAGAAAGCCGCCGCCCTGGAAGCCGCCAAACAGGAATAAACAAGGAGGTCCCACAACCATGAAAACACTGGTCATCACCGGGGCGGCCCGAAAAAACGGCCACACCGCCAAAATGGTGGAGCTGTTTTTAAACACCCTGGGCGGCGAGTACACCATCATCGACGCCTACCGGGCAGAGAACATCGCCCCCTGCAAAGACTGCCGCTACTGCTGGCACAAGAAGGGCTGCTCCATCCACGACGGCATGGATGAGGTCTACCGCCTGCTGGAGGAGTGCGACAACGTGGTGCTGGCTTCTCCCATGTACTTCCACTCCGTCACCGGCAAGCTGAAGGCCCTCATCGACCGGTTCCAGGTGTACTGGGCGGGCCACGTCCGGGGCGACATGCCCGAGAAGCCCCTGCGCAAGGGCGCCATCCTCATGGTGGGCGGCGCGCCCAGCTTCCCCAACCAGTTTTTGGGGGGCGAGCTGGTGCTGAAGAACCTGTTAAACGACCTGAGCACCGAATGTCTGGGGGAGGTCTGCCTGCCCAACTCCGACCACGCCTCCCTGGAGACCCGCCCGGACATCGCCCAGCAGGTGGTGGAGCTGGCGGAGAAGATGAAGGCCGCGCAGGAATAAAACCGCGAAGCGGCGTAAAGTTTTCGCAGTACGTCCGCAGGACGTACTGGCCTTCTTTCAAAAGGCTTGCAGAGCGCGGGGCGCTGGTCTCCTGTGGAGACCGTTCAGCGCTTGACCGAACCGGCAGGTGAGAAGCGTCTCGCGGCCTTGCTTTCCTGAGAAAACAGCGCAGGAGGGTAGGCGTGATCTTCCGGTGGAAGATCATGCCGGAGGGGGTCTCCGCTGCCGCGTCGGGCGCTGGTCGCCAGTGGCGACCGTTCAGCGCCGACCGAGCCGGCAGGTGAGACCGGTCGCTGGACGCGTGCCACCGGCACGCAGCGACCCCTTTGATAACCCCCCACTCGAGGAAGCTTTCTACCCCAGAGAAGGCTATCGAACGTGGGGGTCCAAGGGGGTCCTGGTGCCCAGTGGGCACCGTCCAGGACCGACCGAACCGGCAGGTGAGACCTTGCCCCCCTTGAAAATCCAATTTATTTTAAAAACTTATTCCCCCTCCCGTACGGGAAAGGATGAGATTTAAGCTTTCTGTCCTTACGGGAGGGGGTGAGCGAGCGCCGGTGGCGCTCTGCCGCGAACCGACCGAGCCGGCAGGCGAGACCAGGGGGTGGGCAGATGCAAGCCCAGAGCAAGGTGGCTGGCGAGACCAGGGTGGGCGCCGCAAAACCTGCCCACGGCAGGTGAGAGGAAGCGGCTTCCCCCAGTTGAGAAATAGACTCTTTCTCATCCGGGGGCCGCTTCCCCTTGACAAAGGGCGGGAGGCGTGGTACTATGGGACCGCAACCACATGGTAACGTTACCACAGAGAGGAGGAGCCGCCATGGGCAACGCCACCATGCACGATGTGGCAAAGCTGGCCGGGGTCTCTCTGGCCACGGTGGGGCGGGTGCTCCACAAAAACGGCTACGTCTCCCAGGAGAACCGGGAGAAGGTGGAGGCCGCGGTGAAGGCCTTGGGGTACATCCCCAACTCCGCCGCCCAGCTGCTGAAAAACAGCTGCAGCCGGATGCTGGGGCACATCCTCCGGTTCTCTCCCAACCTGCTCTTCGGGCAGATCAGCCGGGGGGTGGACCGGGCCGCGGCGGAGCGGGGTTACAGCGTGCTCAGCTACACCAAGTACGGCTCCCCCGGGGAGGACCAGCGCATTGTCACCGAGTTCATCAGCCGCCGGGTGGAGGGGGTGCTCATCACCTCCCTTCAGGAATTTGACCAGGGGCTGCTGGACAAACTGTTAGACGCGGGCATCCCCACGGTGCGCATCGAGCGGGCTCCCCCTGGCGCGGACCGGGTCATGGTGGACGACTTCCAGGGGGCCTACCAGGGGGCGCGCTCCCTGGTGGAGGCGGGCCACGGGAACATCGCCTTTATCGGCATGGGAGGAGACAGCCGGGTGGAGCGCCTGCGGCTGCTGGGCTACCGGAAGGCCCTGGAGGAGGGGGGGATCACCCCCTCGCCCCGGCTGGAGCGGCTGGCGGAGGACTACAGCCCCCAGGAGGGGTATCGGGCCATGGAGGCATTGTGGCGGCACGTGGGGCCCACCGCCGTGTTCGCCGGGGCGGATACCCTGGCCAGCGGCGCGCTGCAGTACCTCTACCAGGTGGGGGCCCGGGTGCCGGAGGACCTGTCTCTGCTGGGGTACGACAACACCCTGGCCACCCTACTGGCCCCGCCCCTGGATTCGGTGGGCATACAGGCGGAGGCCATGGGCCGGGCGGCAGTGGACCTGCTGCTCCGGCGGAAGCAGCGGCCCCTGGCCCCTGGGGAGCCGGGGGAGGAGATCCTGGTGGCCACGGAGTTGGAGACGAGAGGCTCCGTGGGGCCGCCCCCCTCTGGAAGCCGGTGAAAGACAGGAAATCACAATAGGAATAAAAGAAAGGCAGGAAGCGCTATGGAACAGGTTAAAGTGGGCATTGTGGGCTGCGGCATGATCACCGCACGGCGCCACGCCCCTGAGTACACAGACAACCCCCACGCCCAGATCGTGGGCTTTTACGACTTCGACCAGGAGCGGGCCGGGGAGCTGGCCGCGGGCTACGGCGGCAAGGTCTACGGCTCCCCGGAGGAACTGTTCGCCGACCCGGAGATCGACGCGGTGAGCATCTGCTCCCCCAACTACACCCACGCGTCTTACTCCATCAAGGCGCTGGAGGCGGGCAAGCACGTGCTGTGCGAAAAGCCCATGGCCCTCACCCTGGAGGACACCAGGACCATGATGGACACCGCCCAGCGCATGGGGAAAATCTTGATGATCGGCCACAACCAGCGGCTGCTGCCCACCCACCGGAAGGCCCGGGAGCTCTTGCAGTCCGGGATGATCGGCAACATCCTCTCGGTGCAGAGCAACTTCCGCCACAGCGGCCCGGAGAACTGGAGCGTCAACCGCACCAACACCACCTGGTTCTTCGACAAGAACAAGGCCCACTTCGGGGCCCTGGGGGACCTGGGGGCCCACAAGCTGGACATCATCCGGTTCCTCACCGGAGACGAGGTGCAGTCCATCTGCTGCGACACCGTCACCCGGGACAAGCGCTACCCCAACGGGGAGCTCATCGACCTGGAGGACAACGCCTTTGCCCTGTTCCGGATGCGCTCTGGCATTGTGGGCACCATGAACGTCTCTTGGACCAACTACGGGGAGGAGGACAACAGCACCATCCTCTATGGGGACAAGGGGGTTATGAAGATCTTCGGGGACTTCGCCGACGACATTGTGGTGGAGCTGCGGGACGACACCCGGGTGAAGTACCAGGTGGGGGCCATCTCCACCAACCAGAAGCAGCTGAAAAGCGGCATCATCGACGACTTCGTGGAGTCCATCCGCACCGGCCGGGCCCCCACCGTCACCGGGGTGGACGGCCACAACACCCTGGCCGTCATCGTGGCCGCCAACCAGTCCGCCAAAGAGCGCCGCTGGGTGGACGTGGCCTACTGAGCACCACAGGAAAGACACAGCCCCTGGTTTTGCCGGGGGCTGTTTTTTGCTGCCTTTCGGCTTCCCTGGTTCCGCCAAGGGCGGAGAAAAAGCCATGGCAAATCGGGCAGAAAACCATGGCAAAAAGGGGACTGGAAGTCGTCTGCCTCACAAAGGAGCGGGGCAGTTCCCGCGGGAGACGGAGCTTTGCGGGAAGGGGCGGGAAACCGACAATGCCTGGTTTCCCAGCAGCGCAGGGATGGGATGACTGCCCCGCAGCATCCCTTTCAGAGGCCCGGGCAAACCGCCCGTTGCGCGTGGGCCTGATTGCCTTTTGGCTTGCCTGGTTCCGCCAGGGGCGGAAAAAGCCGTGGAAAAAAGCGGGAAGAGCGCGGGTAAAAAAGGACTGGAAGGCGCCTGCCTCACGAAGGGGCGGGAAACCGACAATGCCTGGTTTCCCAGCAGCGCATGGGGTGGGATGACTGCCCCGCAGTACCCCTTCCCGGGGTGGGGCAACCGCCAGTTGCGGGTGGTGTTGATCGCGGCCGGAGCCGCTCGTAAAAAAGAGGAACTTTTCTAAACTGATCGTTGACATTCTGGGGGCTTTCTGGTACCATCATACCAAACACAGCCTGGGGTCCTCTGGAATAGGGGACGGGAGAGAGGGAAGAAGATCTCTCTCTTTTCCAGGGCGAGGAGGGCTTGGAATGAGGAGACGGAGAGCGGCGGCGCTGCTGGCGGTGTGGCTGGGCCTGGTGTGCGGCGGGTGCCAGTCGGAGCAGGACCTGCTCTACAGCCAGGTGCTGGAGGAGGGAAAGAGCCAGGCGGCCAGTTCCCGGCCGGTGGACTACGACGACCCGGGGTACATCGGCCTGGGCACCCCCGCCCCCCAGGACCGGGCCACTCCCGTGCCTGGGGAGAGCCTTTCCGGGGAGCTGACAGTGCGCATCTTGGAAGAGCTGGGGTGGGACTCCAACATCCAGGTGCTGGCCCGGGAATTTATGGAACTGCACCCGGGGGTGGAGATCACCGTGGAGAGCGACCTGGGCTTTTACGACAGCGCCAGCCCCCAGGAGGAAGAAGCGCTGCGCCGGGAGTTTACCACCAGGCTGGCCACGGAGCTGGCCGCCGGGGAGGGGGACTACCTGCTCTTCGACAGCGGCGGGGAGCTGAACCTGGCCTCTCTGGGGGAGAGCGGCGCCCTGGAGGACCTGGGGCCCTATCTGGAACAGGACCCGGACCTGAGCGGGGAACTGTTCTACCAGCCGGTGCTGGAGGCCTTCCAGATCGCCGGGCGGCAGGTGATGCTGCCCCAGTCCTTCGCCTTTTCCGGCGTGTACTTGAACAGGGCCCTCCTGGAAGAGCTGGGGGTGGAGCTGGAGCCCCTGCAGCCCCTGAGCACCCTGGAGCTTTTGGAGCTGTACCGGCAGGCCCTGGCTTTGCAGCCGGAGCTGCGGCTGTTCTACGGCGGCGTGGAGAAAGGGGAGCTGGTGGACTACGAGGTGGGGGCCTACCTGGACCTGGAGGGGAAGACGTCTTCCTTTGACAGCCCGGGGTTTGTGGACTTTGTCACCCAGCTGGAGGGCGCTTTGGACGGGGAGCCGGAGATGGACCAGGAGTACCTGGGCCAAGGCCACCTGGGCTACGCCCAGTACGCCCTGACCTACCAGGCCGGGGAGCCCCTGAGCCAGGAGATCCAGATCGGGCTGGAGCTGAACCCCGGGGTGGGGGAGCTGGTGCAGAAGGCCCAGCCCTTCTTCGCCGTCATCGACGAGTCCATCTCCCAGCGGGCGCTGTTTCTCCGGCAGCAGCCCCTCAGCCACCTGGCGGGGCCCTTCCTGCTCACCGACTCTAAAGGCCAGGTGGGGGTGCGCACCCTGGAGAGCTTCGCCCTGCCCGCCAGCCTGGAGAACAAGGAGCTGGCCTGGGAGTTTATCAAGTACTGCCTCAGCCCCCGGGAGGACACCCGGCTGACCCAGGCGGGGTACGGCTGGGACTACACCTATTTTATCCCGGTGACCAGGCCCAACTGGGAGAACATGGTGGACCGGGCGGCGGAGGGGAACGCCTTCGGCTCCAGCATTGTGGGGATTCCCGGCAGCTTCCCGGAGCTGGACGGGGAGCAGGCGCTGGCGGACACGGAGTTCCTGGTGAGCCAGCCCCTGGTGGCCCTGGACTACAGAAGCTTCCCCTACAGTGAGTATGTGGAGGAGTGTCTCGCCCAAGGCCTGACCACCCCGGAACAGTGCGCCGGGAAGATCCAGGACCGGGCCAGCATCTGGCTCAGAGAGTGAGGCCGCGGCCTCGCCTGCCGGCGCGTGCCCGCGCGGGGGTCCGTGGCCGGACTGGCCGCGAAAATCCCTCTGCGCTTCGCGCTCCGGGATTTTGGGCGGTTTCCCGCAGCTTTGCGGTGTTCACCCCCTGGCCTCGCCTGCCGGGGTTTAGTGAGACCCACCCCCTGGTCTCGCCTGCCGGCTCGGTCGGTTCGCGGCAGAGCGCCACCGGCGCTCGCTCACCCCCTCCCATGCCCCTATCACGCAAAAGAGGACAGCGACCCGGAGCAGGCGGCTATGATGTTTATCTGCAAGCGGCTCAAACTGAATTATAAGAAGCTGTCCGAGGAAGAAAAGAAGTGGCTGAAAAAGATTGCACAGAAGTCGGACTTGCTGAAAAATCCAAACCCACAGCGGGGACGGAAATAAAAATAGTAGGGTAGGATTTATGAAAGAGAGCATAGAAGCATGAGCCAAAAAGAGAAAATAGTATCGTTGCTCAGAGTTTATGGAATAATGACACAAGGCGAATTGGCAGAAGCTATTTATGGAGACAAACTCCATACGCCTAACATTTATTCCGCACTCATGTCACTTGTGGGCAGCAATAGGATTATCCGATCAGGAGCACACCCCTCACGATATTCCCTCCGTGATATATATATTTCTGAACAAGAAGAAACTAAAGAAACCTGCCCCTTGGGGTTAGAGGATACGGAAGTGTTGCAACCTAGAACAAAACGACAGGCTGTCACAATGTCTGCGGAACGTGCTATCAGTCTTATACAAGATTATTTTGATGAAACCATAAAAGACGCACATGGCAGATATATGTCCTGGAGATACTGCTACAAAGCATTTTCAGAAAAAAGGAACGAAGTAGATGAGCAAACAATAGATTATTTGGCGCTTCATCTTGCGTTCTATTTAGCAAGTTGGGGGATGTACCGAGGTTCTTCTTTTCTGCTACAAAAGGATTATAAGATACATATTCCTATTGTGCGCATAATTCAAGAAGTAAAATATAACGCACTATTTGGAATTTCTGCCGAAAACCTGTGTCAAAAAAGTAATCTTGACCTGTTGGAGGAGATTGGAGCAAGAATTAAAGTCTGCTATGCAAACGAGAAACCTGTTTGTGATGGCATACCTAACAATGCAACAGATACGCTAATAACAAAAATTTTGCTTGGAACATTGGGTTGCGTACCAGCTTACGACCGTTATTATGTGCAATCTGTCAAAAAACATCATGTATCAAGCGGCAAATACAACCGAAACTCTGTCTATTGCATTGCTAAATTCTATTGCGATAATTCTGATGAATTTGAAAAGTTACGACAGGAATTAAGTAAATGTGGCATTGATTATCCACCTATGAAACTAATGGATATGTGTTTCTGGCAAGATGCGTACATTGAAGATTTGGAACACCAATAATAATCTGCTCATTAAGAATAGATAGCAAAGCCAGCCGGGGTAGTCAACGGTCAAGATGAACGGCGCATAAATGCGCCGCCGTTGACAGTCCCGCCTGTCTTTGCAGATGGGCAATCAAGGCGGGAAAGCCCTAAAATGGCTTCCCGCCCATTTTAATTTTTACATCTTTAAACACTCCAAAATCAGAAAGAGAGCGGCCAAGCACTTTGAGGGATTGGTCGCCTTGTTCACCCATTCAGCAGGACGGCGGGTGGCGGTCAAGGCCGGGTGTAACCCCGTTCATTTCAGCCTTGACGGTTGCCCGCTGTCCTGCTACTTTTCCGGGGGTGGGGCGGCAACGGGCTCAGCTCTTCCGCCTGGT
>DXDU01000151.1 GCA_019115285.1 Candidatus Acutalibacter pullistercoris
AGCACCGGGTGGACCCCAAGGTGGAGCCGGAAGTGGTGGCGGAGACCATGGCCCAGTTTATCAAAGAGGGGAAGATCCGGGCCTGGGGCATCTCCGCCGTGGGAGAGGACTACCTGCGCCGGGCCAACGCCGTGTGCCCGGTTTCGGCGGTGCAGAACATGTACTCCCTCATCGACCGGGACACGGAAACGCTGTTCCCTGCCCTGGAGGAGCTGGGCGTCACCCTGGTGGCCTTTACTCCCTTGGCCAAGGGATTCCTCTCCGGGAAGTACCTGGAGCGCCCCACCTTTGACCACCCGGAGGACAACCGCTCTGGCCGGTACCAGTTCTCGGAAGAGGGGTTTGTGCACTACCAGGCGGTGCTGGAGCTGATCCGCTCTATGGCCCAGGAGAAGGGTGCCACCATGGCCCAGATCGCCCTGGCCTGGATGATGTGCAGAAAGCCTTGGATCGTGCCCATCCCCGGCACCAGGAACGTCTCTCGGATGGAGGAGAACGCCAAGGCCTCGGACATCACCCTCACCCCCCAGGAGGTGGAGCAGATCGATGGGGCCCTGGACCAGATGCACCTGGCCAGCACCGCCAGCCGGCGGCTCCGATGAGGAAGGCAGGCGTCAGCCGTGGGGCTTCTCCCCGTCCCGTTTGGGGCGGGTGAAGCCCCGGCCCCGGACTTCGTTGACTTGGCTCACCACCATAAAGGCCTCCGGGTCGATGGCGGTGACCAGGCGGGTCAGCCGGGGCAGCTCCCGGGCGGAGACCACGGTGAGGACGGTGTAGCCCTCCTCCTGGCCGAAGCCGCCCCGGCTCTTGAGCAGGGTGGTCCCCCGGTCCACCTGGCTTAAAATGGCCTGGCTGATCTCCTGGTAGCGCTTGCTCACCACCTTCAGCTGGGTCTGGCCGGAGCCCACCACCATGACCTTATTCAATGTCAGGGTGTAGGTGAGCACCAGCATCAGGCCGTAAAGGACCTGCTCCGTTTGAGAGAACAGGGCCTGGAGCAGCAGGATGGTGCAGTCGAAGGCGTACATGGAGACGGACACCGGCACCCGAAACTTCTTTTGCAGCACCAGGGGCGGGATGTCCATGCCGCCGGTGGAGGCCCCGGCCCGGATCACCACCCCGATGCCCACGCCGATGAGCAAGCCGCTGCACACGGCGGCCAGCAGGGGGTCGCTGGTGAGCCGCACCCCCTGAAACTGCCGCTGGAAGACCTCCAGCACCAGGGGGAAGTAGAAGGAGCTGACGGCCGTGGTCAGGGCGAAGACCTTCCCCAACAGGCACAGGCCCACCACGAACATGGCGGCGTTGAAGAGTCCCACAAAGGCGGAAAGGGGCAGGCCCAGCAGGTGTTGCGCCACCAGCCCCAGGCCGGTGGTGCCCCCGGTGATCAGCCCGGAGGGCAGCACGAACAGGGCGATGGCCAGGGCGTATAAGGTGTTGCCCAGCAGCACCAGCAAAAGTTTCCCGGCGGCGAACAAAGGGCCTTTTGGCGTTTTCATGGTTGAAGCATCCTCTCTTTAAAGTGGTAAATCAAAAGGGGACGGGCTTTCTCAGCCCGTCCCCTTGCTCTCTGCGGAAGGTATGAAGTTGTTCCGGTCCCGCCCTCCGGGGCAGGTCCCGCTGCGCTGTGGTGTGACCGTCACGGCAGGCGCCTCCCTTCTCGAAACACCATCTTACCAGAAACCGGGGAAAAAGGCAATCCCCCCGCCGGGGGAATGGGAAAAATGTTCCTGCCCTGGGGGGGAGTTTTCCGCGCTCTGAAAAAAGGGGACTTTACCCTGCCAGCCCACTCCCCGCCCACCACGCCAGGGCGGCGCCGGCGATGGCGGTCACCGCGGGGACCAGGTAGGCGGAGACGTTCCCCAGCAGAGCTTCCAGCCGTTGGATGGCCCCGGTGCCCTGGAGCTTGTTGTAGCCAAAGTACAGGAGGATCAGGGGGAGGATGTACATGAAGTCGTAGAGCAGCATGAAGAGCAGCGCCCCGGGGAAGGCCAGCTGGTAGGTGGCCAGCAGGGCCAGGAACCCGAAGTAGGGCAGGGCGCTGGTCAGCTCTACCAGGCAGAAGCCGGCCCCCATGAGGAACAGGGACAAGGGGGAGAGCTGGGCCGGGGCCTTGGCCGGGCCCTCCTGCTGGGAGACCCCCTGACGGCGGCTTTGCCGGGTCTTCCAGAGAAACCAGACCCCCAGCAGGAACAGGGCCACCCCGCCAGCCCCGCAGGCCCCGTAGACCGGGAGGGGGTGGTCTTGCAAAAGGCCCTCCACCCAGCGCCACACCCAGGCGGCCAGGCCGTAGTACACCGCCAGGCCCAGGAGCAAATTGGCCAGGGCGATGCCGAAAATGAAAAACCAGATCTGGCGTTTCCGCTTCACCATGGCCTGCAGCACCATTTGCTGCACAATGGCCGAGGGGTTCAGGCTGTCGAAAAAGCTGGCGGTCAGGGTGGTGCCCAACAGTACGATCATAGGGGAGGCTCCTTTTTTTAAGTCTCGCCGGTCTGTTCCCAAAAAACAAAACGCGCCAGAGCTTTCTATCTTCCATGGCCTAACGATAGAAAGTCTGACGCGGTCTTCTTACCCGGCGGCAAAAAGCGCTGTTTCTGGAGGGAGTATAGCACAGGGCGGCAGGGCTGTCAAGGGGCTGGCCCAAAACACAGCCCCCGTCTCGCCTGCGGGGGAGTAAGTTTTTGCAATCCCTCCCCCTGGCCTCACCTGCCGGCTTGGGCGCTGGTCACCGGTGGCGACCGTTCAGCGCCGGTTTACGTTGCCACGACTGTCGGTCCTGGACGCGCCCCACCGGGGCGCAGGACCCGAAGTGGGAGCTGAGACCGGTTCGAGGCAGAGCGCCACCGGCGCTCGCTCACCCCCTCCCATGCACCAACCGTGAAAAAGAGAACAGCTCGCTGGCATGGGAGGGGGAGATAGTTTTATAGTTTCATTCCAAAGGGGGAGGCATTGCCTCCCCTTTTTGAACCCCCACATTTTATAGGCGGCTTTTTACTGAAAGGAGGGGATCGCGATGATGGCTATAACCACCGAAGAATGGCATAATATTGTTCCAAGCCTAGGCGGCAATCCCCGCGGGAAAGTTCACCAGCCCGGCTGTGTTTTGTCCCAGGGGCCGGAAAACCAGGTCAACGCTCTCGCTGGAACAAGAGCAGATGGCCTTGGCAAAAGGTTCCATCGCTGGCCCCACTGCGGCGATCCGAGAGCCCCACCAGGAAGTAGGTGATGGGGGACTTGTGCCGTTACGCCCCCTCACAAAGCTCGAGAAGAGCTGGCGGTCCGGCAGGCAGAGAAATCTGGCCCCTGGCGCGTTGCGTTGGCTGCCGGTGCGGCGAGGCCCCCCGGGGCGAGGCGGATCGGGATGGAAAACGGCAAAAAGCTGTGCGTGGACCGCTGCCAACACTACGACCGCATCCATGTGTGAAAAAAGAACGGGCCGGGAGGGAGGCTCCCGGCCTTTGGCCTATTCCGGGAAGGTCAGCTCCACCTGCAGGCGGCCCGATTCCCACCGGGCGGAGATGGTCCCGCCCAGGCGCTGGGTGAGCTCCCTGGCGATGGACAGGCCCAGGCCGGTGGACTGGGCGGAGCTCTCCACGGTGTAGAACCGGTGGAACAGCCGGCCGGCGGAGACGGGGTCCAGGCCCGGGGCGGGGTTGGAGAAGGTCAGACCGCCAGCGGGGGACAGGGCCACCGCCAGCTCCCCGGGGCTGTACTTCAGGGCGTTTGTCAGGATGTTCCCCAGCACCCGGGAGAGGGCGGCTTTGTCCAGCTGCCGGGTCACCGGGCCCTGGGGCAGGGACAGCTGGGGAACCACGCCCTTTTGCTGGAAAGCCCCGTAGAAGGACAGCAGCGCCTCCTCCACCGCGGCCCGCAGGTCCACCGGCTCCAGGGTGAGGGCGGTCTCCTCCGCCGCCAGGGAGTACCGGAACAGCTCCTCGGTCATGGCCTGCATGGCCTGGGCCCGGTCCTCAATCTGGCTCAGGTACCGCTGCCCGGCAGGGGAGAGGGCCTCGCCTTTTAGCAGCTCCACATAGCCGGAGAGGGCCGTCAGGGGCGTGCGCAGGTCGTGGGAGACGTTCACCACCGCCTCCTTCAGCTCCCGGTCGCCCTGCTGGTAGCGCAGGCGCTCTTTCCGCAGCAGCCGCAGCTCCTCATTGAGGGATGCTGCCAGCCGCCGCAGTTCCCTGTCCCGGCAGGGCAGGGACAGCAGGGTGTTGGTGTCCTCCCGCAGCTTTTGGGAAAGGTCCAGCCGCAAAGCCTTCGCGCCCCGGCGCAGCAGCCAGACCTTCACCCCCAGCGCGAGGACAACTGCCGCCAGCACCGCCGCTGCCGCCCAGCCCATAGGAACCCCTCCTTACTTCACGTCTTTTTTCTGGAAAATGACCAGCCCCACCGCCGTGGTCAGGGCGGTGAACAGCATAGATAGTCCAAACAGCCCCCAGGGGTTCTCCGCCGCCAGGTTGACAAACTGGAAATACTGGCTGGTGGGCAGGAGATACGCCGCCACCTCCAACGGGAACCGCAGGGGCCCGCCCACATAGCTGGGGTTGGGCACCTCCGGGGCATCGTAGTTGGGCTGGTACATGGTGATGTTCCCCAGCTGCACCTCTTCCATAGGCGGCACGGTGGGGGGCTCGGCAATCAGGACGGAAACGATTTGCCCTAGGAACAGCAAGACTACAAACACCAAAAGGCTGGCCACAATGGCCGCCGACCGGTTGGAGATGGACATGGAGAACGCCGCCGCCAGGGAGGCCCCTGCCACCACCGTGCCCAGTGTCCCTAAAAAGTACCCGGCCAGTTCCCAACCTTCCAGCTGGAAGGGGCCCCAGGCGGCCAGGCCGTACACGGCGCCCACCAGCTCGGCAGTCAGGCCCAGGCACAGGGCGACGAACAGGGCGGTGATCCAGTTGGCCAGGTAGATCTGGGAGCGGCTCCTGCCGCAGATCATCTGGTTGCGGAAAGTGCCGCTGCTGTACCCGCTGCCCAGAAACAGCCCGCACAGGGCGGACACCATGAGAAAGCTCCAAGTGGGGTAGGCGAACATGCTGGAATCGGGGCCGGCGTTTGTCAGACCCAGGTCCGCCTGACCCGACTGCACCAGCATCACCTCAAAGAGAGCCTGGGCCGCAAGCAGAACGTAAAACAGTTTGCACCGGGCCAGCCGGTAGAAGTTGGCGGACAGCAGGTTACTCATGCCGCTCACCTCCCACCAGGTTGATAAAGTAGCTCTCCAGGCTCTCGTCCCGCTCTTTGAGGGAGAGGAGCTGGCAGCCCTCTTTTTGCAGGGCCTCCACCAGCTGGGTGACGTTCACCTGCTGGTAGATGTCCACCTGGCTGTCCCCGGCCACTTCGTAGGGCAGGCCCAGCTGGTCTAGCACAAAGCACAGGGCGTGGGCGTCGGTGACGGTGGCCCGCAAGCACTTGCGGCAGGCGGCCTCCACCTCCTGGGCGGTGACCTGCCGCACCAGCCGGCCCCCATCCAAAAAGCCGTAGTGGGTGGCCAATTTCGACAGCTCGTCCAAAATGTGGGAGGAGATGAGCACCGTGATCTGCCGCTCCCGGTTGAGCTGTAAGATCAGCTCCCGCATCTCCACGATGCCCTGGGGGTCCAGGCCGTTGGTGGGCTCGTCCAGCACCAGGAAGTCCGGGTCGCCGCACAGGGCGATGGCAATGCCCAGCCGCTGCTTCATGCCCAGGGAGAAGTGCCCGGCCTTTTTCTTCCCGGTGTTCGACAGGCCCACCAGCTCCAAAAGTTCCTCGATGCCTTTGTCCTCCGGCAGACCCAGCACCCGGTGCTGGAGCTTCAGGTTCTGCTCTGCCGTCATGTCCGGGTAGAGGGAGGGGGTCTCCACCACCGCGCCCATCCGCCGCCGTGCCCGGTGGAGGGCCTTGTCCCCCAGCCGGGCCCCGTACAGGCTGTAGTCCCCGGCGGTGGGCTCCTGCAGGCCGCAGATCACCCGGATGAGGGTGGTCTTGCCCGCGCCGTTTTTGCCCACCAGGCCGTAGATGGCCCCCTTGGGCACTGTCATGTTCACGTGTTCCAGGGCGGTGAAGCGCCGGTAGCCCTTGCACAGCCCATAGGTTTGCAACACTGCTTCCATGTGTCATACCTCCTTGCGGTTTGAGGCCATTTTACCAGGGAAGGGTCAAGAAACCGGCAAAGAAAAAGGTCAAGATTTCGTCAAGATTTGGGCTCCCCCAGCAGGAACCCAATGCCCCACACCGACTGGATGCAGTCTCCCGCCCCGGCGTCCCGGAGCTTTTTCCGCAGGTTACTCACGTGCTGCTTTAAGGAGCTCTCGGTGCAGTCCGGGGTGTCCCGGCTGATGGAGTCCAGAATCACCGACTTGGCCACCGCCCGCCCCTGGTGTTCCAGCAGCAGCTTTAACAGGGCGTACTCCGTCCTGGTCAGGTGGACGGGAACGCCCTCCACCGCGGCCTGGCGGCTGGTCTCGTCCAATTCCAGGTTCTCCCAGCGCAGCACCGGGGAGCGGGCGGTTTCCCGCTCCCGCAGCCGCACCTGGATACGGGCCAGCAGCTCGGGGATCTGAAAGGGCTTGGTCAAATAGTCCGCCGCCCCGCCCAGGAGCAGCCGCACCTTGTCCTCCACCCCGGCCTTGGCGGAGAGGACGATCACCGGCACGCCGGCGAGATGGGGCAGCACCTCCTCCCCGGAGAGCCCGGGGAGCATCAGGTCCAGCAGGGCCAGGTCGGGCTTTTCCCGCTCCAAAAGGTACAGGGCCTCGGTGCCGGAGTAGGCCCGGCGCACGGCGTAGCCCTGCTTCTCCAGCACCTCCTGCAGCAGGTTGCCAATGGGCAGGTCGTCCTCGATGACGGCGATGGTGGTCATACAGCTCCCTCCTTGTCCCTATCAGGGTAGCGAAGTTTGGGGTGGTTGTCAAGGGCGGGGGAGGGGACGAAAAGGCAAAGGCCGGGGGAGACCCCGGCCTTTTTGAGTTTACTATGGGAGGTTTCCTTTCCCAGGGCGGACAGGGCTGCCCCCGGGAAGGCGGGAAAAAGGGCGCGCCTGGGCACGCCCTTTGCCTGAAAGTGTTGTGTGGCCTCTCAGCCCCGCAGGCCTTTGGCCACCTGGCACCCGCTGACCTGCAGGCTGCCGCCGGTGGCGAAGACGCTGACGGTGCCCCCGAACTTCCGGTAGACCCGGGTGTTCAGGGCCACGCCGTCCACGTAGAGGGTGGCGATGGTGTCGTCCACGATCATCCGCACAGAATAGGCCTTGCCGGGCTCCAGGGCCAGGGGGCGCTCCAGGCCCAGGTTCTGGTTGTCCGGCCAGGGCCAGTTGGGGGAGGGCTCAAAGAGCAGGCGCCCCTCGTCTGCATGGAACAGGAACTGCTGGCTCTCGCCGGTGTCTTCGTTTTCGTAGAAGCGCACGCCGAAGGACTGGAGCCCCTCCGGGAAGACCGCGTCAAACTCCAGCCGGAAAATTTCCCCCGCCTCCCGGCAGAGGACCTGCTCCCTGCGCCCGTCTCCCGCCTGGATGGAGAAGTCCTCCACCTGCTGGGGCGGGGCGAAGGCGCCCCACACGGTCTGGGGAGGGCGCACCCCCAGGGTGCCGTCGGGCCGCTGATAGACCTCGTGGGCCACGAAGGTGCCGCCCCACTGGAATTGGCTGTGGTCGTCGCCGCCCTCCTTGGTGGGCACCCACCCGAAGAGGATGCGCTGGCCGTTGAGGGCGAAGGTGCGGCCGGCGTAATAGGCCCGGCCGTCGAAGGCGTCGTCCTTGGGGGCCAGCCAGGGGCCGGAAAGGCTTTTGCTCATGCGGTAGACCATCTTGCTGCGGTGGCTGTACTCTGTGACGATGTGGTACCACCAGTCCCCGATCTGGAACAGGTCGGGCATCTCGTGCATGGTGAAAAGGTCCGGGGCCCAGAAGTCCCCCTCGAACTTCCAGTCCTTCAGATCTTTGGAGGTGAACTTCACCGTCCGGCCGGTCTGCCGTGTCTTGGGGCCCTGGAGCCGGGCGCCTAAGATCAGCAGGTACTCCTCCTTCTCCTGGTCCCACACCACAAAGGGGTCCCGCCAGTCGTCGGGGTCGTAGCCCGGCTGGGGGGCAAAGGTGAGCTTGTCCTGGGTCTTCTCCCAGTGGAGCAGGTCGGTGCTGACGGCGTGCATCAGCACCTGGGCGGGCTTGCCCTGGGCGGGGTAGTCCCTGTTGTAGCCTGTGTAGAAGCTGTGGTACAGGCCCTGGGCCTCAAAGACGCTGCCCGCGAAGATGAACTGGTCCTGCTCTTCGTCCGTGCCCCGGGGGATGGCCACGCCCCGGTCTTCGTAGTGGACAAAGTCCCGGGTCACCGCCAGGTCCCAGCCGAAGGGCTCCCCAAAGGGGACGGGCCTGCGGGTGTCCCGCTGGTGGAACAGGTAAAACGTGTCTCCTTTGCCAAAGGGCATGCAGTCCCCGAACCAGGTGCCGGGGAATTGATAATACAGGTGCTGCATAAGGCGTGCCTCCTCCTCTTGCTGCTATATTGGATTTGCTGTGGCCCCCGCCTGGGGGCCGTTTTCCCCATTATAGCAGGAACGAAGGAGAATACAAGAGCGCCGCGGGCCTGGGGCGGAAAATACTTTCACCCTGGGAGGGGAGAGGCCGGCGGCAGGATGCTCGGGAGGGGCAGGCCGGCGCGTTGGGAGGCCGGACCGCTCGGGAAAATGGGGCGGGCAGGGAGCCTTAGCCCTGGGCTGGCGGCACTGGGGGCTACACCATGAGCTTGAACTTATCCCCGATGCACAGCTGCTGGCACAGGTAGCGGTTTTCGCCGCTGTCGTCCCACACGGTGCTGCGGATGGACAGCAGCGGGTAGCCCTTGGCCACGTCCAGGTACCGGGCCTCCTGGTAGCTGGCGAAGACGATCTCCAAAGTTTTGAGGGAGTGGGTGAACACCACCCCGGTCTGCTCTTTGACGATCTGGTACAGGGAGGCGTTGTTCAGGTCCTGGTGGAACAGGAAAAAGAACTTCTCCGGGAAGCGGGTGGTCTCCAGCAGCACGGGGACCCCGTCCGCCAGGCGGAGGCGCTCCACCACCAGCATCTGCTCCCCCTTTTTCAGGCCCAGTTCCTGGGCGGCCTCCTCGTCCGGGGGCTCCAGGGCGATCTTCACCGTCCTGGCCCCGGGGGCACATCCCATGCGCCGGCACATCTCCGTAAAGGAGAGGACGCTGGTCAGATCCCGCTGGAATTTCTTGTCCGCCACAAAGGTGCCCTTCCCCGGCCGGCGGACCACCTCCCCCCGCTGGGACAGTTCCTCCAGGGCCTTGCGCACGGTGACCCGGCTGACCCCGTACCGGCCGCACAGCTGGTGCTCGGTGGGCAGCTGGCTGCCGGGAGGGTACTCCCCGGCGCGAAGGGCATTGCGCAGCTCCTCCGCCAGCTGCTGGAACAAAGGCGTGGCGCTGGTGGTGTCGAGAGCCATGGCCATTCTCCTCTCTTGTCTTTTGATGGCGGGCGCTTTGTCATAGGACAAATCACCCTGATTGTATGCTATTATACGGGAAAAACCGCCCTTCGTAAAGGGGGCTGGGGAATTTTCCCCCTGAGCACGAAAAAATATTTTGGAAAAAACTAGCGCTTCCCGTTGACAAATGTATTATATTGTATTATTATTTTTGCAGACAGCGGGAAGCTTCCTTTCCTGCCGCAATCTAAAAAAATGAAGGAGCGAGCGCATCATGGCTTACAACTATCGGGACATTCCCCAGATCGTCCGGGAGATTCTTGCCGCCAAGGCGGAGGACGGCGGGGTGAAGAACGTCTACTTCGTGGGCTGCGGCGGCTCTCTGGGCGCGTTGTACCCCGCCAAGGTCTTTGTGGAGCGGGAGAGCCTGGGGCTGAAGACCGGATGGATCAACAGCAACGAGTTTGTCCACAGCACCCCCAAGGACTTTGGGAAGAACTCTGTGCTGTGCGTGGCCTGCCACGCCGGCAACACCCCGGAGACCGTGGCTGCCGCCAAGCTGGGCAAGGAGTCCGGCGCCGCCGTGGTGCTGCTCACCTACCAGGAGGAGTCGGAGATCGCCGCCTTTGCCGACTACCTGCTGCTCTACTCCTTCGACAGCTCCAGCTCCGCCCACACCGGGGACATGGACTACGCCGGAGAGAAGACCCAGTGCGCATTGCAGCTGGCGGTGGAATTGGTCAACGACACCGAGGGCTACGAGCACTACGACGCCTTCTACCAGGGGGTGGAGCGCATCGGGGGCATCATCCGCAAGGCCCGGGAGCAGGTGGCGGACCGGGCCAAGGCCTTCGCCCAGGAGTACAAAAACGACAGCTTCCTGTACACCATGGGCAGCGGGGCCTCCTGGGCCTCCGCCTACATGGAGAGCATCTGCATCTTCATGGAGATGCAGTGGATCCACTCCGCCTGCATCCACACCGGGGAGTACTTCCACGGCCCCTTTGAGGTCACCGACTGCAACGCGGGCTTTGTGGTGCAGATCGCCGAGGGCTCTGACCGGGAGCTGGACGAGCGCTGCCTGCGGTTCTTAAAGAAGTACGCCAAGCGCTTCGAGGTGCTGGACGCCAAGGAGCTGGGCCTCTCCACCATCGACCCCTCTGTGGTGGACTACTTCAACCACTCCCTGTTCAACAACGTCTATCCCATCTATAACGCCGCCCTGGCGGAGGCAAGGCAGCATCCCCTGAGCACCCGGCGCTACATGTGGAAAGTGGCGTACTGATGGACCGGGAAGATCTGGCCATTCTGGCCGTGGGCGACAACGTGGTGGACAAGTACCTCTCCCGGGGGAAGATGTACCCCGGAGGCCAGTGCGTGAACACCTGTGTCTACGCCCAGGAAAACGGGGTCCGGGCCGCCTACCTGGGGGTCTGCGGGGAAGGGGTGGAGGCCCGGCTCATTGAAGACACCCTGAACGCCAAGCGCATCGACCACAGCCGCTGCCGGTACGCCCCGGGAGAAGGGGGCTTTGCCCTGGTCACCCTGCAAGACGGGGACCGGGTGTTTCTGGGCTCCAACAAAGGCGGGGTGGCCCGCACCCACCTGCTAGAGCTCACTCAGGAGGACCTGGAGTACGCCAAGGGCTTCTCCCTGGTGTATTTCAACTGCAACGGCTTCGCCGACCGGGAGCTACCCAAGCTGAAGGCCGCGGGCCTTCCCATCGCCTTCGACTTCTCCGACCGCTGGACCCCGGAGTACCTCCAAGCCACCCTGCCCTGGGTGGACATCGCCCTGCTGTCCTGCTCCCACCTGCCTGCCGGGCAGCGGGAGCAGACTTTGGACCAGGCGCTGCGCCTGGGGGCCAAAATCGCCGTGGCCACCGCCGGGCAGGAGGGCTCTTGGGCCAAGTGGGAGGGAAATCTCTTTCACGCCCCCGCCGCCCAGGCTGCCCAGGTGGCGGACACCATGGGCGCGGGGGACGCCTACTTCGCCGCCTTTCTCTGCTCCCTGCTGCAGACCGCCGGGAAAGAGGGACTGTTCGCCCGGGACCTTTCCCAACGCATCCCCCGGGCCATGGAGCAGGCCGCGGCCTACGCCGCCAAGACCTGCGCCCTGGAGGGGGCCTTCGGCGGCGGCGTCCCCCTGGCAGGGCGCACGGAGCTGACCCCACTGGAAAAGGACTTGTCCCTATGATTTCCTGCGTATTGTTTGATTTTGACGGCGTCATCGCCGACACCGAACGCTCCAACGGAGACTACCTGGCCCAGGCCCTGGCCGCCTTCGGCATCCCCTTTACCCAGGAGGACCGGCTGTCCCTCATCGGCACCAACGGGGCCGGGACCCTGGACCGCTTCCTCCAGCGGGCGGACCCGCCCATCACCCGGGAGCAGCTGGCCCGGGTGCGGGAGGGCCTGGGCAACACCTACGAGGACAGCCCCCTGTCCCCCCAGCCTGGCCTGCGGGAGTGGCTGGAGGAGCTGAACCGGCAGGGAATCCGCACCGGGGTGGTGTCCTCCACCTCCACGAAGTATATCGTCACCGCCCTCAACCGCATGGGCCTTACCGGGCAGTTCCAGGTCATCGTCTGCGGGGACATGGTGCGGCGGCCCAAGCCCGCTCCCCACAGCTACCAGCTGGCCATGAGCCTGCTGGGCCTCTCCCCGGAGGACTGCCTGGCCATCGAGGACTCCCCCACCGGCATCCAGGCCGCCCAAGCGGCGGGGCTGCGGGTGGTGGGCTACAAAGGCGGCTCGGTGGAGCAGAAGACAGGCAACGCCAGCTGGGAGGTCCGCTCCTTTCAGGAGATCAAGACCCTGCCGCCCTTTCTGGAGGGTGGGGAGCTGCCGTAAGCGCCCGGCTGCGGTTCGGCCAGAAGCTGGCGGAGTAAAATTGAATACCAGCGCAAGAAGGGCCGGGAGGAATCCCGGCCTTTTCGTGTCTGAAAGGGGACACAAATCCTGCGCGGCTGGACAAACCACAGAGGCGCGGGCAAAGGCGCCGGGAACGCGGTGGGCGGGATGGGCCAAACCGGCCCTGCAATGATGCGGCCCCAAAGAGGGAAAAAAGCGAAACGCACCTGGAAAAGGCCGGAGGCTATCTGTCTTTCCGCAGTTCCTCCTCCCGGTAGGCCATGGTCCGATAGGCTTTCGGGGTGATCCCGGTGGCTTTCTTGAACACCTGGATAAAGTGGCTTTGGGAGCTGAAGGCCAGGATGGAGGCAATCTCATCGTAGGGGAAGCTGGAAAACCGCAGCATGTTTTTGGCCGCCTCCATGCGGAGCTCCAGGACGTAGTCCGCCACGGTGAGGCCCAGCTCCCGTTTGAACAGCTGGGAGAGGTAGTTGGGAGAAAGTCCCACCTCCTCCGCCACCCGCTGGGTGGGGAGCTTTTCGTGGAGGTGGTAGTGGATGAAGTTCATGGCGTCCACTACGGGCTTGGAGTAGACATGGCGCTTTTTGGCGGAAGACACCTCGTTTACATAGAACTGGAACATGTCCTTGTGCAGGGCGGTGATCTCCTCCAGGGTGGCGCACTTGTCCACCCGCTGGATGTACAGGTCGCTGATGTCGTAGGAGCGCTGCTCCTCCAGGCCCCCTAAAATGGCCGCCCGGCAGGCCAGGGTGATGGAGGCCACAAACAGGTATTTCCGGTTGCGCAGGGTGTCCTCGCTGGTTTTTCCCACCAGGCCGGAACCCCACATACAGACGCTCTCCGCCACGGCGGCCTGGTTCCCCTCCCGCAAAAGGCGATATTGCAGGATCTCCTCGTCGTAGCGGTGGTGGCGGTAACCGTCCTCCCGGTGGAGGTATTCCAAATAGCGCAGCTGGGTCTCTTTGACAGCGGGCATGGCTCGTTCCCCCTTTGTGTAATCTGTGTCTCTATTCTAACACAAAACGTAACATTTTGATATACCGGAATGGAAAAATCCAGTAAGATAATGGCGTTCCCGGGAAAGAGAGACAAGGCTGCGTGCCCGGAAGCCCCAGGGGCTTCCGGCGGAAGGAGGAAACCATCTATGGAAGAAAAACGGTTGCAGCGGTTAGAGCGGCACTCCAGATTGTACCATTGGGCCGGCTCCGTGGGAAAGTGGCTGCAGGAGCAGAACCACGGGGACGTGGTCTACCTGAGCAACGGAAACGGTGCCGTCACATTCCCCCGGTCCTCCTGGTAAAAAAGACGCCGGGAAAGACCGAGGGTCTGCGGCAAAGGAAAACCCAAAAGGAGAGGGACAAGGGGGCCGGGCGCTCCCTTGTCTTTTTTCGCGGTCTCTGTTCCCGTGGAGAAAAGGTGGGATGGATCGTTGGATTCTGATATACCTTTCCGCCGGGACCGGGTAAGATGGACGCAGATGGGAAAGGGGGCGGGGCCATGTGCTGGCGGGAAAATGACCGGTGGGGGGAATTTGTCATCTCCTCCCAGGAGGACTTGGAGCGGTTGGTGCGGGAGTGGGGGTTCGTCCCCCTGCTGAAAAACTGGGTGCCTTGCTTTTCCGTGGAGGAGCACACGCTCCCGGAGCTGTGGTTCGCCGACGGGGTGGACGGCCCCTGGGAGTGGAAAGGGCCGTCCATCCAGAACACAGGCTGCGCCTACGGGAAGTTCTTCGGCGGCAAAGCGGGGTTTATCTCCGGGGAGTGGTACCCGGACTTCGCCAACTACCGCCGGGACGGGTACGACTTCGACGCCCGGTACGACGACGGCCTGGCCCGGAACCTGGACAAGCGTGTCTACGACGCCCTTTTGGAGCACCAGCCCCTGCTCTCCAAAGAGTGGCGGAAGCTGACAGGCATAGAAAAGCGGGGGGAGTTTGACGCTGTGGTCACCCGGCTGCAAATGCAGGGGTACGTGGTGACGGTGAATTTCGAGTACGCCACCGACAAGAACGGGAAGCCCTACGGCTGGGGCCTGGCCCGGTACGCCACGCCGGAGGCCGCCTTTGGGGAGGCCTTCACGGAAAAGGTGTACCAGCGCAGCCCGGAGGAGTCCCGGCAAAAAATAGAAACCTACCTGCGCCAGCTGCTGCCCTGGGCCACGGCGCGGCAGATCAAGTGGATCGTGGGGTAGGATAAGCAGGAAAGGAGAGAGTTATGACAGTCCGAAAAGACCATGCTCTGCGGGGGGACATAACAGTGGGCAGCCCCCTGAAAAAGATCTTGTGGTTTGCCGTGCCCCTGTTTATCGGAAACATCTTCCAGCAGGTGTACAACCTGGCGGACACGGCCATCGCCGGGTACACCCTGGGGGACAACGCCATCGCCGCCATCGGGGCCACTTCGTCCCTGTATTCCCTGCTGGTGGACTTCGCCTCCGGGATGAACAGCGGCTTTGGCATTGTGACGGCCCAGTCCTTCGGGGCGAAAAACTGGGGGAAAGTGCGGCGGTCCATTGCCGCCATGCTGGTGCTCAATCTCGCCCTGGCGGCAGTGCTCACCGCCGGGTCCCTTGTGGCCCTGCGCCCCCTGATGGCCGCCATGGAAGTGCCGGCCGCTATCTTTGAGGACGCCTACGCCTATATCTTCGTAATCTTCGCCGGACTTCTGGCCACGGTGTGCTACAATATGTTTGCCGGCATTTTACGGGCGTTCGGCAACAGCCGCACCCCCCTGTATGTGCTGGTGGCGGCCTGTGTGGTGAACCTCGTTCTGGATGTGCTCTTTATGGTGCAGTTCCAGTGGGGGGTGGCCGGGGCCGCCGCCGCCACGGTGATCGCCCAGGCCTTCAGCGCTGTGCTGTGCGGGCTGTACCTGTGGAGGGTCTATCCCCATCTGCTGCCGAGGAGAGGGGATTTCCGCCTGGAGGGGCCCCTGGTCAAAGAGATGTGGTCCACCGGCTCCGCCATGGCCTTGATGCTCTGCGTAGTGGACCTGGGGTCTGTGCTGTACCAGAAGGGCATCAATGGGCTGGGCCAGCAGCTCATCGTGGCCCACACTGCCGCCCGGAAGCTCATCGGTATGCTGATGATGCCCTTGGGCTCGGTGGCCACGGCTTACTCCACCTTTGTGGGGCAAAACTTTGGGGCGGGCAAGATGGAATGAATCCGCTCCACCATGAAAAAGGTCATGGGCCTTCAAATCGCCTGGGGCTTGCTCTCCTGCGCCGTGATTTTCCTGCTGGGGAGCGGCTTGGTGGTACTGCTCACCGACACGGAGGACGCCGCCGTGGTGGAGAACGCCGTGTTCAGCCTGCGGTGCCATTTCGCCTGTTTCCCTGTGCTGGGGGTGCTGTTGGCATTCCGCACGGCCATGCAGGCCATGGGGCAAAAGCTCATCCCCGTTGTTTCCAGCGGGTTCGAGCTCTTTATCAAAGTGGCGGCAGGCCTGTGGCTCATCCCCCTGTACGGCTATGTGGTCGCCTGCGTGGCCGAGCCGGTGATCTGGATTTTGAGCACGGTGTTTTTGCTGATCAGCTACGGGATCAAACAGCCTTTGAAACAGAGAGAAGCACAGGATGCGCCTGACGCTGGGCGCTTTATCAGGGAAGGAGAAGCAGTATGAACTATCGCACTTTAGGCCGCACGGGAATGAAAGTCAGCGAGATCGGACTGGGCAGCGAGGCCTTTGTGGACCGGGAGGAGCAGACCTCCCTGGAGATTTTAAACGCCGCTATAAAGCTGGGGGTCAACTACTTTGACCTGTACAACCCGGAGCCCTACGTCCGGGACGCCTTCGGCAAGGCCATGGCGGGGCGCCGGGAGAAATTCATCCTCCAGGGGCACCTGTGCACCGCCTGGGTGGACGGCCAGTACAAGCGCACCCGGGACATAGAGGAAGTGAAAGCCGCCTACGACGACCTGTTCCGCCGGCTGGGGACAGACTACATCGACGTGGGGATGATCCACTACGTGGACGAGCAGGTGGATTTCAATGAGGTGTTCGGCGGACCGGTGATGCAGTTTGCTAAGGAGCTGAAGGCCCAGGGGAAGATCCGCGCCATCGGCATGAGCACCCACAACCCCCGGGCGGCGCTCCTGGCGGCGAAATCCGGGGTGGTGGACGTGATCATGTTCAGCGTCAACCCCGCTTACGACCTGCTGCCCCCCACCGAGGACGTGGACTCCATTTTTGAGAAGGAGACCTATGAGAACGCCCTGTCCAGCACCGACCCGGAGCGCCAGGAGCTGTACAGCCTGTGCGAGAGCCAGGGGGTGGCCCTGACGGTGATGAAGCCCTACGGCGGCGGGGCCCTGCTCAAGGCGGAGGAGTCCCCCTTCGGCGCGGCTATGACCGTGCCCCAGTGTCTGCACTACTGCCTGACCAGGCCCGGCGTGGCCACGGTGCTGGCCGGGGCCCACGACGTGGAGCAGCTGCGCCAGGCGGCGGCTTACTCCGACCTGCCCGATGAGGCAAAGGATTACGCGGCTGTGCTCAGCACCGCGCCCGCCCACCGGTTTGTGGACAAGTGCATGTACTGCGGCCACTGCGCCCCCTGCACCGTGGGCATCGACATCGCCACGGTGAACAAGTTCTACGACCTGTGCCAGGCCCAGAACACGGTGCCGGAGACGGTGCGGGAGCACTACAGCGCCCTGCGGGTCAAGGCCGGCGCCTGCATCCAGTGCTACGCCTGCGAGTCCCGCTGCCCCTTTGATGTGAAGATCGTGGACCACATGGCCAAAGCCAGAGAGCTGTTTGGAGAGTAAAAAAGCGGCGGGGAGCTTCCCTGCCTCTCACGGAACCCCAGAGGGAATAGAAAAGGCCGGGAAGCCCAGCTTCCCGGCCTTTTCGCGTTTGAAATAGGGGTGCTGCCCAGCTCTCCCCGCAAGTCGGGGAGAGGGCGGTGCTGGTTTGGGGCAATGGGTCCAAAAAGAAGGGGGAGGCTCATTCCTGCCACTTCCCGGTCTTGTACCCCTCCCCCCAGACCTGCATGGCGTCTAAAATGGGCTTGAGGCTTTGGCCCAGGTCTGTCAGGCTGTACTCCACTCTGGGGGGCACCTCAGCAAAGACCTGCCGGTGGACCAGGCCGCTCTGTTCCATGTCCCGCAGCTGGGCGGTGAGCACTTTCTGGCTCACATGGCCGATGGACTTTTTCAGCTCCCCAAACCGCTTGGTGCCAGGGAGCAGGTCCCGCAGGATGAGCACCTTCCACTTGTCCCCGATGAGGGTGAGGGTGGTCTCCACCGGGCAGGCGGGCAGGTCTTTCTTCTGCTGTTCCATAGGGTGGCCTCCTTTTAGTGTCAAATAGAAACTTACAGCACCAATATACCATAGCAATTCGATGGGGCACAACCCCATGATGGGAAATTTTTTGAAAAATCTTTTGGGAGGGGGAAGCGCCCCGCAAAGCCCTAAACGGCCCAAAGGGATCCTTTTGGTGCCTGTCCAATGGTTACCAGCCGGTGACCAGGCCACGGAAAAGTGCGTACTTTACAGGGGACTTGTCTTTCCGTATGATAGAGCCAGCAGAAAAAACGATAGGATGTCAGGAGGAAGCACGATGAACCCCATGATTGAAAAAATGACCACTCGCCACGCTATCCGTCGTTTCCAGAACCGCCAGGTGGAGGAGGAAGCCCTGCAGGAGATTTTGGCTGCCGGGCTTTACGCGCCCTCTGCGGGGAACAACCAGTATTCCCGTATCGTGGTGTGCCAGGATCCGGATGTGAACCTGAAGCTGGGAAAACTCAGCCGTTATATGCAGTTTAAGGGGCAGAACCCGGCCAAGACCGCCCGCTCTATCTCGGCAGACCAGCCCAGTATCCAGGACGATTTCACCATTCTGGATGGCTTTTACGGTGCGCCCACAGTGTTGACCATTTTCACCCGCCCCGGCCAGTATGCCCACGATGATGCCGCCATGATCGCAGAGAACATCATGCTGGCTGCCCATTTTCTGGGGGTAGCCTCCTGCTACATTGGCCGGACAGGGGAAGTGTTCGCCACGGAGTACGGTATGGAAAAGCGCCGGGCGTGGGGCGTTCCAGAGGATATGCTGCCGGTGTGCAACGTGCTGTTGGGCTACCGGGAAGGCCCGGAACCCCACGCCAAACCCCGCAAAGAGGGGCGTATTATTCGTGTGAGGAAGTGAGCGCCATGACCCAATCCCAGCGCAGAGAATTTTTGATTCATTACCTGCTGCAAGAGCGGCAAGAACACACAGGTGTGTCCCTCCCCACCGGGGAGGAGAAGCAGCGCCGTCTGCTGCGCGGTTTGATGAATCTCCGCCCGCCGGCTCCCATCGAGGGGGAGTTTCTGCGGGTGCAGGACGACTATTTGCGGGAACGGCTGGAGGAGCGGGGCGTCACTCAACTGGTGGATCTGCGCCCGGTGCAGCCCGGCCTCTACCTCTGGCAGGGGGACATTACCACCCTGGAGGTGGACGCCATCGTCAACGCCGCCAACAGCGGCATGACCGGCTGCTATGTCCCCTGCCACGGCTGCATCGACAACGCCATCCACACCTATGCCGGGATGCAGCTTCGTTTGGAATGCGCCGAAATCATGCGCAAGCAGGGACACGAGGAAGAAACCGGCCATGCCAAAATCACCGGGGGCTACAACCTGCCCTGCCGGTACGTACTCCACACCGTGGGGCCTATCGTTTCAGGAACCTTGACAAAGGAGCACGAACAGCAGCTGGCGTCCTGCTATCGCTCCTGCCTGGACTTGGCGGCGGAAAACAACTGCGAAAGCCTGGCTTTCTGCTGCATCTCCACAGGTGAGTTCCACTTTCCCAATGAAAAGGCGGCGGAAATCGCCGTGGAGACGGTGAAGGCCTGGCAGGCGCGGCATACAGGAGAACTGGAGGTGGTTTTCAATGTATTCAAAGACAGTGACCGGGAAATCTACGAAAAGCTCCTTGGCTGAGCTGCGCAGCGTCCTGGACCAGGCGGAGGCGGTATTTGTTGGGGCGGGGGCGGGGCTGTCCGTCTCGGCGGGGTTCGCTTACAGCGGGCCACGGTTTCGCCAGTATTTCTCCGATTTTGAGGAAAAGTACGGCTTCCACGATATGTACACCGGAGGCTTCACCAGGTTTGCCTCCCCAGAGGAACAGTGGGCCTACTGGAGCCGGATGATTTTCCTCAACCGCTACTGCCCTCCGCCCAAGCCGGTGTACCAGAACCTGCGCAAACTGGTGGGGGACAAGGACTACTTCGTCCTCACCACCAACGTGGACCACTGCTTCCAGAAGGCCGGGTTTGACAAGGCCCGCCTGTTCTACACCCAGGGGGACTACGGCCTGTGGCAGTGCTCCAGGCCCTGTCACCAGAAGACCTACGACAACGAAACAGTCGTCCGCCAAATGTTGCAGGCCCAGGGCTTTTCCATCCAGGAGGACGGCGCTTTGGCACTGCCCCTGGGAACGGTTCCCAAGAGGACCGTTCCTACCGAGCTGGTGCCCCGCTGCCCCAAGTGCGGCGCGCCCATGAGCATGAACCTCCGGGCGGACGCCACCTTTGTGGAGGACGATGGCTGGCACGCCGCCGCTGCCCGGTACCAGGGCTTCGTGGAACGGCATGGAAAGAGCGCCGTCCTCTACCTGGAGCTGGGGGTGGGGATGAACACGCCGGGGATCATCAAGTACAACTTCTGGCAGCAGGCCTATGAGAACCCCAACGCCGTGTACGCCTGCGTAAACCAGGGCCAGGCCTGGGCGCCCAGGGAGCTGGAGGGCCGGTCCCTCGCTGTGGAGGGGGACATTGGCGAAGTCCTGAAGTTGTGTGGATAAAAAAACAGGGCCGGGAGGTTTCCCGGCCTTTTGCTTACCCCAAAACAGGGGGCGGTGCTGGGCGGTTTCTGCCGAAAATCCCAGAGAGGGCGGCGCTGGTTTAGGGCTGGGGAGAGTCCCCTCACCCTTTCCGCGCTTCCTGGAGCAGGGCCCGGAGGGCGTCTTTTTCCACGGGGGCCTTGTAGAAGAGGCCGTAGGGCAGGGGCGGGAACCCCAGCAGGGGCAGGGAGACAAGGTCCTGGCCCAGGGGGAGGCGGTAGGTGTCCGGCAGGAAGGAGACGCCGAACCCGGCGGCGGTGAGGTGGGCCGCCGTCTCGTGGGAGGGGCAGAAGTGGAGCTGCGAGGGCTTGCGGCCCTGGGCCAGCCGGAGCTGGTAGGCCCCCATCTCGCTGCCCAGAATGTCGGGCTCTGTGAGGAGCAGGGGCTCCCGGGCCAGGTCCTCCTGGGTGAGGGCCGCCTTTCCCGCCAGGGGGTGGTCTTTGCGCAGCAGGCAGAGGAACCCCGCCTTGCCGATCTCCTGGTACCGCAGGCCGGCTCTGCCCGTCTGCCTCAGGGCGATCACCCCGTCCAGGGCCCCTTCCCCCAGCCGGGGGAAGAGCTGGATGTCCGGCAGGGTGACCAGGTGGGGGTGCAGGCCGGGGAGCCGCTGGCGCAGCCGCCCCAGGACCTGAGGCGGCAGGGCCAGGCCCAGCATGGAGTCGCAGCCCAGGGCCAGGGGGACGATGGCGGCCTGGTCCCTCTGGGCGAAGCGCTGGATGGCTGTGTGGGACTGGGCCACGATGCCCTTGGCGTCTAACAGGAAGATCCTGCCCTCCCCCGTCAGGGCCACGGAGCGGGTGGACCGGGTGAACAGGGAGACCCCCAGCTCCTTTTCCAGGGAGCGGATCTGATGGGACACGGTGGGCTGGGTGACGTGGAGCTGCTCCGCCGCCCGGGCGAAGTTCAGGTGGCTGGCCACCGCCAGGAAACATTCCAGCTGAAAGAGATTCACAGGGCTCCCCCCTAGGGATTAATAAGGTTTCTCTATCAATAATAGCACATTTCGATTTCACAAACAAGGGGGAAGAGGTGTATGATTCTTTCTGGGCCGAACTGTTAGGCTCCTAACAGGAAGGAGGGTTTCCATGACCCAGCGGGAACAACTGTATTTGACCGCCAAGCGGTACTGCCGGGCGGCGGAGGACGCCTTAGAGCGGAACATCCGCCCCCAGGGGCTTTCGGCCTCTCAGGGGTTTTTGCTCCTCCACGTGCTGCGGGAGCACCCGGGGGGCGTCACCCTGACCCAGCTCCACCAGGAGCTGGGTCTGGCGAAAGCCACCCTTTCCCAGGTGGTGAAAACACTGCGGGAAAAGGGCTATTTGCGGGCGGCGGTGTGCCGGGAGGACGAGCGCCAGCGGCTGCTCACCCCCACGGAGAAGCTGCGAAAGCTCCGGCCGGAGCTGGAGCGGGCAGTCCACCGAGCCGACCAGGCCCTGCGCCAACTGGAAACTCAGGATGAAAGGAAGGATACCACATGATACGGACTTTTGCCCGATACATCGGGCAGTACAAGCGGGACGCCATTTTGACCCCCCTCTGCACGGCCCTGGAGGTGCTCATGGAGATTCTGATCCCCTTTGTCACCGCGTCCATCATCGACGAGGGCATACAGGCGGGGGACATGGGGAAGGTGTGGCTCTACGGCGGGCTCATGCTTGCGCTGGCGTTTCTCAGCCTGTTCTTCGGGGCCATGGCCGGCAAGCTGGGGGCCTCGGCCTCCTCGGGCTTTGCAGCCAACCTGCGCCAGGGGATGTTCGAGAACATCCAGCGCTACTCTTTTTCCAACATCGATAAGTTCAGCACCGCCAGCCTTGTCACCCGGATGACCACCGACGTGACCAACACCCAGATGGCCTTCCAGATGAGCCTGCGCATCGCCGTGCGGGCGCCCCTGATGCTCCTGTGCTCCATGGCCATGTGCTTTGTCATCTCCCCCCGGCTGAGCCTGGTGTTCCTGGCGGCCCTGGTGGTGCTGGGTGTTGCGCTCTTTGGAGTGATGGGCCTGACCCTGCCCATCTTCCAGCAGGTGTTCCGCCGGTACGACGACTTAAATGCCAGCGTCCAGGAGAACGTCTCCGGCATCCGCACGGTGAAGGCCTTCGTCCGGGAGAAGTTCGAGAACGAGAAATTCAAGAGCGCGGCGGAGAACCTCTACAAGCTCTACGTCAAGGCCGAGTCCATCTTAGCGGTGAACAGCCCGGTGATGATGCTGGTGATCTACGGCTGCATCCTCGCCATCTCCTGGTTCGGGGCCCGGTTTGTTGTAGGGGGCACTATGACCACCGGCAACCTGACCTCCCTGTTCAGCTACGTCATCAGCATGCTCATGAGCCTGATGATGCTCTCCATGATCTTCGTCATGGTGGCCATGAGCATGGCAAGCTTCCGCCGCATTATGGAGGTGCTGCGGGAGCGGCCGGACCTGGTAAACCCGCCCCAGGCCCTCACCCAGATCGCCGACGGCTCCATCGACTTCGACCACGTGTATTTTACCTACCAGCCCGGCAGCGAGAGCTATGCCCTTTCGGACATCGACCTGCACATCAAGGCCGGGGAGACCATCGGCATCATCGGGGGCACGGGCTGCGGCAAGTCCAGCCTGGTGAACCTGATCAGCCGGCTGTACGACGTGTCCCAGGGGGCGGTGAAGGTGGGCGGCAAAGACGTGCGCTCCTACGATCTGGAAACGCTCCGGGACAACGTGGCCGTGGTGCTGCAGAAGAACGTGTTGTTCTCCGGCACGATTCTGGAGAACCTCCGCTGGGGCAAGGCAGACGCCACCCTGGAGGAGTGTGAGGAGGCCTGCCGCCTGGCCTGCGCCGACGAGTTTATAGAGCGCTTCCCACGGAAGTACGACACCTGGATCGACCAGGGCGGCCTGAACGTCTCCGGCGGCCAGCGGCAGCGGCTGTGCATCGCCCGGGCGCTGTTAAAAAGCCCCAAGGTGCTGATTCTGGACGACTCCACCAGCGCCGTGGACACCGCCACCGACCGGAAAATCCGGGAGGCTTTCGCCAGACACATCCCCGGTACCACCAAGCTCATCATCTCCCAGCGGGTGTCCAGCATCCAGGACGCCGACCGCATTTTGGTGCTGGAAAACGGTAAGATCGCAGGCTTCGGCACCCATGAGGAGCTGCTGGAGCAAAACAAGATCTACCGGGAGATCGTAGAGGCCCAGACCCAGGCTGGGGGCGACTTCGACCAGCCGGCGTAAAGGAGGGATTTTATATGGAACAACAAGGGAAAAAGACATCCCAGTGGGCCCTGCTCAAGCGGGTGCTGGGGTACACGTTAAAACAGTATCAATTCTGCTGGCTCACCGTGGTGGTGTGCATCTTCATCACCGCCATGACCACCCTGGTCTCCAACCTGTTCATGCAGAGCCTGATCGACGACTACATCCTGCCCCTGGCCCAGGCCGCCGCCCCGGACTTCGGCCCTCTGGCGGGGGCGCTCCTCAAACTGGCGGCGGTGCTCCTGGTGGGCATTCTCTGCTCCTACGCCTACAACCGCATCATGGTAAACGTGGCCCAGGGCACCATGAAACGGCTGCGGGTGCAGCTCTTCCAGAACATGGAGTCCCTGCCCATCCAGTACTTCGACACCCATCCCCACGGGGACATCATGTCCGTGTACACCAACGACACGGACACCCTGCGGCAGCTCATCAGCCAGAGCTTTCCCCAGCTGGTGAACTCCGCCATCTCCCTTATTTCCGCCTTCCTCAGCATGGCGGTGCTGGACCTCCCCCTGACCCTGGTCTCCCTGTGCATGGTGGGGGTGATGCTCCTGGCCACCATGAAGCTCAGCGGCCTGTCCGGCCGGTACT
The DNA here is from genome assembly GCA_019115285.1 of Candidatus Acutalibacter pullistercoris. Lineage (GTDB taxonomy): Bacteria > Bacillota > Clostridia > Oscillospirales > Acutalibacteraceae > Acutalibacter > Acutalibacter pullistercoris. The sequence goes on from DXDU01000151.1 coordinate 23,951, forward strand.
TTGTGGAGCAGCAGCGGGACATCGGGGCCCTCAACGGCTACATCGAGGAGATGATGGAGGGCCAGAAGGTGGTGAAGGTCTTCTGCCACGAGGAGCGGAGCATCGCGGACTTTACCATGCTCAACCAAAAGCTGCGGGAGAGCACCAACCGGGCCAACGCCATCGCCAACATGTCCATGCCCATCAACGCCAACTTAGGGAACATCAGCTATGTGCTGTGCGCCGTCATCGGGGCGGCCCTGGCCCTGGGGGGCGTGGGCGGCCTGACCATCGGCACCCTGGTGGCCTTCCTCAACCTGAACAAGAGCTTCACCCAGCCTGTCACCCAGATCAGCCAGCAGGTGAACAGCGTGGTCATGGCCACCGCCGGCGCCCGGCGGATCTTCGGCTTGATGGATGAGCGGCCGGAGAAGGACCAGGGCTACGTCACCCTGGTCAATGTAAAGCAGGAGCGGGACGGCTCCCTGACGGAGACGGCGGAGCGCACCGGCCTGTGGGCCTGGCGGCACCCCCACCAGGCGGAGGGCACGGTTACCTACACCAAACTGGAAGGGGACGTGGTCTTCGACGGGGTGGACTTCGGCTACACCGATGAGAAGATGGTCCTCCACGACGTGAAGCTCCACGCCCTGCCGGGGCAGAAGATCGCCCTGGTGGGCAGCACCGGCGCGGGGAAGACCACCATCACCAACCTGATCAACCGGTTTTACGACATCCAGGACGGGAAGATCCGCTTCGACGGCATCAACGTCACCAAGATTAAAAAGGACGACCTGCGCCGGTCGTTGGGCATCGTCCTCCAGGACACCAGCCTGTTCACCGGCACAGTGATGGACAACATCCGCTACGGCCGCTTGGACGCCCCCGACGAGGAGTGCATCGCCGCGGCCAAGCTGGCCAACGCCGACGGGTTCATCCGCCGGCTGCCCCAGGGCTACCAGACGGTGCTCACGGGAGGCGGGGCCAACCTGAGCCAGGGCCAGCGGCAGCTGCTGTCTATCGCCAGGGCCGCCGTGGCCGACCCGCCGGTGCTGATTCTGGACGAGGCCACCTCCTCCATCGACACCCACACGGAGAAGCTGGTGCAGCGGGGCATGGACGCCCTGATGACCGGCCGCACCTCCTTCGTCATCGCCCACCGGCTCTCCACCGTCAAGGACGCCGACTGCATCCTGGTGATGGAGCAGGGCCGGGTCATCGAGCGGGGCAGCCACCAGGAGCTGCTGGAGCAAAAAGGCAGGTATTACCAGCTCTACACCGGCAAAACGGCGTGAGGGGAATCAGTTGGGAAAAGGCCGGAAGGGACGCTCCCGGCCTTTTGCGTGTTTGAAAGGGATGCTGCCTCAAAAAACCAGAGCAGGAAACACATTGACTTAAATCGACACGGGCCGTATAATAAAAAATGCCGGGGAAACCCGGCGGGCGTCTGTTGCAGGCAGGCGGTTAGCCACTCCCTAACTCTACACAGAGAGGGGGTGATGCGGATGGGACACAAAGGCTGCGGGGTTCGCGCCCTGCGGTTTGTACTATGTGTGGTAGCTGCCCTTGCGGTGGCAATCGCACTGGCCCCAAAAGCATGCTAGTCGCCCGGCGGCATCCGAGCGACTAGTGTGGTAAAACCTAACTACACAAAAACTCTGGGCTAACCGCAAACTGCAACAGCGCCCTTTCTGTCTTTATTATACTCAGCAGGCAAGCCACTGTCAACCGGCAGCCGGACCAGAAATAAAAATTCCCCGCAGCTGTTTCCAAACAGTGTGGGCTGTGGTACAATGTAGGGGAAAGGCATTGCCCACCCCAAACAGTTGAAGCGAAAAGGCCATGGCCTTTTCTGTTGGTAACTACCAACAGAATTTTAGCCGATTGAGAACGAACACACACCTACACCCCCACCGGGGTACCCAAAGGAGGCAATTCATGCGGCGATTTACCCACACATTCCCCC
>DXDU01000152.1 GCA_019115285.1 Candidatus Acutalibacter pullistercoris
TAGACTACAAGGTTGATAGGCTGCGTGTGTAAGCATGGTAACATGTTTAGCTTGGCAGTACTAATAGGCCGAGGGCTTGACCAAGTACCTTTCTCTTGCTGCTCTTGCTTTATTCAGTTTTCAGGGTATCATCCCTGGGAAGTACTCCCTATGCACCATTAGCTCAGTTGGTAGAGCACCTGACTCTTAATCAGGGTGTCCCGGGTTCGAGTCCCTGATGGTGCACCAGATGGCCCGTTGGTCAAGCGGTCTAAGACGGCGGCCTCTCACGCCGCAAACATGGGTTCGATTCCCGTACGGGTCACCAGTTATTCCTCCTTAGCTCAGTTGGTAGAGCATGCGGCTGTTAACCGCAGGGTCGTTGGTTCGAGTCCAACAGGGGGAGCCACAAAAGAAAAGCCGCCGTTAAGCAATTAGCGGTGGCCTTTTTCTATCTGTGGACCATTAGCGCAGTTGGTTAGAGCAGCCGGCTCATAACCGGTCGGTCCGGGGTTCAAGTCCCTGATGGTCCACCAAAAATCGGCAGGCACTTTGCGGTGTCTGCCATTTTTTCTTCTTTCCTCTTCACTATCCTCTTTTCCCAGTGTTGATCTGACCTGGTTTTGCCCACTGCCCAGTCCCGCCTGCCAGCTCGGGCGCTGGCCGCCAGCGGCACGCAGGCGCCCTCTTTGATACCCCCTCATGTTTTATAGCGCCCTGTCTTAGAAGTAGGACCTACCATGGGGGGGCAAGGGGGCGCAGCCCCCTGAAAATCCAAGTGAATTAAAAAATATATTCCCCCTCCCGTACCGCAAGGGTTCGGATTAGATCTAGTTACCCATACGGGAGGGGGTAGGGGGTGGGCAGCACCTGACTTTGGCGGTGGGCCAGTGCGCCGCCGGTCGGATCGCCGGTCTATCGCCCTACCGGCGCAGGCGGCCTTCGACCCTGGCTTGCTTCTCTCGCGGCCGCGCTGCCAGCAAGGTCGTGGAGATCCGCTCCACACCTGGCAGCCCTTTGAAAAAGGCTGGCGAAAACTTTTCATTTCCCTTTTCTTGACATTCTTTTTCCCTGGCGCTATAATGTGCTTCCTAACTTGGCCCACCCCAGGGAAGTGTTCTCCGGGGCAACGCGCTGTGCAGCGAGAGGAGGAGAGAGCGTGATCCAGGTTTCCCATTTGCGAAAGACCTTCCGGGTGGCCCGCCGGGGAGCGGGCTTTTCACAGGCGGTGAAGGCGCTGTTTCATCGGGAGTATGAGGAGATCCGCGCCCTGGACGATGTGAGCTTTACCATCGGCGACGGGGAGATGGTGGGGTACATCGGGCCCAACGGGGCGGGGAAGAGCAGCACCATCAAGGTGTTAAGCGGCATTCTCACCCCGGACAGCGGCAGCTGCCTCATCGACGGGCGGACCCCCTGGAAGGAGCGCGCCGCCCATGTGCGGGATATCGGCGTGGTGTTCGGCCAGCGCACCCAGCTGTGGTGGGACGTGCCGGTGGCCGACTCCTTCGACCTGCTCAAGGAGATCTACAGTATAGATGAGGGCACCTACCGGAACAATGTAGGAGAGCTCACGGAGCTGCTGGGTCTGGAGCAGCTGCTGCGCACCCCGGCCAGGCAGCTGTCCCTGGGCCAGCGGATGCGCTGCGAGATCGCCGCGTCCCTCCTGCACAGCCCGAGGATTTTATTTCTGGACGAGCCCACCATCGGCCTGGACGCAGTGTCCAAGCTGGCGGTGCGGGAGTTCATTCTGCGGCTGAACCGGGAGCGGGGCACCACGGTCCTGCTCACCACCCACGACATGCAGGACATTGAGGCGCTGGCCAGCCGGGTGCTGCTCATCGGCCGGGGGAAGATCCTCCTCGACGGCACGGTGGAGGACATCCGCCGGGGCGGGGAGAGCGTCGACGAGACGGTGGCCCAGCTCTACCGGCAGTACCAGATTTGAGGCGCCTATGAGAAAATATCTGGCATTTTTCCGATTGCGGTTCTCCATGGGCCTGCAGTACCGGGCGGCGGCGGTGGCGGGGATCGTCACCCAGTTTTTCTGGGGGGCCATGGAGCTTCTGGCCTTCCGGGCCTTTTACCAGGCGGACCCAGGGGCCTTTCCCATGAGCTTTCAGGCCACGGCCTCTTACGTGTGGATGCAGCAGGCCTTTCTGGCCCTGTTCGCCGCCTGGATGTTTGAAAACGAGATCTTCCAGTGCATCCGGGACGGCTCGGTGGCCTACGAGCTGTGCCGTCCTGTGGATCTGTACGGCATGTGGTTCGCCCGCAGCGCCGCCAACCGGGTGTCCCGGGCGGTGCTGCGCTGCGCCCCCATTTTGCTGGTGGCGGCCTTTTTGCCCGCTCCCTTTGGCATGACCGCCCCCCAAAGCCTCTCCGCCTTTTTGTGGTGGGCGGTGACCATGGTCCTGGGGCTGGCGGTGACGGTGGGGTTTGGCATGCTCATTTACCTTGTGACGTTCTTCACCCTGTCCCCCGACGGGGTGCGGATGGTGGCGGTGTCCCTGGTGGAGATCCTCCAGGGGGCCATTATCCCCCTTCCCTTCTTCCCCGACGGTCTGCGGCAGGTTTTAGAGCTGCTGCCCTTTGCCGCCATGCAGAACGTGCCCCTGCGGGCCTGGAGCGGCGACCTCTCCGGGCAGGACCTGTACGCCGCCGCGGGGCTGCAGCTGTTCTGGGCGGCAGCGTTGGTGGGGAGCGGCTGGCTTCTCGCCCAAAAGGCCCTGAAGAAAACCGTGGTGCAGGGAGGGTGAGACCATGAGGCTTTACGGCAAATATCTTTCCATCCACATCCGCAGCATGATGCAGTACAAGGCCTCCTTTTTCCTGACGGCGGTGGGGCAGTTCCTCACCTCCTTCAACGTGTTTTTGGGGGTGTTTTTCCTGTTCCAGCGCTTCCACAGCGTGGCGGGGTTTACGTACCAGGAGGTGCTCTTGTGCTTTGGCATCATGCTCTTGGAGTTCTCCATCGCCGAGGCCTTCGCCCGGGGCTTCGATACCTTCCCCACCATGCTGGCGAACGGCGAGTTCGACCGCATCCTGGTCCGGCCCAGAAACGAGATCTTCCAGGTGCTGGCCAGCAAGGTGGAGTTCACCCGCATTGGCCGGGTGCTCCAGGCGGTGGTGATGTTCGTCTACGGCATCTCCGCCTCCCAGGTGGAGTGGGACTTTCTCAAAGTGCTCACCGTGGTGTTCATGCTCCTGGGGGGCTCCCTGGTGTTCACCGGGATCTTCCTCATTTACGCCGCCGTGTCCTTTTTCACCTTAGAGGGCCTGGAGTTTATGAACGTCCTCACCGACGGGGCCAGGGAGTACGGCAAGTACCCGGTGAGCGTCTACGGCAAGCGGGTGCTGCAGTTTACCACCTTTGTGGTGCCCTACGCGCTGATCCAGTATTACCCCCTGCTGTACCTGCTGGGCCGCAGCGAGAATCCCCTGTACATCTTCCTGCCCCTCATGGCCGGGGTGTTCCTGCTGCCCTGCTGGCTGCTGTGGCGGCTGGGGGTGCGCCACTACAAGTCCACCGGCTCGTAAAAGGGAGAGGCGGCAAGGGTTCCAAGACAGCCCCGGTTTGACGGCCGGGGCCCTTTCTATTATAATAGAAATTTGGAAACTACCGGGCTTGGCCCGCGGAATAGGGGAAGTGGATCTATGGAAAAAGCGGAAAAGGAATATCTCATCCACAAGCGGCCGGTGAGCGCGTTGCTGCTCTTCGCCCTGCCCATGATGCTGGGGAACTTCTTCCAGCAGGTGTACACCATGGCGGATTCCGTCATCGTGGGCCGGTTTGTGGGGGAGGACGCCTTGGCGGCGGTAGGGGCTTCCTACTCCCTCACCAACGTGTTCATCTCCATCGCCATCGGCGGGGGCGTGGGGGCCTCGGTCATCACCAGCCAGACCTTCGGCCGCCGGGACTACCCCCGGATGAAGCGCTCCGTGTCCACGGCGCTGCTGTCCTTTTTGGCGATCAGCATCGCATTGGGGGCCGTGGGGCTGCTGCTGTCGGAGAAGATCATGGTGCTTTTGAACACCCCGGAAAACATCCTGGCGGACGCCACCACCTACCTGAACATCTACTTTCTGGGGCTGCCCTTCCTGTTCATGTATAACGTCCTGTCCTCTATGTTCAACGCCCTGGGGCGGTCCCGGGTGCCCCTGTATCTGCTGATTTTCTCCTCCCTCCTCAACATCGGCCTGGACATCTGGATGGTGGGGCCCCTCAAGATGGGCGTGGCCGGGGCGGCCTGGGCCACCCTCATCGCCCAGGGCATTTCGGCGGTGCTGTCCTTCTCCATCTTCCTCCGGGAGCTGAAAAGCTACCCCGGCAAGCTGGAGGGGAAATGCTTTGACCTGGGGGAGCTGAAAAACATGGGCCGGGTGGCCCTGCCCTCCATTCTCCAGCAGTCTACCGTGTCCATCGGCATGATGCTGGTGCAGTCGGTGGTCAACAGCTTCGGCTCCCAGATGCTGGCGGGGTACTCCGCCGCCATGCGCATCGAGAGCATCGCCATTGTGCCCATGAGCGCCATGGGCAACGCCATCTCCTCCTACACCGCCCAGAACGTCGGCGCGGGGAAAGAGGACCGGGTCAGGTCCGGCTACCGGGCAAGCTATGGAATCGTCTTCGCCATCGCCGCGGTGATCTGCCTGCTCATCCAGCTGCTGGCCCGGCCGCTGATCTCCCTGTTCATGGAGGAGGGCGGCTCGGCCCTGGCCTTCGACACGGGCATCGCCTGCACACAGTTTATGGGCTGGTTCTACGTGCTCATCGGGCTGAAGATGATCTCCGACGGCGTCCTCCGGGGCGCGGGGGACATGACCATGTTCACCGTGGCCAACCTGGTGAACCTGGGCCTGCGGGTGGTGCTGGCGGTGACGCTGGCCCCCCGGTTTGGCATCCAGTTCGTGTGGATGGCCGTGCCCGCCGGGTGGCTGGTCAACTACCTCATCAGCTTTTTCGAGTACCGCACCGGCAAGTGGAAAAAAGCCCTGGCCCAGCCCAAATAACCTCCAAGGACGCCTCCGGGCGTCCTTTTTGCTGCCCAGAAAGGCGTTTGGCCCGCTCCTTTTGCAGCTCAGGCACCCATTTCGCCCGGTGGGTCAAAAGCCCTTGCGCCGGGGCATTGCCACCGCTATACTGTTGTTGTAGCTACAGAAAGGAGTACAGCCCATGAAGATCGTCATTGAGGAGGACCCCACCCTCCGCGAGACCCAGGTGCTCATCCGCTGCCGGGCCCGGGACCCCCAGGTGCTGGGCATGGTGGCGGCCCTGGGCAGCTTCGGCCAGCGCCTCACCGGGGAGCGGGAGGGCCAGACCTACCTGCTGGAGGCCGGGGAGGTGCTCTACGCCGAGTCGGTGGACAAGCGCACCTTCCTCTACACCAAAGCCGGCGTGTACGAGACGCCCCTGCGCCTCTACGAGCTGGAGGAGCGCCTGGCCCCCCGGGACTTTGTCCGGGCCAGCAAATCCGCGGTGGTCAACTTCAGCCGGGTCCAGTCCATCCGCCCCGACCTGGGCGGCCGCCTGCAGCTCACCCTGGAAAACGGCGAGCGCCTGGGCGTCTCCCGCCAGTACGCCCCCGCCATCAAGGAAAAGCTGGGCATTATAGAGAAAGGGAGGAAAGAGTTATGAAAAAAATCCTGCAAGCCCTGCCGGAGCTGCTCACCAACCTGTGCATCTCCTTTACCGTCGCCACCCTGGTGTACACCCTGTTCGACTGGGACAAGGAGACCATGCGCCGGGCCTGGGTGTTCGAAATATTGCTCCTCTGCGCCGTGGCCACGGTGCTCCAGTACCTGTTCTTCTCCGGGAAGGCGGTCAAGCGCCTGTCTTACCTGTGGCGCATGGTGCTCTTCGCCGTGCTGCTGCTGGGAGTGGTGTCCGGCTGCGCCGTGGCGTTCCGCTGGTTCCCCCTGGACCAGGCCGCCTACTGGCTCACGTTCGCGGGCTTCTTCCTCCTGGGGTACCTGGCCATCTCCCTGGTGTTCGAGCTGTTTTTCCGCTTCCAGCGCAAGCAATACGACGCGGCCCTGGGCCGCTATAAGCGGCAAAACCCCGGCCAATAAATAAAGTATAAATAAATAGAGGACGCCCCCGGGCGTCCTTTTTCCTTGCGCGGGCTTTGCTCGCTGTGGTATACTGTTCCCCAGAAGAAAGGAGCGACCGCCATGCTGTACCCCGCCCTCCTCACCCTGGCCGCCTGGCTGGTGGGGCTGTTTATAGACGCCAACACCTTTAGCGACGCTTACATAGGATTCCTGCAGCGCCGGGACAAGGGGGAGAGACCGTGACCCAGGGGGAGCTGGACGCCCTGTTCACCGGGCTGCGGGGGAAGCTGGAAGAACTGGGCCTGCCCCTGTCCCGAGAGATAGACCCCCAGCCGGTGGTGAACACCCGGGCCAAACGGCGGCTGGGCTGCTGCATCCGCCGGGAGGGGCGGTTTACCATCCAGGTGTCCCAAAGCATTTTGGGCGATTCCCAGCTGCTCCGGGCCACCCTGGTCCACGAGCTGCTCCACACCTGCTACGGCTGCCAGAACCACGGCAAGCGGTGGAAGGCCTACGCCCAAACCGCCGGGGAGGCCCTGGGCCTCTCCATCACCAGGACGGTGAAGGCGGAGGGGGAGGCCCAGCCCCTGCGCCGGGAGGAGATGAAGTACTTCCTGCGCTGTGAGCAGTGTGGGGCGGTGATCGGCCGGTACCGCATGTGCAAGCTGGTCAAGTACCCCTGGCGCTACCGCTGCGCCGCCTGCGGGGGGAAGCTCCAGCGGATCTCCTAGGCCCGGCCGCAAAAAAAGAACCCCCAGACGGGGATCCTTTTTTACCGCCGGGCGGCGTTGTCCCCGCAAAGGGGCACGAGAGAGGGCAGTCTCCCTTTGGGGGCGGTGTCCTGTTCAAGAAAGAGAAACGGGCAAGAGGGGCCGCGCCAAGGGCCCCTACCCGCAAAGCAAGAGCCCCCGGACGGGGGCTCTTGCTTTGTTTACTCGTACACGTGGTTTACCAGGGCCAGGAACTCCTGGGCGGTGACCTGGGACCGGTAGACGGTGTTGTCCGGCTCTGGGGTGGGACCGGGGTAGATGAAGTCCACGCAGTCGCCGTTTAAGTCGATGAGCACAGTTAGGCTCTGGCCGTCCTCCCACTGGCTCAGCTCCAGCTGGTAGTCCGGGTAGTAGGCGAACAGGGAGATGTCCTTCTCCAGGGCCTCCCCAGAGCGGATCACGTCCCCGAAGTCCTCCATGAGCTGGAGGTTCTCGCTGTCGTTGGCGTTGAGGTGGAGCAGCTTTAGTTTGTCTCCGTAGCCCTGGCGGAGATCCATCTGCAGGGCGTTGGGATTCTGGCAGCCTGCCAGCACCAGGCACAAAAGCCCGGCCAGCAGCGCCAGACGGACGGCGTTCTTCATGGCGGGCCCTCCTGGCTGGTGTGTTTCATTCATTGTACCCGCTTTGGGGGGAAATGTCAAATGGAGATGCCAAAAAGGGCCTGGGCGTTTTTGCAGGCGATGGCCTCTTTCTCCGCGGGGGTCAGGTCCGCCGCCTCCAGCAGGGCCTTCTCCGCGGGGAGGGTGCTCCAGGGGCTGTCGGTGGCGAAGAGCACGTGGTCCGCTCCCCGAAGCTTCACCAGCTCGGTAAATCCGGCCGCGTCCAGAAAATGGCTGGCGAAAGCGGTGTCGAAGTACACGTTGGGTTTTTTCGCCAGGTGCCGGGCGGCCTCCTGGGGCATGTCCATGCCCCCCATGTGGGCGGCGATGATAGTCAGCTTCGGGAACAGGTCGGCGATCTTCCCCAGCACGTCCGGGGGGCAGTGGACCAGGTGGGGGGAGAGGGGGTCTACCCCGGTGTGGAAGGCCACGGGCAGCCCCAGTTTTTCCGCCTGGGCGTACAGGGCCAGGGCGGCCTCATCGCCGATGAAGAACTCCTGGTAATCCGGGTGGAGCTTTACCCCGTACAGGCCCGAGGCCTTGATCTCCTCCATGGCCTGCAGGGCGTTCTCCGCGTAGGGGTACACGCTGCCGAAGCAGTACAGGCCGTCCCCCTGGCTCTCCACGGCGAAGCGGTTGACGGAGGTCTGCTGGTGGGCGTTGGTGGCGATGTGCAGCACCATGCCGCCGCAGCAGCCCCACTGGGCGAATTTTTCCAGGGTGTCCCCCCGGGTGCCGTCGGTGTAGGTGGGGCAGCCGCTGATCTCCCGCAGCCGGGGCAGGGCCTTCCCCGCCAGCTTATCTGGGAAGAAGTGGACGTGGGTGTCGAAATATTTCATAGGGGTTCCTTTCTGCGGGGCGGGTTTCTCGGGAAAAGCCCAGGGGGCTTTCCCCTGCAGCCGCCCACCAAAAAAGAGGCTCTCCCCCAGGGGGAAAGCCTCCTTGCTTGACACGTTCTCAGTCGGAAGTGTAGGGGAGCAGGGCCAGGTGCCGGGCGCGCTTGATGGCCACCGTCAGGGCGCGCTGATGATAAGCGCAGGTGCCGGTGACACGGCGGGGGAGGATCTTGCCTCTCTCGGAAATGAAGCGGCGCAGCTTGGCCACGTCCTTGTAATCGATGAACTCCGCGCGGTCCACGCAGAAGCTGCAGACCTTTCTGCGGCCCTTGCGGCCCCGGCGAACTTCTCTCTCGGGTCTATCTGCCATAGCCAGTAAGCCTCCTTTGTCAGGTTAGTTGGGAAGAGGAGCCTTAGAAGGGGAGGTCGTCGTCTCCCAGGAACTCTTCAAAGTCTTCGCTGCTTCCGCTGGAATAGGCGGGAGCAGGCTCGTTGAATGCGGCCGGCTGGCTGGGCGCGGGGGAGGGGGCGTAGCTGCCGGAGGCGGAGCCGGACTCTCTCTTAGAGCCGGTAAAGCTCACCTCGTTGGCCTGGATTTCCACGGCCTTGCGCTTGTTGCCCTGTTTATCCTCGTAATTGCGCACCTGAATGGAGCCGGTGACAGCGATCATGCTGCCCTTCTGAAAGTACTTGCAGACGAATTCCGCAGTCTGCCGCCAGGCCACTACGTCGATAAAGTCGGTCTGCCGTTCGGTGCCGGCCTTGGCGTAAGAGCGGTCTACCGCCACGGTAAAGGTGGTGACGGTGATGCCGCTGGCGGTGTGGCGAAGTTCCGGGTCGGCGGTGAGCCGCCCCATGATCACAGCAACATTCAACATCTCAGAAACACTCGCTTTCCGTTAAGATCACTGAGCGGACTCGGCGGCGGGAGCTTCCACAGCCTCGGCGGCGATGGCTTCCACGTCGATGTTCTTCTCTTCGGCCTTCTGGGCCTTCTTCGCCTTCTCGATGGCGGCTACGTGCCGGGGATCCCGCTTGACGATGATGGTCCGCAGGATGCCGTCGGTGATCTGGTAGCGCCGGTCCAGCTCGGCGGTGAACTCAGGGTTGCTCTCGAAGTTGATCAGGGTGTAGTAGCCCTCGGTCTGCTTCTGGATGGGGTAGGCGAAACGGCGCTTCCCCCAGTCGTCAACACTCTGCACCGTACCGTGCTCGGCAATGAGAGCCTTGAAGCGTTCCACAAGAGCCGTGTTGCCCTCCTCGCCCAGCTTGGCGGTGGTGACGATGACGGTCTCGTAGAGGTTCTTTCCTTCTGCCATTGTAGTATTGCACCTCCTTTTGGTCGTTTGGCCCCGGGCAGTTTCGGTTTGTCCCGGAGCAAGGAGCTTGAGATCTTGTCCCAAACAACTGTAATATTATAGCATAAGCCCGCAAAATGTCAAGAAAAATCTCCCGGAGGAGGCCGGTTTATCCCTGGTACGTGCCCATGCACAGCTCCATCAGGTGGACGGCCCGGGCCCCGCCTAAAAGCAGCCCGGCGGTGCACCGGTTGCAGTACGCCACCGCCAGGGGCGCGGTGAGCTTCTCCGCCTGCTCCCCCATGAGCTGCCGCTGTTCCTCCTCCGGGTACTCGTAGAGCGGCACCCCGGGCCGGGACTGGAGGAGGGCCAGGTTCTCCGGCTTTTTTGGCTCAAAGTGTAAATTCCCGCAGAACACCGACCTCTCCCGGTTTTCCTCCATCTCGATGACAGCCACGCCCATCTTTGTCATACAGGCCCGCGCGGCATCGAAGATCTCCGGGTGCTGCCGGTCCCGCCAGCAGTCCTGCACGTTGACGGTGAGGCCGCTGTAGTCCGGCCAGGGGAAGTCCGCCTGTTCCGCCAGCCACACAAACAGGTTTTGTAGCACCAGTTGGTTGTCCGGTTTGGCCTCCAACGTCTCCCGGCAGGCCTGGCAGAAGTACAGGGCCGTGTCCCCGGCGGGGTAGGGGGTCTTGTCAATGCGGCAGCAGCCGGCTACCGGCATTTTTTCCTTCAGGTAGGCCCGCAGCTTTTTGGCGGCTTGGGGGCTTGCCTTGGTAAAGTTGCAGCTGGGAAAATAAACGCTCCCCATGTCACTCATCCTCTCTCACTTTTTTTAGAAAAGGGCCTCCCCCCCTGGGGAAGCCCTTTCGGTTACAGGGTTTTGCTCAGCTCTTTCAGGTAGGCCCGGAAGCTTTCGCCCACCTCCGGGTGGTGCAGGGCCACCTCTACCGTGGCCTGCAGGATGCCCAGCTTGTTGCCCATGTCGTACCGGGTGCCGGTAAAGTCCACGGCGGTCATGCCCTGTTCCCGGGCCAGGGCAGCCATGGCGTCGGTGAGCTGGATCTCCCCGCCCGCCCCGGGGGCGGTGCGCTCTAAAATGCCGAAGATCTCCGGGGGCAGCACGCAGCGGCCCAGAATGGAGTACAGCGACAGGATGTCCTCTTTCCGCTGGGGTTTTTCCACCATGTCGGTGCACAGGAAGCAGCTGCCCTCCAGGGGCTCCACCTTCAGGGAGGAGTACTTCTTGATGGCCTCCTCGCTGACCTCTTTGACGCCCACCACGCCCTTGCCGTACCGCTCCCAGGCCCGGATGAGCTGGCCGCACACCGGGTCTTCCCCCAGGATCACGTCGTCGCCGTAGAGCACGGCGAAGGGCTCGTCCCCTACAAATTCTTTGGCGCAGAGGATGGCGTGGCCCAGGCCTTTGGTCTCCTTCTGCCGGACGTAGAAGATGTTGGCCAGCCGGGAAATATGCACGATCTGCTCTAAGACGGCCTCCTTTTCCGGGCTGCCGGTGAGGCGGGCTTCCAGCTCGGGGGCACGGTCGAAGTGGTCTTCCAAAAGGCCCTTGCCCCGGTTGGTGATGATGAGGATGTCCTCAATGCCGGAGGCGGCGGCCTCCTCCACGATATACTGGATGGCGGGCTTGTCCACAATGGGGAGCATCTCTTTGGGCATGGCCTTGGTGGCGGGGAGCACCCGGGTGCCCAGGCCCGCGGCGGGGATCACCGCCTTGCGCACGTGTTTCATAGCGAATCTCCTTTTTCGGTTCTGGGGTGGATCACAGAAAAGCGGGGACCAGGTTGACGATGAGCAGGTAGCACACGAACATGCACACGGCGATGGGCACATTCACCCCGCCCTTCTGGTCCAGGGCCTTGTTGGGGTCCTGCAGGGACTTATCCCCCTTGACGGCCTGGGCGGTGCGGATGCAGTGGCCCATGTACCACTTGTTGCCCTTGACCCCGGCGATGATCATGACCACCAGGGCCAGCAGCAGGCACCCCAGGGGCAGGATGGTCTGCAGGTAGAGGGAGGGGTTCTGGGTGAGGTACTGCACCACCAGGGAGAACTCCGGGGAGGTGTAGTCCAGCACAGTGGAGGGGTCCAGGCTCAGGGCCTCCACCGCCGCCAGCAGGGCGGGGATGGACACGTAGGCCGCCAGGAACTGGTACCCCAAAAACAGCCCGAACACCAGCACGGTGAACAGGGCCCCCAGTTTGTACTGTTTCCGGTAGAGCATCCAGGGGCCGGAGAACAGGAAGGCGCAGAAGCTGAACTTGTTCTTGCCGGTGTGCTTCATATAGCGGAACACGGGCATGTAGTAGCCGGTGCTCTGTTTTACAAGTTTCGAGGCGTCCCCGAAGGTGATGCCGGGGGCCAGTTCCTCCGCGGGGGACACGCCCCCCATGGGGTCCAGCACAAAGGGCATGGCCCCGCCGTAGGGCTGCCCCTGGGCCGCGCCGTAGAAGGGGGGCGCCTGGTCCCGGTTGGGCTGGGGCCCGCCCTGGAGGGAGGCCCCGCAGCTGCTGCAGAACCTGGCGCTGTGGCCGTTCAGGGTCCCGCACACAGGGCACTCCTGGTCCTTAATCTCCGCGGAGGGCTCCACCTTGGGGGCGGCAGGGGGCTGCCAGTCCTTTCCCTGGGCGTGGAGGTCGTCGAAGATGCACTTGCCTTCTTTTTCGTAACAGGCCCGGTGATAGGGAGCGCCGCACTGGGGGCAGACCACAATGTCGTCGTCTTTCCCAAAGGGGACCTGGCAGACAGGACACTTGATGCCGGTGTAATCTAACATAGCCAAAAGCCATTCCTTCTTCAAGTGATTTCTAACATATTCTACACGATTTTGGCCCAAAGCGCAATCTCGCCGCGCTAAATTTCCAATCTGTTAATAATTTGACCCGGGGCGGGCGGAGTTTGATGTACCCACCTCCGGTCCTGCCCGCCGGGGAACAAGCTTTGCGGTGCCCACCCCCGTCTCGCCTGCCGATGGGCGAGTTTTATGGTGCCCACCCCCTGGTCTCGCCTGCCGGCTCGGTCGGTTCGCGGCAGAGCGCCACTGGCGCTCGCTCACCCCCTCCCGCGCCCATACCTGGGAGATATTTTTAACCTCGCAGGCGCGGAAGGGGGAGATAGTTATATAGTTTAATTCCAAAGGGGGCGTTAGCCCCCTTTGGGAACCCCCTTTAAGGGCACCCTCTCAGTCAGCGTCTCAGCTGCCGGCTCGGGCGCTGGTCTACGTTGCCACGACCGTCGGTCCTGGACGCGCCCCACCGGGGCGCAGGACCCGAAGCGGGAGCTGAGACCGGTTGCTGGACGCGTGCCACCGGCACGCAGCGACCCCCTTTGATAACCCCCCACGGCTTATAGTTTTCTACCTTAGAAGTAGCTATCTGTCAAGGGGGTTCAAGGGGGTCCTGGTGCCCAGTGGGCACCGCCCAGGACCGACCGAACCGGCAGGTGAGACCGGAGTCCCCTTGAAAATCCTATTAAATATTAAAATTAAAATCCCCCTCCCGCGCCAGCGAGGGAACAGCTCCCGACATGGGCCGGGCGCGGGAGGGGGCAGGGGGTGGGCAGCACCAAGCCCTTGGCAAGCCGGCAGGCGAGACGGAAGTGGGCACAGTAAATCCCTCCTACCCCGCAGGCGAGAGTGAGGGATACCGCCCAGCGCGGGCACGCGCCGCCCCCGAAAACCCCGGCGAGTGAGCGGAGCGAACGGATAGGGGTTTTGCCTGCCCCGTCCGGGCACGGACGCATTTTCCTGGCCTGCGGTGCCAACCGCCCCTCTTTACTTTTTCCGGGTTTTCCGGTATAATAGTCTCTAACTGCGAAGAAGAAAGGTTGCAAAGGATATGCTGCAATTTGAAGAACTGAAGCGCCAGCTGGAGGAACAGGAGAAAGCCCTGGAAGAGCTGGGGAGCTCCCTGGGACTGGAGAAGCTCAGGGAAGAGGTGGACATGCTGGAGCACAAGTCCGCCGAGCCGGGCTTTTGGGACAACATGGAGCAGGCCCAGAAAGTCACCCAGCGCATGGCTGCCCTGAAGGCCAAGGACGAGGGCTACCAGAAACTGGTGAGCCGCTGCGGCGACTGCCTGGCCCTCATTGAGATGGGGGACGAGGCCGAGGACCTGTCCCTGCTGCCCGAGGCCCAGGAGGAGCTGGAGGGCATCGCCGGGGAGATCGCCTCTATGAAGCTCTCCACCCTGCTGACAGGGGAATACGACAAGAACAACGCCATCCTCACCTTCCACGCCGGGTCCGGCGGCACCGAGGCCCAGGACTGGGCGGAGATGCTCTACCGCATGTACAACCGCTGGGCCGAGCGCCACGGCTACAAGGTGGAGACCCTGGACTACCTGGACGGGGATGAGGCCGGCCTGAAAAGCGCCTCCATCATGGTGGAGGGGGAGAACGCCTACGGCTACCTGAAAAGCGAGGCCGGGGTGCACCGGCTGGTGCGGGTGTCTCCCTTCGACGCCGCGGGGCGGCGGCAGACCTCCTTCGCCTCGTTGGAAGTGATGCCCGAGATGGAGCTGGACAACTCCGTGGAGATCCCCCCCGAGGATATCCGCATGGAGGTGTACCGGGCCAGCGGCGCCGGCGGCCAGAAGGTCAACAAGACCTCCTCCGCCGTGCGGCTGATCCACATCCCCACCGGGATTGTGGTCTCCTGCCAGGTGGAGCGCAGCCAGTACCAGAACCGGGAAGTGGCCATGAAGATGCTGGTGGCAAAGCTCATGGAGATCAAAGAGCGGGAGAACCTGGAAAAGATCTCCGACATCAAGGGCGAGCAGAAGGAGATCACCTGGGGCAGCCAGATCCGGTCTTACGTGTTCATGCCCTACACTATGGTGAAGGACCATCGCACCGGCTTCGAGACCGGCAACGTAAACGCCGTGATGGACGGCGACCTGGACGGCTTCATCAACGCCTACCTCACCGCCCTGAGCCAGGGGACCCTGGGCAGCGCCAAAGAATAAGCCGCACGAAGCAACAGCCGCCGGAGGCACAGTTCCTCCGGCGGCTTTCTCTATCACAGATCGATTGGGAATAGGGGGATGGTCAGCTGGCTCTTGTCCCGGCCTCCAAGGCGTCCACCCGCGCTTCCAGGGCGGCGATGCGCTCGGCGTTCATCACCACGCCGTCGGCGACCTGGGCGATCTCCTTCCCGGCCTTGGTCTCCAGCAGCACATTGAAGCCCCGGGCCATCTCCTCCCGCATCTCGGAGAACATGGAAGCGATGGTCTCGTTCTGCTGGCCGATCACCTCCGCCAGCTGGGTGCTCAGGTTATCGGCGATCCGGCTCTCCATGGCGGCCAGCTTAGCATCCATGCGTTCGTCCAGACGGGTCTCTGTGGCAGCCAGTTTGGCATCCATGCGTTCGTCCAGACGGGTCTCCATGGCGGCCAGTTTGGCGTCCATGCGTTCGTCCAGACGGGTCTCCATGGCGGCCAGCTTTTCGTCCAGACGGGTCTCCATGGCAGACAGCTTGGCGTCCATCTTTTCGTCCAGCTTGGTGTCCAGCAGCCGCTCGATGGCCTGTAAAAGTTGTTGGTTCTCCATCCTCATCCCTCCCTTTTGCCCAGTATACCACATCCTCACATCAAACACAACCGCTACATATAGTCCCCGCCCTCCCGCCCGGCGGACTGCTTTTTGCGAAAAACCCCGGGAAAATCAGAAAATTCAGAAAATATTCCTTTTCTTTCTCCTCGGTTTGTGATAGGATATTCCCAGGCCAAAATACCAAGAATTCCATTGGCCTCTTGCCGCTGGCCTTCCGGGGGTTTCCCGGTGGGCAGACAGCCCCGTCCGGCGCGGCGCGCTGGGCGATGATCGCTGAATCACGGGCAGCTCCCGTGGTAGAAAGGATGGTAAACTGATGAACGAGCACAACAACGTAAAGCCCTTTGAGGAGTACGAGGCCCAGGTGCGCTCCTACTGCCGCAACTTCCCCACGGTGTTCACCACCGCCAAGGGGCCCTTCCTCTACGATGAGAACGGGAAGGAGTACATCGACTTCTTCAGCGGAGCGGGCGGCCTGAATTACGGCCACAACAACGATTTTATCAAGGGCAAAGTCCTGGAGTACCTGGAGAGCGACGGCGTGATGCACGCCCTGGACATGTACACCGCTCCCAAGCGGGACTTTCTGGAATTCTACGAGGAAAAGATCTTAAAGCCCCGGGGCCTCAACTATAAGATCCAGTTCCCCGGGCCCACTGGCACCAACGCGGTGGAGGCCGCTTTGAAGCTGGCCCGGAAGGTGAAGAAGCGGAATAACGTCTTCGCCTTGATGGGGGGCTTCCACGGCATGACCCTGGGCTCTCTGGCCCTGACCACCGATGCCTCCTCCCGGGCGGGAGCGGGGGTGCCCCTTTACAATGTGACCCACGTGCCCGCTCCCTACATGTTCCCAGAGCTGGACACCGTCAAGTATATGGAGACCCTGCTCACCGACGACCACTCCGGGGTGGAGAAGCCCGCGGCCATCATCCTGGAGACCGTCCAGGCGGACGGGGGCATCAACCCCTTCTCTGTGGAGTGGCTCCAGAGAGTGCGGGCCCTGTGCGACAAGTACGACATCCTGATGATCGTGGACGACATTCAGGTGGGCTGCGCCCGCACCGGCTGGTTCTTCTCCTTCCAGCGGGCGGGCATCGTGCCGGACATCGTCACCCAGTCCAAGTCCATCGGGGGCTACGGCATGCCCTTCGCCCTGGTGCTCATCAAGCCCGAGCTGGACATCTGGGAGCCCGGCGAGCACAACGGCACCTTCCGGGGCTACCAGCTGTCCATGGTGGCGGCCAAGGCCGGCCTGGAAGTGATGCTAAGCGAGCACGTGGAGGAAAAGGTGCGGGAAAAGGACAAGCTGGTCTCCCGGTACATGGAGGAGATTGCCGCCCTGGACCCCGACCGGGTGCGCACCCGGGGCATCGGCCTGATCTGGGGCGTGGACCTGTTCCACTGCGACCCGGAGGGCAAGGCCTCTAAGCAGGTGCTGGACCTGTGCTTCCAGAACGGGCTCATCGTGGAGCGTGTGGGCCGGGGCAACGCCGTGGTCAAGGTGATGCCCGAGCTGCTTATCGACGACGAGACCCTCATCCGGGGCCTGGAGATCTTAAAGAGCGCCGTGGCCCAGGTGCTGGGCAAGTGAGAGAACACAACAACGTGAAAAACCGGCCCGCAGGGGAGACCTTGCGGGCCCTTTCGTGATCATGGAAGGAGTGGGTCGCCATCCGTAGCTGGAAGAGAGAGCTTGCCGGGCTTCTTTGCTGCCTGGCCTTGCTGGCGGTGTTCTGCGTGGCCGCCTCCGCTGTGCTGCTCCCCAAGCGGGTGGACAACGGCGCCACCTGGGAGATGTACCTGCAGGAAGAGGAGAACACCGTGGACCTGATGTTCTTTGGGTCCTCCCTGGCCTACTGCGACATCAATCCGGCGGTGATTTACCAGGAGACCGGGATCGCCTCTTACGTCATGGCCGGGCCGGAGCAGACCATGCCCGTCACTTACGGGTACATTGCCGAGGCCCTAAAGACCCAGCAGCCCAAGACCATCCTCATCGAGGCTTCCAGTATGCTGTACGATTCCCACTCGGAGCGGACGAGGATCAACATCTGCTTTATGCCCTGGGGGGAGAACCGGCTGCGGCTCACCTTCCAGGAGTGCACCCCCGACGAGTGGCTGGGGCTGCTGTTCCCCCTGTACGCCTACCACAGCCGGTGGCCGGAGCTCACCCTGGAGGAGGTGGGGCAGGGGCTGTTGGGCTACGGCCCCGATGAGCTTGCCGGGTACACCTTTTTGCAGGAGGTCTATCCCGTCACCGAGCTGAAGCAGCGGGAGATGGGGGACTACCCCGAGGCCTACGAGAAAAACCTCCAGGCGGTGGAGGACATCCTGGCCCTGTGTGAGAAGCAGGGGATCCGCCCGGTGTTCTTTGTGGTGCCCAGCGCCAACCGCCCCACCGACGAGGACGCCGCCCGCATCCAGGAGGACCTGACTGCCCTGGGGGCGGAGGTTGTGAACTTCAACCAGGTCATCGGCGAGCTGGGCCTTGATTACGACGTGGACTTTTTCGACAGCCTGCACTTTAACTACCGGGGGGCGGAGAAGTTCTCCCGGTACCTGGGGCAGTGGCTGTCTGACCAGGGCCTGTCCCCCTCCCAGGGGGAGGACGAGGCCCTGTGGCTGCAGCGGGTAGAGCACTACGCGGCTCTCAGGGACAAGGCCGACGGGGAGCCCATCACCCTCAGCGGCGCCGCCAAGCAGTGAGGAGGGAACAGCCGTGAATTTCAACTCCATCCAATACCTGGTGTTCCTGGCGGTGAACGTGGCCCTCTACTACCTGCTGCCCCGCCGGGCCAGGAACTTCCAGCTGCTGCTGGCCAGCTACTACTTCTACATGTGCTGGAACCCTGTCTACGCCCTTTTGATGCTCTTCTCCACCGCCGTCACCTACGGCTGCGGCCTGCTGGTGGGCTGTACCGTGTGGGGCAAGCGCCGGCTGTGGGTGGCCCTGAGCCTAGTGCTGAACCTGGGGGTGCTGTTCTTCTTCAAGTACTACAACTTCGCCGCGGATGTGCTCACCCGGGGGCTGGACTATCTGGGCCTTTCCATGGACGTGCCCTTGCTGGACGTGCTGCTGCCGGTGGGCATCTCCTTTTACACCTTCCAGGCCCTGGGCTACACCATCGACGTGTACCGCAAGGACGTGCCCGCCGAGCGGAATTTCTTCGACTACGCCCTGTTCATCTCCTTCTTCCCCCAGCTGGTGGCCGGGCCCATCGAGCGGTCGGGGAACATCCTCCACCAGCTCAAGGAGTACCACCCCTTCCGGTACGAGAACCTGCGGGCGGGGATGACCCCGGTGGTGTGGGGCCTGTTTAAAAAGGTGGTCATCGCCGACAACCTGGCGGTGCTGGTGAACACCGTCTACAACGCCCCCCAGGGCCAGGGCGGGGGCGCCTTCCTGGTGGCCACAGCGGCTTTCGCCTTCCAGATCTACTGCGACTTCTCCGCCTATTCCGACATCGCCAGGGGCTCCGCCAAAATGCTGGGCTTCCAGCTGATGGAGAACTTCAAGTGCCCCTACTTCTCCCAGTCCATCAAAGAGTTCTGGCGGCGGTGGCACATCAGCCTTTCCAGCTGGTTTAAGGATTACCTCTACTTCCCCCTGGGGGGCAGCCGGAAGGGGAAGGGCCGCACCTGCCTGAATATCCTCATCGTGTTCTTCGTCTCCGGCTTGTGGCACGGGGCGGCGCTGACCTTCGTGGCCTGGGGGCTTTTAAACGGCCTGTACCAGGTGGTGTCCCTGCTCTTTGACCCCCTGCGGAAAAAGGCCATGGAGAAGCTGGGCCTTTCCGGGAAGGAGCTGCCCCTGCAGCTGTTCCGGGTGGCGGTGACCTTCTGCCTGACTTGCCTGGCCTGGGTGCTGTTCCGGGCGAACTCCCTGACAGACGCCCTCACCGCCTACCAGGCGCTGTTCTCCCTGCCCGCCACCGGCTTTGCCGGCACCCTGACGGCCCTGGGCCAGCCCAACCGGGTGCTGGCCCTCCTTGCCGGGTGCGTGGCGCTGCTGGGGGTCATGGACTGGGCCATCCACCAGAAAGACCTGTTCCCCCGGCTGGAGAGGACGGTGGCGGCGCGCTACGGCCTGTGCTTCCTGCTTATCGCCGGGATGCTGGTGTTCGGCTCCTACGGCGAGGGCTACGACCCCCAGGCCTTTGTGTACTTCCAGTTTTAAATGAGCGAGAGCGCCGCTGCCCCGGCGCTCTTTTCATAGAAAAAAGGAATACCTGGCCATAGAAAAGGGGAATTTGCAATTTCCCCCTCCCGGGGGTATACTGAGAGAAAGGAAAACAGAAGCCGGGGCCAAGGCCGCCGGCGTGAGAGCGCCTGTCCCGCCAGGGGACGGGCTTGTGTGGTTTGGGAGGTCAGAAAAAGAATGGAACGGATCGAACACAAAAGCTTTGACCAGGAGCGGGCCCTGTACGGCCTGCGGGATACCCAGGTGGTGAACTGCCGGTTTGAGGGCCCCGCCGACGGGGAGAGCGCCTTTAAGGAATGTGAGAACGTGGAAGCGGCAGGCTGTTTCTTCGACCTGCGCTACCCCTTCTGGCACGACGAGGGGCTCTTGATCCAACACGGGGAGATGACGGAAAACTGCCGGGCGGCGCTGTGGTATTCCCACCACATCCGCATCGAGGACAGCAAGCTCCACGGCATCAAGGCCCTGCGGGAGTGCTCTGACGTGAGCATGAAGGGCTGCGACGTGATTTCCCCGGAGTTTGGGTGGTCTGTTCACCAGATAGAGATGGAGGACTGCGACGCCCAGGCGGAGTACTTTATGATGCGCTCTACGCACCTGCGCTTTCGCGACGTGCGCATGCAGGGGAAGTACTCCTTCCAGTACATCCAGGACGCCGTGTTCGAGCACTGTACCTTTGACACCAAGGACGCCTTCTGGCACGCCAAGAACGTGGTGGTAAAAGACAGCGTGGTGAAAGGTGAGTACCTGGCCTGGTACAGCGAGAACCTCACCCTGGAGCGGTGCAGGATCATCGGCACCCAGCCCCTGTGCTACTGCAAGGGGCTCAAGCTCGTGGACTGCGAGATGATCGACTGCGACCTGGCTTTCGAGCGGTCCCAGGTCCAGGCTACACTGACGGCGCCTATCCTCAGCATCAAGAATCCTCTTTCCGGCAGCTCCATCGCTGTGCCCCAGGTGGGGGAGGTCATCCGGGACATCCCCGGCGCCGACGGGGCGGTCACCCTCACCCGCTGAGGCGCGGCGCGTGCCCGCCCGAGTAGCGGAGTTGTATGGTGCCCACCCCCTGGTCTCGCCTACCACGCGTTGCTCTGGTTTGCTTCAGCCCACCCCCTGCCCCCTCCCGTAAGGATAGAGAGCTATAATCTCATCCCTTTTCGTACGGGAGGGGGAGATAGTTATATAGTTTAATTCCAAAGGGGGGCCTGGCGGCCCCCCTTTGACAACCCCCTTTTTTAGAGGCACCCCCTCAGTCGCCTGCGGCGACAGCTCCCCCATAGGGGGAGCCAAGACTTGCCTCCCCC
>DXDU01000153.1 GCA_019115285.1 Candidatus Acutalibacter pullistercoris
CACCTTCTCCCTGTACACCAGCATGGACGGCCTGCTGCGGGCCCGGTATCCCCGCAACGTGCTGGTGTCTGTCTATGACGCCAACCAGGAGGCCAAGGACATGGTGCGCTCCGCTGTGAACCAAAAGTCCCAGGAGCTGGGCCTGGCCCTGGAGAATGTGGTGGACCAGGAGGGCTGGAACATCACCACCGCCCGGGTGGGCAACACCCTCCACACCCAGGAGGTTTCCTTGGAGACTTGCGCCGTGGTGAATATCTTCACGCAAAGTGAGTTTGAGCGCTTCTCCGGCCAACAGGTGGATTTGGCGGAAAACCAGGTGCTGCTCTTCGACCCGGCAAACACCTTCCCCGAGGAGGACACCCTGCACATCGACGATAAAACCTATGAGATCGTCCCCTCGGACTACGTGATGCCCGAGGCATCCACCCTGGCCCAGATTTATGAGATGTACTACCTGGTGGTGCGGGACGAAACGGTGGTGGAAAACATCCTGGCCCCCAGCGGCAGCGACACCTTCCCCATCTACTCCTACGACTTTGACGTGGCCGGGGGCGACCCGGAGGACATCGCCGCCTTGCGCGAAGCCCTGGGTACAGTGGACTTCTCCGGCCCCGGGGTGGAGTACGCAGCCTTGCTGTTCGAGGACAGCGCCACCTCCCGCCAGAGCTTTATGGAACTGTACGGCGGGCTGTTCTTCCTGGGGCTGTTCCTGGGGGTGCTGTTCCTGCTGGGCACGGCGCTGATCATCTACTACAAGCAGGTGAGCGAGGGCTATGAGGACGCGAAGCGCTTTACCATCATGCAGCAGGTGGGCATGAGCCACCGGGAGGTGAAGCGCAGCATCCACAGCCAGATCCTGCTGGTGTTCTTCCTGCCTCTGCTCACCGCCGTGCTGCACCTGGCCTTCGCCTTCCCCATGCTCCAAAAGATCCTGCTGGTCATGGGCCTTGCCGACTTCTGGCTGATCTTCCTCTCCACCCTGGGGTGCGTAGGGGTGTTCGCCCTGTGCTACCTTGCCATCTACGCCCTCACCGCCCGGACCTACTACCACCTGGTAGAGTCCGCAGCCGGATAAACCCGCTGCCTGAAAGGAGGCCATAACCATGTTTTCCGCTCTTTGGGATCTGTTCACCTGCGCTGCCCGGGCCCTGTTCGACCTGGGCGGGGCGGTGGTGCGGCTGGCGTTCCACCTTCTCTCCGCTCTGGCCGGGGCGCTGCTGTGGCCCCTCAAAGCACTGTGGGCCCTGCTCTTCGGCGACTGGAGCACCCTCGCCACCTGGACCCCCGCCTATCTGGCGGTGTGCCTGCTGGTGCTGGCAGCCCTGGCCGGGCTGCTGCTCTACAGCCGGTGGAAGAAGGGAAAGCAGTGAGAGCGGGGCGAAAGCGCCCCCTCCCCTGTTGGCTTTTGCCCGGAGGGGTCCTATAGATAGACAGAGAGAAAAGAGAGCCTGCCGGCAGAGACAGGGTTCGGTGACACGAAACCCACGGCTGGCCTAGGTACCAATCACTACAGAAAAAGCAGCCGCGACCTTTCACCAGAGGGCGGCTACTTTTTCATGTTTTCGAATAATTCGACCATCAGCTGGATCACGATCAGCAAGGCCAGGAGCGGGCTGGAGAGCAGCTCACAATCACTCCCCTCTGCTGCGGGCCCATGGAAACAGGAAGCAAGAGAAAAGGGAGCTGCCAAAGCAGCTCCCTTGTTCCGTTTATTTTACCACCAGGTTGACCAGCTTCCCGGGCACGTAGATCTCCTTGACGATCTCCTTGCCCTGGATCTCGGCAGCTACCTTGGGCTCGGCCTTGGCGGCGGCGATGGCCTCGTCTTTCTGGATGTCCGCGGCCACGTTCAGCCGGGCCCGAACCTTCCCCCGGACCTGTACCACGATCTCCACGGTGTCGTCTTTGCACTTGGCCTCGTCGTAAGCGGGCCAGGCCTGCTGGGCCACCAAGCCCTCGCCCAGGCCCTGGGCCGCCCACACCTCTTCCGTCACGTGGGGGGCGAAGGGATTGAGGAGCAGGGTGAAGAGCCGCAGCTCCTCTTTGGTGATGGAGCCCTTGTCAGAGATCACGTTCATCAGGGACATGAGGGCGGCAATGGCGGTGTTGAATTTCAAGACCTCCGTGTCCTCGCTGACCTTTTTGATGGTCTTGTGGAAGGCGCCCTCCAGTTCGGGCCGCAGGCCCTTCTCCTGGCAGAGGAGATTCTGCAAGTTCCAGTACCGCTCCACAAACCGGCGGCAGCCCTTGATGCCTGCGCTGCTCCAGGGGGCGGCCTTCTCAAAGTCGCCGATGAACATCTCGTACAGGCGCATGGTGTCGGCGCCGTACTCGTTTACAATGTCGTCGGGGTTCACCACGTTCCCCCGGGACTTGCTCATCTTCTCCCCGTTCTCCCCCAAAATCATGCCGTGGCTGGTGCGCTTGCCGTAGGGTTCCGGGGTGGGCACCAGGCCCTGGTCAAAGAGGAACTTGTGCCAGAACCGGCTGTACAGCAGGTGCAGGGTGGTGTGCTCCATGCCGCCGTTGTACCAGTCCACCGGGGACCAATAGTTGAGCGCCTCCTTAGAGGCGAAGGCCTCGCTGTTGTGGGGGTCCATATACCGCAGGAAGTACCAGGAGGAACCGGCCCACTGGGGCATGGTATCGGTCTCCCGGCGGGCGGGGCCGCCGCAGTGGGGGCAGGTGGTGTTCACCCAGTCGGTCATGTGGGCCAGGGGGGATTCCCCGTTGTCCGTGGGCTCGTAGGACTCCACCTCGGGCAGCTGCAGGGGCAGCTCGCTCTCCGGCAGGGGCACCCAGCCGCACTTCTCGCAGTACACCACGGGGATGGGCTCGCCCCAGTACCGCTGGCGGGAGAACACCCAGTCCCGCAGCTTGTAGTTGACCTTGGCGTGGCCGATGCCCTTCTCCTCCAGGTACTGGGTGATGCGCTTCTTGGCCTCCTCCACGGTCAGGCCGTCCAAAATGCCGGAGTTGACCATGATGCCGGTTTCGCAGTCGGTGAAGGCTTCCTCTTCCACGTTGCCGCCCTTGACCACTTCGATGATGGGCAAACCAAACTTCTTGGCAAACTCCCAGTCACGGGTGTCGTGAGCGGGCACAGCCATGATGGCGCCGGTGCCGTAGCTCACCAGCACGTAGTCGGAGATGAAGATGGGGATTTCCTTGCCCGTCAGGGGGTTGACAGCCGACACGCCCTGGAGCTTCACGCCGGTCTTTTCC
>DXDU01000154.1 GCA_019115285.1 Candidatus Acutalibacter pullistercoris
CACCTGGCCCGGCAGGGAGGTGGGGGCCATCTGGCCGCCGGTCATGCCGTAAATGGCGTTGTTGATGAAGATGACGGTGATGTTCTCTCCCCGGGTGGCGGCGTGCACGGTCTCGGCGGTGCCGATGGCGGCCAGGTCGCCGTCGCCCTGGTAGGTGAAGATCACGTTCTCGGGCCGGGCGCGCTTCAGGCCCGTGGCCACAGCCTGGGCCCGGCCGTGGGGGGCCTGGACCATATCGCAGGTGAAGTAGTCGTAGCACATGACGGAGCAGCCCACGGAGGCCACGCCCACAGTCTTGCCCTCGATGCCCAGCTCCTCGATGGCCTGGGCCACCAGCCGGTGGACGATGCCGTGGGTGCAGCCGGGACAGTAGTGCATGGGGGCGTCAGTCAAAGTAGAGGGTTTCTGAAATACGATAGCCATAGTACATTCCCTTTCTCGCTTACAGCAGCGCTTCGATCTGGGTGAGCACTTCGGCGGGGGTGGGGATCATGCCGCCGGTGCGGCCGTAGAAGTGCACAGGCACCTTGCACTCGATGGCGAGACGCACGTCGTCCACCATCTGGCCCATGCTCATTTCCACCGCCAGGAAGTGCTTGGCGTGAGAGGCCGCCCGCTTCAGGGCGTCCACCGGGAAGGGCCACAGGGTGATGGGCCGGATCAGGCCCACCTTCAGGCCCTTCTCCCGGGCCTTGTTCACCGCGCTGCGGGACACACGGGAGGAGGCGCCGTAGGCCACCACGATCACGTCGGCGTCCTCGGTCAGGTACTCCTCGGCCCGCTGCTCGTTCTGCTTTACGATCTCATACCGGGCGAACCGGTCCTTCACCAGGCTCTCCAGCTTTTCGGGGGTGAGGTACAGGGAGTTGACGATGTTGTGCTCCCGCTTGTTCTGGTGGCCGCAGGCAGCCCAGGGCTTGTCCACAGGGGCCTTCTCCCCCTCTTCGGGCAGCTCCACGGGCTCCATCATCTGGCCCAGCATGCCGTCGGCCAGGATCATGGCGGGCATGCGGTACTTGTCGGCGGTGTCGAAGGCGTCGCTGACCAGGTCCACCATCTCCTGGACGGTGGAGGGGGCGAACACCAGCAGCTGGAAGTCGCCATGGCCCAGGGCCTTGGTGGCCTGCCAGTAGTCGGACTGGCTGGGCTGGATGCCGCCCAGGCCGGGGCCGCCGCGCTGCACGTTGATAATCAGGGCCGGCAGGTCAGAGCCGGCGATGTAGGACACGCCCTCGCCCTTCAGGCTGACGCCGGGAGAGGAGGAGGAGGTCATGGCGCGAACGCCGGCGGCGGAGGCGCCCAGCACCATGTTGATGGCGGCGATCTCAGATTCCGCCTGGAGGTAGGTGCCGCCCACCTTGGGCATGCGTTTGGACATGTAAGCGGCCAGCTCCGTCTGGGGAGTGATAGGGTAGCCGAAGAAGTGATGGCAGCCCGCCCGGATGGCGGCTTCGGCCAGAGCCTCGTTGCCTTTCATCAGAACTTTCATGGTCGATCCTTCCTTTCTCGCAGGTGCGCGCACCCGCCTTATTTTTCCACAGTGATGGCCGTGTCGGGACACATGGTGGCGCAGGAGGCGCAGCCCACACACTTCTCAGGCTCCACCAGCTGGGCGGGGTGGTAGCCCTTGGCGTTTAAGCGGGACTTGTCCAGCGCGATGATGTGCAGGGGGCAGGCGTGCACGCACATGCCGCAGCCCTTGCAGACACCCTCATCCACAATGATCTTTGCCATTCTCTTTCCCTCCTTAGTCAGGCAGTTTTTCTGTATCGAAACTATATGGTACGCGTCATGGAAACAGGGCCCTGGCCCTCACTCCCACAGGAACTTCACATACCGCTTCACCTTCCGGAAGCCCTGGGGCAGGGCCTCTCCTTCACCCAGGGCGAAGTCCGGGGCGGTGGAATAGAGCAGGGGCAGATGCGTCAGCTCCGCCGTCTTCCTGGCGAAGGGCAGCGCCCGCTCCAAAGTCTCCAGGGTGGTCTCCACCCCCAGGTGGGAGTTGTTCACCAGGCCCGTGGCCCGCAGCCTGCTGGCGGCCTGTATCTCCCCCAGCAGGGCGGCGGTTTCCTCCGGGGTCTGGGACAGCACCCGGTACCGGTTGATGACGTAGAGCATGTCGTAGCCGGCTTCCTCCAGCATAGCGTGAAGGCCTCCCAGGGCGGTGACCCCGGCGTCGTCCCCGCCGGCGTCCAGAAAGACCCGGCCGGCCTGGGGCTCGAAAACGCTGTAGATCTCCGGGGGCAGGGTGGGGGTGTCCAGGGTGGTGTTGGCGAACACCGGGGCGATGAGCCGCACGCCCTTCTCCCCCAGCAGCTCCCCGTATTCCGAAGAGCGGAAGTAGGGGTTTACAATGTCCAGGTCCACCACCGTCACGGGCTGGCCCTCCCCCGCGGCCTCTAGGGCCAGGTTCAGGGTGAGGTTGGTCTTGCCGCAGCCGTAGTGGCCGCAGACTACCGTAATCCGCTTGTTCTCTCCCATGGAAAGCCTCCTTTCTCCGGTGGGAGTTCTGCTCTAAAAAAGCAGGAAACAGCCGCCAGCCTGGGTTGCGCCGGTCGACTGTGACAAGATTAGTCTAGCACAAATGGCAGTTTTGTTCAATACAAAATGACGCTTTAACCGGGTAAAATCCCGGCCCTTCGGGGAATTTCAGCGTTCTACCCAATTTCGTTTCCAGACCGTTCACAATTTCCTTACCAAAACTTCAAAATCTCTTGAAAGGCTCTTCATAAAGATCCGGTACACTAAGACCATCGAAAGAAAAGGAACCGGGCGACAGGCCCTGGCAAAATTCGCATAGAGAACCAAATGCCTTTTCTCCACATACTGTCCTTCGGCAGGGCGAAGTCCGGCAGCGGCCGGGCTGGTTGCCAAGTCCTGCCGATGCGGCAGACCAAAAATTCTCGCCCCTGCTTTCTTTGTGCAGGGGCGTTTTTAATTGCCAACATATTCGGGAGAACAGGTGGCACAGTAGCTTGTGGGACGAGGCAAGCTTTGGGGTCCGCCCAAAACTTTTCTCAATCCAGTCCCGGAAAGGGATGAGTTCCATTTCCCTGTTTTCCAGTTCTTTCCAGAAAAAGGCGAAACCCCACCAGGGGTGGAAGCTCTTGGGCCTGGGGCTGGGGGCGGCGGCCCTGTGGGCGCTGAGCGCCCTGGGGCCCTTCCAGCCCTCCCCCGCGTTGGAGGCCTCTGTCTTCAACGGCGGCGCCTCCTTTCCCCAAGAGAGCGGGGCGGACACCTCTCAAACCCTTACGGCAGAGGAGGCCCGGGTGGTGCCCTTGGGCACCGCCTTTGGCATCAAGCTCTTCACCGACGGGGTGATCGTGGCCTCCCTCTCCCAGATCTCCACGGAGGAGGGCCCCCGCTGCCCGGCGGAGGAAGCCGGCCTGCGGCCCGGGGACTACCTGCTGGAGACGGACGGCATGACCATTCAGAACAACACCGCCCTGGCGGCCTATATCGGCCGGAGCCAGGGGCAGCCCATCCGCTTCACCGTCCGGCGGGGGGACCAGGTCTTCGAGGCCCAGGTGACCCCCATCTACGGGGAGGGCGCCTTCCAGGCGGGGATGTGGGTGCGGGACAGCGCCGCCGGCATTGGCACCCTCACCTTCTACGACCGGGAGAGCCAGGTCTTCGCCGGCCTGGGCCACGGCATCTGCGACCGGGACACCAGCGCCGTCATGGCCCTGAAGTCCGGGGAGCCCGCCCCCATCACCCTGTGCGGGATAGAAAAAAGCCAGCCGGGACAGCCCGGCCAGCTCCAGGGGTACTTCTCCTCGGAGGACGCCTTGGGGGAGCTTTTAGGCAACAACGACACCGGGGTCTACGGCACCTTGGACCAAGCCCCCCAGGGGGAAGAGGTCTCCCTCCTCCCCCGGGAGCAGGTGGCCCCCGGCCCCTGTGAGATCCTGGTCAGCCTGGACGATGCCGGGCCCCAGTGGTACCAGGGGGAGATCACCCAGATTTTGACCACCGGGGAGCGCACCAAGAATTTCCTGGTCACCGTCACCGACGAAAGGCTCCTTGCAAAGACAGGGGGCATCGTCCAGGGCATGAGCGGCTGCCCCATTTTGCAGCAGGGCAAACTGGCGGGGGCGGTCACCCACGTGTTCACCGACGACGTGACCACCGGCTACGGCATCTTCGCCCAGACCATGTGGGAGGAGGCCCAGGAATCCGCCGCCGCGAAGTGAGTCGAACCAGGGGAGATCCCGGTTTTCGGCCAAAATTCGCCGTCTTTCGGCAAGAAGATCCACCAGATTTTTCCTCCGCACCCCTTGCGGGAAGCCATGACTTATGGTAAAATTTATTCACACTGAAAATTTACCAGGAGGTTCGTCATGGAAAAGCAGATAAAGGTGATCATTTGTTCGGAAGACGGCGAATGGGGCCGGGGACCGATCCAGAAGCTGGCCCAGAAAGGGGCCCAGGCCCAGTTCGCCCCCCGGGACGGCAAGCGGCTTTTGGAGGTCATCCGGGAGGAGAAGCCCCAGATCGTTCTCATGGAACTGTTCATGCCTGGACTGGACGCCATCGGGGTGATCCACGCCGTGGCGCAGGACGCCTCTCTGGAAAAGCCCATGTACATCGTCACCGCCTCCTACGCCACGCCCATGCTGGAGCGGGAGGTGCTGGCCGCCGGGGCCGCCCACTTTGCCCTGTCCCCCTTCGACCAGGAGGAGATGGCCCAGCGCATGCTGTCCCTGTACACCTCCCGGGGCCGGCACTTCGACTCCGAGCCCGTCAGCCCCGGCCTGCGGGTGCAGGTCACCGAGATCCTCCACCAGATCGGCGTCCCCGCCCACATCAAGGGCTACCACTACCTGCGGGACTCCATCCTCATGGCCATCGAGGACCCGGAGATCATCAACGCCGTGACAAAGCAGCTCTACCCCAACGTGGCCAAGCGCTACAACACCACCAGCTCCCGGGTGGAGCGTGCCATCCGCCACGCCATCGAGGTGGCCTGGGATCGGGGCGACGTGGACGTGCTCAACTCCTACTTCGGCTACACCATCCACAACACCCGGGGCAAGCCCACCAACTCGGAGTTCATCGCCATGATCGCCGACCGCCTGTGCCTGCAGATGGCCAGCGCTTCCTGACAGTTCCCAGCATACACCATCCAAGCCAAGGAATTTGTCGAATCCTGGGGAGTTTCTACAATTTCTTGTTGTTTTCTACGATAACGGCCCAAAATATAGGGAGCCCCCTCCGGCAGCGCCGCCGAAGGGGGCTTTTTTGCGTTTCATTCCCTCAGTCCTCCGCCCCGGCCCTGCGGCGGTTCACCCCTTCGCTGCCCAGGATCATGAGCACCAGGAAGAACAGCAGGAACAGGGGGAACAGCCACATGCCTACCACGCCGGACAGCCCTCCAAAGAGAGGGGGCAGCAAGGTGGCCCCTGTGTAGGAGCAGGCCATCTGCATCCCCATCATGGACTGGGAGAATACCTCCCCGAAGACCTTGGGGGTGCGGTGGAGCATGGAGGGGAAGATGGGCGCGCAGCCCCCGCCCACAAAGCACAGGGCCACCGGGATCTTCCACACCGGCAGGGGCAGCAGCAAAATCACGCAGCCCAGGGCGATGAGGGCCTCCCCCAGGCGGATGAGGCGCTTGGTAGACAGCTTGAGGGTGAGAAAGCCGGAGGCAAGCCTGCCCAGGGTGATGCCCAAAAAGAACAGGGAGCTCCACCCGGCGGCGGTGTCCTCAGACACCCCGTAGCCGGACACGGCGTAACTGCTGGCCCACAGGTTGGTCACCGTCTCCACGCCGCTGTAGCAGAAGAAGCCGATCAGGGCCGCTTTGGCCCCGGGAAGGGACAGGGCCTTGAGCAGGGACAGGTCCTGGCCCCGGACCTCTTCCTGGGTCTCCTCCCGCAGGCCTTCCACCCGCTTCCACAGGGGCAGGGTGAGCACCAGCACCCCCACCAGCACCCACTGGAACACCCCGATGGTCAGGTACCCGGCGGGCCAGTTGTTGTCCCGGGCGATCCACAGCGCCATAACCACCGGCCCGGCGGTGGCCCCGATGCCCCAGAAGCAGTGGAGCCAGCTCATGTGCCGGGCGGCGTAGTGCAGGGCCACAAAGTTATTCAGGGCCGCGTCCACCGAGCCGGCCCCCAGGCCCAGGGGCACCGCCAGCAGGCAGAACCACACCACCGACCTGGAGCAGGAAAAGCCCAGCAGCGCGGCGGCGGTCATGTCCACGCTGCACAGGGTGG
>DXDU01000020.1 GCA_019115285.1 Candidatus Acutalibacter pullistercoris
TAGCAGCCGGGCTGCTTGCTGTCCACGGTGATGATGTTGCGCAGCACCGGCAGCCGCTTGCTGTGGAGCTTGCCGGGCAGGCTGTCCTGGAGCTCGGGGCACAGCTCCTTCATAATGCCCACGTAGTCGGAGTCCTTGAAGCCGTCGATCATCACCAGGGTGTGGGTGTCGGACTGGCGCAGCAGGTACTCGGCCTCGTGGATCTTGTAGGCGGTGTTCACAGTGACCAGCACCGCGCCAATCTTGGTGGTGGCCCAGAAGGTGATGTACCACTGGGGCACGTTGGTGGCCCAGATGGCCACGTGGTCCCCCTTCTTCACCCCCATGTAGATCAGGGCCCGGGCGAACTGGTCCACGTCGTCCCGGAACTGGGCGTAGGTGCGGGTGTAGTCCAGCTCGGTGTAGCGGAAGGCGTACTGGTCGGGGAACTCCTTCACCATCCGGTCCAGCACGTCGGGGAAGGTCTCGTCGATGAGGGTCTCCTTGGGCCACACGTACTTGCCGGTGTGGGCGTGGTTGTCCTGCAGGACGGTGACCTCCTCCGCCTGGGGGACGGTGGGGGTATAGTCATGCATAAAGTTTGCAAACTGGGGGAAGACGATGCCTGCGTCGGACAGCTCCGCCATCCAGCGCTTGACCCACTCCAGGGAGATGTACCCGTCGTATCCCATGGCGGTGAGCCGGTCCAGCATCTCGGTCAGGGGCATGTCGCCCTGGCCCATCATCCGGTACTCCACCTGGCCGTCCACCATCACGCTGTCCTTCATGTGGACGTACTTGATGTAGGAACCCAGGTGCTCCACGGTCTGGGCGGGGGTCTCCCCTGCCCAGCGGTAGGGGTGGTGCACGTCCCACAGGGCCGCCACGCTGGGCAGGTTTACCTTGTCCAGCAGGGCCCGCAGGCGCTTGGTGTCAGAGTAGACGCCGTTGCTCTCCACCAGCAGGCACACCCCAAAGCCCTGGGCGATGGTGCCCAGCAGCTTCAGCGCGTCGGCCACGAAGCTGTCGTCCACGTCCCCTTCCGGCTGGGGGTGCTCGTCCCCCAGCACCCGGATGTAGGGGGTGCCCAGTTTCTTCGCCAGCACCACGTACTGGGTGATCTCGGAAATGTTCTTATCGAAGTCCTGTTTGTATTTCAGGCAGCAGCCAGAGGCCAGGCAGGGGATCTCCAACCCTAGAGAGCGCAGCTTCTCCACAGTCTGAGGCAGTCGGGCTTCGGTAAAGGGACGGGCGTTCACGGCGAAAATATCTTCCCCTAGCCCGCGCACCTCAATACCGTTGAACCCAAGGTCTTTGGCCATCGTGTAGATGTCTGTCCAGGAAAAATCAGGACAGGCCAGCGTCGAAAAGCTGATCTTCATCTCTTTGGTACCCCTTTCAATAAAATATATGCACATAATTATACAACGCCCCCCTGCCATGGGCAAGGGGGCGCTTTCAGTTTTTCTTTATCGCACAGGCAGGCTCCCCCGCCGTGCAATATTTTACGTCAATGTCACTACAGGGATCACTTCTTCCCCGCTTTTTTCTCCTGGGGCTTTTTCACCTGGGGCGGGGCTTTGTAGGCAAGCTTGCCGGCCTTTTCCAGCCGGAGAAGCCGCCAGGCCCCCGCGACCGCCAGAAGGACCAGCACCCCCAGGCCGAAGGCGCCGTACACGCTGGGCCCCACCAGCAGGGAGGTGTCCCCGCTGGTGAAGCTCAAGGCCGTGGCGGCCCCGGCGCTGATGCCGCCCCGGGTGAGCATGGCCGGGAGCACGGAGCCGGTCTTCAGCGTGAGGAAGGACAGCAGAAAGCCCAGGGCCAGGTGGAACAAAAAGCCCATTGCCATGCCCAGCACCGGGGCGCCGGGGTAGCCTGTGCCGTACAGGTAGCCGTCGGCGATGAGAGGCAGGTACCAGGCGGCCCAGATGGCCCCGCTTGCCAGACAGGCCCGCAGGCCCCTGCGGGAGAAGCCCTGGTAGAGCTTAGGCAGCAGGTAGCCCTGGAAGCCCAGCATCTCGCAGAAGGAGGGGACGATGTTCACCAGCGCCCCGCCGAACAGCCCCTGGAGCACCCCGGAGACCAGGTAGTCGTGGGCGTCCTTGGGGTCGAAGCCGCTGTCTGTCAAAATCCCCACAAAGGTGGAGCCCGCCGGGTCGAACTGCCCGGGGAAGCACAGAAAGTACAGGGCCGCGGTGACCACCACCAGCAGGGCGGGGGCCAGGTAGGCCCCGATGTACCGGGGCCAGTGCTCTTTGAGGTGCGGGGTGATGCGCATCTCATCGATGTCCAGCTTCTGCCCCAATGCCTTGCGGAGAATCACCACCAGCAAGGCGGGGAGGACCATGATCCAGTTCACCATGGCGGTGAAGAAGTTGTCCCCGTAGTGGATGCCGAAGATCCAGGCGGCCGCGATCCCCGCCCAGGAGATCCCGAAGGTCAGGCCCAGAAACAGCCCGATCTTCCTGCCGATGTCCGTCTCCTGGTCCAGCTTCTGGGCCCGGAGGGCCTTCTCCACGGCGTACTCCCGCTGGGGCAGCAGCCCCGGGGGAGGGGTCCAGGGCCCGGGGCGCCTGGGCCTCTTCTCGTTTCCCTTCATGGGTCCTCCTTTCCCGTCACGGCTGGGGCCGTCTGCGGCCAATATCCCTGCGGTAGAACGCCCCGTCGAAGGTGATGCCCTCCACAGCGGCGTAGGCCTTGTTCAGGGCCTCTTCCAGGGTCTCGCCCAGGGCGGTGACCCCCAGCACCCGGCCGCCGTTTGTCAGGAACTTGCCGTCCTCCAGCTTGGTGCCGGCGTGGTACACGGTGACGCCTTGGGCCTGGCCGTTTTCATCCAGGCCGGAGATCTCCAGCCCCTTGGGGTAGCTGCCGGGGTAGCCTCCGCTGGCGATGACCACGCAGGCGCTGGCCTGCTCCGACCACTGGATGGAAAGTTCCGACAGGCGCTCTTGGGCCACGGCCTCCACAATCTGGGCGAAGTCGGTGTCCAGCCGGGGCAGCACCACCTGGGTCTCCGGGTCGCCGAAGCGGGAGTTGTACTCAATGACCTTGGGCCCGTCTTGCGTGAGCATGAGCCCGAAGTACAGGCAGCCCTTAAAGGGCCGGCCCTCGGCGTTCATAGCCTCCATGGTGGGCAGGAAGATCTGCTCCATGCAGGCCTTGGCCACCTCCTCCGTGTAGAAGGGGTTGGGGCTGATGGTGCCCATGCCTCCCGTGTTGGGGCCCTTGTCCCCGTCGTAGGCCCGCTTGTGGTCCATGGAGGACACCATGGGGACCAATGTCTTGCCGTCGGTAAAGGCCAGCACGCTCACCTCCGGCCCGGTGAGGAATTCCTCCACCACCACCTGGGCGCCGCTCTCCCCGAAGATCTTGTCCTCCATAATGGAGTGCAGGGCCTCCTTGGCCTCCTCCTCGTTCTGGGCGATGACCACGCCCTTGCCCAACGCCAGGCCGTCCGCCTTGATGACGGCGGGGTACTTGCCCTGCTCCCGAATGTACTGGAGCGCGGCCTTGGGATCGGAAAACACCTCATACCCCGCGGTGGGGATGCGGTACTGCTTCATCAGGTCCTTGGAGAACACCTTGCTGGCCTCGATCTGGGCGGCGGCGGCGTTGGGCCCGAAGCAGGGAATGCCCGCGGCCTCCAGGAAGTCCACCATGCCGGCGGCCAGGGGGTCGTCCGGGGCCACGAACACCAGGTCTGCCCCTTTCTCCCGGGCCAGGGCCAGCATGCCCTCCTTGTCCATGGCGTTTACCGGAAAGCACTCCGCGTCCCGGCTGATGCCCCCGTTGCCAGGGGCGCAGTACAGGGCCTCCACCAGAGGGCTCTCCTTCAGCTTGCGGACGATGGCGTGTTCCCGGCCGCCGCTGCCGATGACTAATATCTTCATGGGAATTCTTCCTTTCTGCCTGATATCTTTACAACAGCCGCCACACATCTGTCAGGGTGGGGCAAGTGAAATCCGCCTGCCCGTCCCTCCGGTGGACCTGGATGGTGTGCCAGCCCGCGGCCTTGGCGCCGGCAATATCCGCCTGGGGGTTGTCCCCTACCATCCAGATCATGTGGGGAAAATGGGCCGCGAGCTCCGCCCGGCGGAACAGCCGCACGTCCGGTTTGCAGAGGCCCTCCCGGCCGGAGACCAAGCACTCCCGGAAAAACTGCCGCAGATAGAGTTTTTCCAAAAGCTCCGGTAGCTCCGGGAAATTGTCGGAGAGCAGGTAGTTCCGGTAGCCCTTATAGGCGCACAGGGCCAGGGTGGCGGCAGCGTCGTGATAGACGCGGTACCGCCGGGGGTCCAGGATCTTCTCCCGCACGGACCGGGCCGCCTGCTCCGCCAGGGGTTTGGGCACCCCGAAGCTCTCGTACATGGCGGTGAACTTCTCCACCCGGTCCTCCCACCAGGCCTCGCCCGTCACGGCGGGGTTCCCATCCGGATGCCAGGGGAAACCTTTCGCCAAAAAGGGACGGACAGACTCAAAAGTGAGACCATACTCCCCCGCAAAAGGGGCAGCGGCTTCCAGCACCGCCTGGGTCCACATGGGGTAAGATTCTGTCAAGGTGCCGTCAAAGTCCCAAAAAATCGCTTTCCGCATGGGCCTCATCCCCTTTCGTCTGGTGGATCATCAGTGGTGGAACAGGCGGATGCCCGTAAAGGCCATGGCGATGCCGTACTTGTCGCAGGTCTCGATGACGTTGTCGTCCCGGATGGAGCCGCCGGGCTGGGCGATGAACTCCACGCCGGACTTGTGGGCCCGCTCGATGTTGTCCCCAAAGGGGAAGAAGGCATCTGAGCCCAGGGCCACGCCGGTCAACCCGTCCAGCCAGGCCCGGCGCTCCTCCCGGGTGAACTCCTCCGGCTTTTCGGTGAAGAACTGCTGCCAGGCGCCGTCTCGGAGCACATCCATGCACTCGTCGCCGATGTACACGTCGATGGTGTTGTCCCTATCGGCCCGGCGGATGCCCGGCTTAAAGGGCAGCTCCAGCACCTTGGGGCACTGGCGCAGGTACCAGTTGTCGGCCTTGTTCCCCGCCAGGCGGGTGCAGTGGACCCGGCTCTGCTGGCCGGCCCCCACGCCGATGGCCTGGCCGTTCTTCACGTAGCACACAGAGTTAGACTGGGTGTACTTCAAGGTGATGAGGGAGACGATCAGATCCCGCTTGGCCTCGGGGGTGAGAGTCTTATTCTGGGTAGGCAGGTTAGCGAGCAGTGCCTCGTCGATCTTCAGCTCGTTTCTCCCCTGCTCGAAGGTGATGCCGAACACGTCCTTGTGCTCGATGGGGGCAGGCTTGTAGGCAGGGTCGATCTGCACCACGTTGTAGCCGCCCTTGCGCTTCTCCCGCAGGATCTCCAGGGCCTCTTCCGTGTAGCCGGGGGCGATGACGCCGTCGGAGACCTCCCGCTTTAACAGCAGGGCTGTCTCCTTGTCGCACACGTCGGAGAGGGCGGCCCAGTCCCCGTAGGAGGACATGCGGTCCGCGCCCCGGGCGGCGGCGTAGGCGGAGGCCAAGGGGCTAAGCTCCAAATCGTCCACGAAGTAGATCTTCTTCAGCGTGTCGGAGAGGGGCACGTACACCGCGGCCCCGGCGGGGCTCACGTGCTTGAAGGAGGCGGCGGCAGGCAGGCCGGTGGCCTCTTTCAGTTCCTTGACCAGCTGCCAGCTGTTCAAGGCGTCCAGGAAGTTGATGTACCCGGGCTTGCCGTTGAGCACCTGCACCGGCAGCGCAGCGCCGTCCTGCATAAAAATGCGGGAGGGCTTCTGGTTGGGGTTGCAGCCGTATTTCAAAGTGAGTTCGTTTGCCATGGTCATTCCCATCCTTTCCCACAGATCACTGGTTTTTATTGACGATGCGGGTCTCCTCCCGGCCGGTCTCCAGGTCCACAAACCGGACGAAGAGGGAGACCTTGTTGTCCTCGTTCAGGTTCTCCCACACCTTCTGGGTAAAAGCGTCGATGTCCCCCTGGATGCACACCGGGGTGGGCTCCCCCTCAAAGGAGGGGATGGGGCTGCCGTCGCACTGGTAGGTGTGGATAAAGTGGCCTAAGCCCGCCTGGCCGGGGTACTCGAAGGTCTGGCGCAGGCAGCCGGTGCCCGCCTCGTCGGCGGCCTTTAAAATGGACAGCTTGTAGCTGCCGTCGGGGCTTAAGAGCCCGGAGATGCGGGGGGTCCAGTTGGGGCCATCGGGCTCGAACTCCCGGGTGCGCAGGGCTTGCTCGAAGGGAAGGCCCTTTTCCAGAAAGTCCCGGATGGTGTCGGTCTGGTCCCCGTTGGTGACGATGAGCCCCCGGCCCAGCTTGCGCACCGGGTGGTAGATGATCAGGCTGGGGTCCTCCATTTTGGCGGGGTCGGCGGCTTCGGTGCGGATGCCGTCAGGCTCCTCCACGAACACCCGGTTCCGGCTGTTGACGCTGCGGCCCATAATGAAGTAGACCACCACGGCGTTTTTGCCGTCCTGGCTCTTCCCGATGACGATCCCCCGGCCGGGGTAGCTGTTCCCCGCCAGTTCCTTGTAAAGATCCACTGTTTTCATGCGAAACGCTCCTCTCTGGTCATTGGGCTATGTGAACGGTACTGTCTTCCACGGCGAGCTTTCCCTGGCAGAACAGGGACACGGCCTGGGGCAGCAGG
>DXDU01000155.1 GCA_019115285.1 Candidatus Acutalibacter pullistercoris
ATTCCAAAGGGGGGCCTAGCGGCCCCCCTTTGATAACCCCCCACATCTATAGCTGTCTGCTTTACAAGAGACTTCCTAACACAGGGGTTCAAGGGGACGGAGTCCCCTTGGAAATCCTATTAAATATTAAAATTAAAATCCCCCTCCCGCGCTAGCGAGGTAACAGTTACCTCCAATGTGTGGGCGCGGGAGGGGGTGAGCGAGCGCCGGTGGCGCTCTGCCGCGAACCGGTCTCAGCTCCCGCTTCGGTCGGCGCTGAACGGTCGCCACCGGCGACCAGCGCCCGAGCCGGCAGGCGAGACCAGGGGGTGGGCAGCACATAGCCCTCCCATCCGGCAGGCGAGACCAGGAGGTGGGGCGCAGAAAACTTACCCCCCCGCTGGATGGCAGGAGAGGCGAGGAATACAGCCCAGGTGCGGCCAACCCGCCCTAAAATCCCGGCGGGCGAAGCCCAGAGGGATTTTCCCGGCCCGCCCGGCCACGGGCGGATTTCTTGGGGAAATCTTTAAAATCGCTTTACAAACAAACAGGGACATGGTAGAATAAACAAGCTGCCCTATCCTCGGGTACGGGAAACACCGACCCTGCCTGCGGACACGGGTGAATTTGCGCGGCAAGGGCCGCAGAAAAGGTGGAATCATCTATGACCAAGACCGAGAAGACCGAGATCATCCAGAAGTACGCCCGCCACGAGGGGGACACCGGTTCTCCCGAGGTGCAGATCGCTGTGCTGACCAAGCGGATCAACGACCTGACCGAGCATCTGCGTCAGAACAAGAAGGATCACCATTCCCGCCGGGGCCTGCTGAAGATGGTAGGCCAGCGCCGGAATCTGCTGAACTATCTGACCAAGATCGACATCGAGCGGTACCGTTCCATCATCGCCGAGCTGGGCATCCGTAAGTAAGCTGCCCCAAAGGCGCCAGAAAGCAACACAAAAGGGAAACGGCTGTGGTTGCGGGCTATCCGGCCGGCAGGCACAGCCTTTCGCTTTTTTTGGCGGAGCGCCCTGTTTTACAAGCAAACCAGCTGCGCCCGACCCTCGCGGGGCTGGTTTGCTTGTCAAACAGGGTCCGCCGGCAATACGCCCCCGCGGCGCTGCGGGGAGAAAGGATCCTAGTATGTTCGAGAATTTCAAGGTGTTCGAAACAGAGCTGGCGGGCCGCCCCCTGGTGGTGGAGACTGGGAAAATGGCCCAGCTGGCAAACGGCGAGTGCCTGGTGCGCTATGGGGACACCGTGGTCCACGTGGCGGCTACCGCCTCCGCCAAGCCCCGGGACGGCATCGACTTCTTCCCCCTTTCCGTGGACTTCGAGGAGAAGCTCTACTCCGTGGGCAAGATCCCCGGCTCCTTCTTAAAGCGGGAGGGCCGCCCCTCTGAGAAAGCCATCCTCACCTGCCGCATGATCGACCGGCCCATCCGGCCCCTGTTCCCCAAGGATATGAGAAACGACGTGTCCATCGTGGCCACCGTCATGTCCGTGGACCAGGACAACTCCCCGGAGATTGCCGCCCTCATCGGCACCTCCATCGCCCTGTCCATCTCCGACATCCCCTGGAAGGGCCCCATCTCCGGGGTCTCTGTGGGCCTGATCGACGGCGAGTTCGTCATCAACCCCACTTCCGCCCAGCGGAAAGTGAGCCAGATGGCCGTGACCGTGGCCTCTACCGATGAGCGCATCGCCATGATCGAGGCCGGGGCCAACGAGGTCTCCGACGAGGATATGTATCACGGCATTATGGCCGGGCACGAGGCCAACCAGAAGATCATCGAGTTTATCAAGGGCATCCAGAAGGAGATCGGCAAGGAGAAGTTCTCCTACCCCTCTAATAAGCCCGAACCCGGCATGTTCGAGGCCATCCGGGACTACGCCGAGGACGCTGTCCGGGCCGCCCTGGACACCGACGACAAGAACGTCCGGGATGAGCGCCTGAAGCCCATTTACGAGGACGTGCAGGAGCACTTCGCCGAGATTTACCCCGAGTCCGAGGCCAAGATCGACGAGTGCCTGTACCTGACCCA
This sequence comes from Candidatus Acutalibacter pullistercoris, assembly GCA_019115285.1. Classification (GTDB taxonomy): domain Bacteria; phylum Bacillota; class Clostridia; order Oscillospirales; family Acutalibacteraceae; genus Acutalibacter; species Acutalibacter pullistercoris. The sequence goes on from DXDU01000155.1 coordinate 2,024, forward strand.
GAAGTACGTGGTGCGCCGCTGGCTCTTGGACGAGCAGAAGCGCGTGGACGGCCGGGGCATGGACGACATGCGCCCCCTGGCCGCCGAGGTGGCACTGCTGCCCCGGGTCCATGGCTCCGGCATGTTCACCCGGGGACAGACCCAGGTGCTCACCGTGGCCACCCTGGGCTCTATGCGGGATAACCAGCTCTTAGACGGCATCGACGAGGAGGAGAACAAGCGGTACATCCACCACTACAACTTCCCCTCTTACTCCGTAGGCGAGACCAAGCCCAGCCGGGGCCCTGGCCGCCGGGAGATCGGCCACGGCGCTTTGGCGGAGCGGGCCCTGCTGCCTGTCATCCCCTCTGTGGACGAGTTCCCCTACACCCTGCGCCTGGTCAGCGAGGTGCTTTCTTCCAACGGCTCCACCTCTCAGGCCTCCATCTGCGGCTCTACCCTGGCCCTGATGGACGCCGGCGTGCCCATCAAGGCCCCGGTGGCCGGCATCTCCTGCGGCCTGATCACCGAGGGGGACCGGTGGATGACCATGGTGGACATCCAGGGCATCGAGGACTTCTTCGGCGACATGGACTTTAAGGTGGGCGGCACCAAGAAGGGCATCACCGCCATCCAGATGGACCTGAAGATCTCTGGCCTGACCCCCGAGATGGTGAAGGAGGCCCTGGAAAAGACCCACAAGGCCAGAAACTATATCATCGACGAAATCATTCTGAAGGCCATTCCCGAGGTGCGGCCGGAGCTGTCTCCCTACGCGCCCAAGATGCTGTCCACCCAGATCCCGGTGGACAAGATCCGGGAAGTCATCGGCAGCGGCGGCAAGGTCATCCAGAAGATCTGCGCCGAGTGCGAGGTCAAGATGGACGTGGAAGAGGACGGGCATGTGTTCATCTCTGGTCTGGACCTGGCCAAGTGCCAGCGGGCGTTGGACATTGTGGACACCATCGTCAACGACCCGGAGCCGGGCTCTTACTACAATGGCCGGGTGACCCGGCTGATGGACTTCGGCGCCTTTGTGGAGATCGCCCCGGGCAAGGAGGGGCTGGTGCACATCTCCCGCCTGGACACCAAGCGCACCGAGCACGTCACCGATGTGGTGAACGTGGGGGATATCGTGAAGGTGAAGGTGCTG
>DXDU01000156.1 GCA_019115285.1 Candidatus Acutalibacter pullistercoris
GCCTTAGCTGCGCCAAGGCGGGCGGGGGCCCGGCCTCCCCATCGATCCCGCCACCATACATGAAAAAGGAGAGGGGGTTCCCTCTCCTTTTTGCTTTGCTATGGTTTATTCCGGGCCGTGCTGGCCCGCAGGAGCACCCAGGCCGACATGCCGGCCAGGACCAGGCCCTCCCCGGTAGCCGCGAAGGCCGCCAGGGCGGCCGCGAAGGACGGCACCCACACCCAGCGGGGAAAGCGGCCGTTCTCCCGCTTTTGCCGGGAGCCGTACCGGTCCAGCAAATCCAACAGCGCGACAGTGACGCCGAACACCAGGGCTCCCTGCCAGGAGGCGGGAGAGCAATCGGGGTTGAACCAGCGCTCTGCCTCCCGGAAGCCCACCAGAGCAAAAAAGGCTACGGCCCCTACCTCCACGGCACGTGTCCAGGTTTGAAGACGGCCCAGATAGGCCAGGAACGGATATTTCTCCCCCATAGGCGCACGCCCCTTCAGTTTACATAATTTGTGACTCTTCGCTCTGGCTGGGAGGGACAGATGGCGCGCCCCTCCCCTTTGTGCCCAGTGTAGCCTGTTTTTCCTGCCCTGTCAATCCACCGGCAGGAAAAATCGCGCTGGGCCGGGGACCTGAAACCGTAAGCTTTGCGTCTCTCTTTTGTAAGCCCTCCTTTAAAATTCCGTAAGAAACGCCGCCTATACTGGGCCCAGAAACAAAAAAGGAGTGGCAAGAACATGGCATTGCTCAACGTGCAGAACCTGCAGAAAGTATACACCACCCGCTTAGGCGGGGCCAAGGTACAGGCCCTTTCCGGGGTGAGCTTCACCGTGGAACAGGGGGAGTTCGTGGCCATCATGGGGGAGTCGGGCTCCGGCAAGACCACCCTGTTAAACATCCTGGCCGCCCTGGATCGTCCCACCAGCGGCCAGGTCTTCCTGAACATGCGGGACATCGCCGCCCTCAGCGAAAAGGAGATCTCCGCCTTCCGCCGGGACCACTTAGGCTTCGTCTTCCAGGACTTCAACCTCCTGGACACCTTCTCCCTCCAGGACAACATCTTCCTGCCCCTGGTGCTCTCCGGGAAAAAGTACCCCGAGATGAAGACCCGGCTGCAGCCCATCGCCGCCCGGCTGGGCATCGAAAAGCTCCTGGGAAAGTTCCCCTATGAGGTCTCCGGCGGCCAGAAGCAGCGGGCCGCCATCGCCCGGGCCATCATCACAAACCCAGAGCTCCTCTTGGCCGACGAGCCCACCGGCGCCCTGGACTCCCGCTCCGCCGGCCAGATCTTAGACCTGTTCGAGGCCGTCAACCAGGGGGGCCAGACCATCCTGATGGTCACCCACTCCCTCCAGGCCGCCAGCCGGGCGGGCCGGGTGCTCTTCTTGAAGGACGGCCAGGTGACCCACCAGCTCTACCGCCAGAACAGGGACCGGGACCACATGTACCAGCTCATCTCCCGCACCTTGGAAGAACTCTCTTCGGAACAGGAGGCGGTGTGACATGGCCCGGGGACTGTACTGCAAGCTGGCCTTGCGCAACTTGAAAAACAACCGGCGGGTCACCCTGCCCTACCTGCTCTCCGGGGCGGGGATCATCCTCATGTTCTACTGCATCACTGCCCTCACCCTGGGCATCGACGAGGAGGCCATGTACGGCGGCTCCTCCGTCTCCGCCATGATGGGCTTCGGGGTCTTTGTCATCGCCCTGTTCGCCCTGCTGTTCCTGTTCTACACCAACAGCTTCCTCATCAAGCGCCGGAAGAAGGAACTGGGCCTCTACAACATCCTGGGCATGGAGAAACGCCACATCGCCCGGGTCCTGGTGATCGAGACACTTCTCACCGCCCTGTGCTCCCTGGCCTTGGGCCTGGGCCTGGGGATCCTCGCCTCCCGGCTGCTGTTCTGGGCCCTGGGGCTGGTGGTGGGGGCCGCCGTGCCCATCGCCTTCACCGTGCCCCTGCCCGCCGTCACCGGCACCCTGATGCTGTTCGGGGCCATCTACCTGCTCACCCTGGGGTACAACCTGCTGCAGCTCAAGCTCTCCCGTCCCATCCAGCTCCTGCGCGGCGGCGAGACCGGAGAGAAAGAGCCCAAAGCCCACTGGCTGCTGGCGGTGCTGGGAGCGGTCCTGCTGGGGGCGGGGTACTACCTGGCTCTCACCGTCCAAGACCCCCTCTCTGCCCTGTTGCTGTTCTTTGTGGCGGTTGTCTTGGTGATTCTGGGCACGTACCTGCTGTTCCTCACCGGCATTACGGCGCTTTTAAAGCTCCTCAAGAAAAACAAGCGCTTCTACTATAAGCTCAATCACTTTACCGCCGTCTCCGGCATGCTCTACCGGATGAAGCAGAACGCCGCGGGGCTGGCCTCCATCTGCATTTTGTTTACGGCGCTGCTGGTGACGGTGTCCACCACCTTCTCCCTGTACACCTCCATGGATGGGCTGATGCGTACCCGGTATCCCCGGAACATCCTAATCACCGCCCAGGGGGCCAATCAGGACGCCAAAGACATGATCCGCGATGTTGTGGCGGAGAAGACCGGCACCCTGGGACTGACCATCGAGAACGTGGTGGAACGGGAGGGCTGGGACATGACTGTTTTCCGAACGGGGACTGCCCTGGGCACCCAGGATATTCCCGACGACAGCCATGCGGTAGACAGTTACGCGGTGGTGTATCTCTTCACCCAGGAGGAATTTGAGCGCTTCTCCGGCCAGGAATTGGCGCTTTCGGAAAACCAGGCC
>DXDU01000021.1 GCA_019115285.1 Candidatus Acutalibacter pullistercoris
GGCGGCGGCGACTCCGCTGCAGCTGTGATGCAGCTGGGCTTCGCCGATCAGATTTCCCACATCTCCACCGGCGGCGGCGCCTCCCTGGAGTATCTGGAAGGCAAGGTTCTGCCTGGCATCGCCTGCATTGCCGACAAATAAATCGCACCGAGAATGCGGCGGCCAACAGCCGCCGCATTTTTACTCAATTTCCCACACTACTAGATAAAGGAGACATTTCTCATGAATAAAGCACTGCGCAAAGCCGTTATCGCCGGCAACTGGAAAATGAACAAGACCCCCGCCGAGGCCAAGGAGCTCATCGCCGCCATCGCCCCCCTGGTAAAGGACGCCGGCTGCGAAGTCATCGCCTGCACGCCTTTTGTGGACCTGTCCGCCGCCCAGGAGGCCGCCGCCGGCACCAACATCCAGATCGGCGCTGAGAACTGCCACTGGGAAGTGAGCGGCGCCTACACCGGCGAGATCTCCGCCCAGATGCTCAGCTCCATGGGCGTGAACATCGTCATCATCGGCCACAGCGAGCGCCGGCAGTACTTCGGCGAGACCGACGTCACCGTGCAGAAGCGGGTCCGGGCCGCCCTGGACGCCGGCCTGACCGTCATCCTCTGCGTGGGCGAGACCCTGGAGCAGCGGGAGCAGGGCATCACCAGCGAGCTGGTGGCCATGCAGACCAAGATCGCCCTGGGCGGCGTGAGCGCTGAGGAGCTGAAGCGTGTCATCATCGCCTACGAGCCCGTGTGGGCCATCGGCACCGGCAAGACCGCCACCGCCCAGCAGGCCAACGAGGTGTGCCACACCATCCGGGAGGTCATCGCCGACCTGTACGGCAAGGACGCCGCTGACGCCTTCACCATCCAGTACGGCGGCTCCATGAACGCCGGCAACGCTGCCGAGCTGTTGGCCCAGCCCGACGTGGACGGCGGCCTCATCGGCGGCGCCTCCCTGAAGCCCCAGGACTTCGCCACCATCGTCAAGGCCGCTACTGAGGGCTAACCCTCAGAGGCAAGCACTTGGGCTTTCCCCTGGAAGGGATCCATCCATTTTGAAGCAAGAAAGGAGCCCCTGCTATGAACTGCCCCGTTTGTGGCAAAGAGATGGAGCCTGGCTGTGTCCAGACTTACCAGTGGGCAGCTTGGGTCAAAAAGCCCCACGCTCTAACCTTAATGCTGAAAGATGGAGAAATCCTTCTGGACAAGAAATATGTTCGCCCATGTTCCTTTCCCGGCTGGATTTGCAGGGAGTGCAAAAAAATCGTGCTGGATTACGCCGGCAAGCCCAGCCAGGAGGGGTAGCGCTTTCAGCCTCCCCATAAGCTAGCTACCAACGCGGGCCGCTGGCTAACAACTCTCGCCGAGTTTCGCCACCACAAAGCGGCGTGCGCGGCTTGGGTCCAGCGTCACGCTGGAACGCGGGCCGCTTGCTGGCGGTTCCCACCGAGCTTCGCCGCCACAAAGCGGCGTGCGCGAAGTAAAAGTTCTTTGCTTCTTTCTTTCAAGGAGCCGAGGACGAGCATGGCACTGGGCTGGGTCCGGGCTTAACGGGCCGAAACCGTCACAAGGCCCGGTGCGAATGAAAAGTTCTTTGCTTCTTTCTTTCAAGAAAGAAGAGAGAGGCAAGTCTTTCCATGGGAAAGACTTGTCCTTTGGCGGACTTCCCTTGGGGAAGTCCGGGAAAGGAGAAATAATTCCCTATGAAAAAACCCTTAGTTTTGATGATCTTGGACGGCTTTGGCATCGCCCCCGCCGAGGGCAACGCCATTGCCGCGGCGAAGCATCCCAATCTGGAGAAGATCTTCGCCGAGAACCCCCACACCCAGATCGGCGCCTCCGGCATGGACGTGGGCCTGCCTGACGGCCAGATGGGCAACAGTGAGGTGGGCCACACCAACATCGGCGCCGGGCGCATTGTGTACCAGGAGCTGACCCGCATCACCAAGTCCGCCCAGGACGGGGACATGATGCAGAACGAGGCCCTGCTCAAAGCCATGCACAACGCCAAGGAAAACGGCAAGGCCCTGCACTTTATGGGCCTGCTGTCCGACGGCGGCGTGCACAGCCACAACACCCACCTGTATGCCCTGCTGGAGATGGCCAAAAAGCTGGGCCTGGAGAAGGTCTTCGTCCACTGCTTTATGGACGGCCGGGACGTGCCCCCCTCCAGCGGCAAGGACTACGTCAAGCAGCTGATGGACAAGCTCCAGGAAATCGGCGTGGGCAAGATCGCCACCGTCATGGGCCGGTACTACGCCATGGACCGTGACAACCGCTGGGAGCGTGTGGAGAAGGCCTATGCCGCCATGGTCTACGGCGAGGGCGAGCAGGCCGACTGCCCCCTGTGCGCCATGCAGAACTCCTACGACAAGGAAGTCACCGACGAGTTTGTGGTGCCCACCGTGGTCAAGGGCGCGGAGCCCATCTCCGCGGGCGATTCCGTGATCTTTTACAACTTCCGCCCCGACCGTGCCAGAGAGATCACTCGCACCTTGGTGGACCCGGACTTTACCGGCTTTGAGCGGAAGAAGGGCTTCTTCCCTCTCACCTATGTGTGCATGACCCAGTACGACGCCACCATGCCCAACGTGGAGGTGGCCTACAAGCCCGAATCTTTGGAAAACACCTTTGGGGAGTACATCTCCAACAAGGGCCTGACCCAGCTGCGCATCGCCGAGACGGAGAAGTACGCCCATGTCACCTTCTTCTTCAACGGCGGCGTGGAGAAGCAGTACCCCGGGGAGGACCGCATCCTGGTGAAGTCCCCCGCTGTTGCCACCTACGACCTGCAGCCCGAGATGAGCGCCTACGAGGTCACCGACAAGATGGTGGAAGCCGTCAAGTCCGGCAAGTACGACGCCCTCATCCTCAACTACGCCAACTGCGACATGGTAGGCCACACCGGCGTGTTCGAGGCCGCCGTCAAGGCCGTGGAGGCCGTGGACACCTGCGTGGGCCGCGTGGTAGAGGCCGTGAAGGAGATGGGCGGCTGCGTGCTGCTGACTGCCGACCACGGCAACGCCGACAAGATGGTGGACGAGGACGGGGAGCCCTTCACCGCCCACACCACCAACCCGGTGCCCTTCTGCGTCATCAACCACCCCTGCAAGCTCCGGGAGGGCGGCCGCCTGGCGGACATCGCCCCCACCATGCTGCAGGTGCTGGGCTTAAAGCAGCCTAAGGAAATGACCGGCGAGAGCCTGATCGTGGGCTAAACGAAGCTCCTATCAAAACAGCAGGACCCCCGCTCCCAGGAGCGGGGGTCTTTCTCTTGCTAGCCTTTTTCCGTCCACAGTTTTCCCAATAGGTCCTTGAGCACCAAAAAGGCGTCCAGGGGGGAGTAGCCGTAAGTCTCCCGCAGATCCTGGAGCAGGCCCTCCAAAGGCCCTGTGTACCGGGCGGCCTCCACCTGCTGGGGATAGGTGTTGAGGACGGGGTACATCTCCCCCCACAGCTTGCTCCAGTCAATCTTCTCCTGGGTCTCCTGGCTGGTGTGGCGCACCACCCGCTTTACCTCTTCCACTTCGGCGTCGTAGTCGATGAGATCGTCCAGGGTGGTCCCATACAGCCGGGAGAGCTCTTTGGCCTGGCGGATGTCCGGCAGGGTTTCGTCCAGCTCCCATTTAGAAATGGTCTGCCGGCTGACCCCCAGCTTCTCCCCCACCTGCTCCTGGGTCAGGCCCTGTTTCTTTCTGGCCCGTGTCAGGCTTTGTCCCAAACTGCTCATAGCCATGCCTCCTTTTTCTTCAGTATACAGGAGGCCCGGGGAAAAATCCAGGGAACAGGGCAGACTTTTCCGCCCGTTTTCCCGTCAAATGCAGCGAGGGAAAACTTGCCCGGCGGGGAGTAATTTTCTATTATGGAACAATAGACCAGCCCGGGCTGTGTATACTAAAACTCACCGACGATTTGTGGGAGGGAACGCCATGGGAAAACGCCTGATCTGCCTGCTGCTGTGCCTTTGCCTTTTGCTCCCCGCTGTGGGCTGCGGGTACCAGAAGGACGGGGAACTGGTCTGTCCCCTGCCGGGGGCGGTGAGCAGCTTAGACCCCCAGACGGCTTCCGGCACCGCGGCCCGGCTGGTGATTGGCTCCCTGTTCGAGGGCCTCTGCCGCCTGGACGAAAACGGGGAGGCCGTTCCCGGGGTGGCGGAGCGCTGGGAGTGCGACAGCACCCAGATGGAGTACACCTTCCACCTGCGGAAAAACGCCAGCTGGAGCGACGGCACTCCCGTGACCGCCGACGACTTCCGCTTTGCCATCGAGCGTTGTCTCAACCCAGCCACCGCCTCTCCCAACGCCGACGACCTGTTCCTCATCCAGGGGGCCAGGGCCATTTACAATGGGGAAGCGGACCTGTCCTCCCTGGGGGTGGCGGCAGAAGACGACAGGACCCTGGTCATCCGGCTGGAGCGGGCCTCCTCCGACTTTCCCGCCATGACGGCGGCCCTCCACTACATGCCCTGCAACCGGGCCTATTTTCAAGAGAGCCAGGGCCACTACGGCCTATCCTCCCAATACCTGCTCACCAACGGGCCCTTTGCTCTGGCCAGCATCTACGCCTGGCAGACAGACCCCGGGGAGCGGGAGATCACCCTGGTGCGCTCTGAGACCTACCGGGGGGAGGAGCGGGTGCTGCCCGCCACCCTCACCTACCAGATGGACTACGACAACGCCGTCGATCAGGACCCTGTCTCCGCCCTGACCCAGGGCCTGGCGGACGTGCTGGTCCTCTCCCAGGAGCAGGCCCGGCAGGCGGAGGAGGGGGGCTGCCAGGTGCTGGCCCTGGAGGACGCCGTCACCGGGCTGCTGTTAAACCCCCAGGCCGCGGGCCTGGAGAGCCCCGCGTTGCGGGAGATCTTCCTGAAGACCCTGGACCGCCAGTCCCTTTTAGACCGCCGGGGCTTAGAGGACCCGGAGGAGGCCCAGGGGGTCATGCCGGCCTGCGTGGTGTGCGGGGGCCAGCCCTATTACGCCGACGGGGCCTGGATGGTCCCCCAGCAAGACGACGCGGTGGTCAACGGCCTTTCCTCCCTGCTGGACAGCCTGGAGCTGGAGGAGATGCCCTCCATCACTGTGCTGTGCCCCGACGACCAGGCCTCCATCGACGTGGCCAACGGCCTGCTCATCTCCTGGAACGAGAAGCTGGGCAACGCCTTCAACATCCAGCCCATGCCTCTGCGCCAGCTCCAAAGCCAGGTGGCCTCCGGCGACTACGAAGCGGCCCTCTACCCCCTGCGGGCAGGGGGGGTCACCCCGTACAGCGTGCTCCAGTCCTTCCAGAGCACCGCCTCCCCCGCTTTACTGGAGGACCCCGCCTACGACCAGGCCTTTCACACTCTCACCTTCGACCTCAGCTCTTACCGGAGCCTGGAGCAGCAGCTGCTGGAGGAGTACGTCTTCTACCCCCTGTACCGGGACAGGACCTACTACGGCCTGAGCAAAAACGTGCGGGGGATCACCGTCTCCCCGGACCAGCAGATCGACTTCACTCAAGCCCTCCAAAAATAGGGGCATGCGCGCCATGCGGCGGGCAATTCGCGAGTAGAAGTTTGCTATAATAAGTGACCTAGGCGGCCCGCGCTGAGGGCGGGCGGCTCAGGTGGTGCACGGTTGGGAGCGAGAGAATAGAAACAAACGAAACAGCCCGCGCTGTTCCCGAGAGGGAGGCGCGGGCTGCAATTACGGGCGGCCTGGGCCGCTCGCCGGAAATAGAGGGACTGTTCCCTTCGTATAGGCGCGAACAAGGGAGGGCGATGTACCCTCCCTTGTTTCCAGGCAGTAGCCTGTGTTTCTCAGATGTCCTGGTACTCCTCGATGATCTTCCGGGCCAGCTTGGCGTCGGCCACCACAAAGCCTGGGGGATCCACAAAATCCAGGGTGCGCAGCACTTCCTGGGACTGCTTATACACGTCCAGTTTGGTGGAGTGGTACACCGGCTCGGCCTTCCGGGGCAGGAAGATGGCGAACTCCATCTCGTCCTGGTTCACCCGGCTGAAGTAGGCGTGGACCCGGTTCACCTTGTAGCTGTCTTTGATGATGGCGCACAGGGCGTTCTTCACCAGCTCCACGGCCACGTCGTCGTAGCCCCCGTCGAAGATCAGGATCTTCTCCTTCAGCTCCGCCAGGTTCTTCACCTGGCGCTTGGTGAACTCCTCCACCGCCGGGGAGGGCTGCACGGTGGACTTGCTCCCCGCCGGGGTGACGCACACCAGCAGCTTCTTCTCCGGGTCTGTGTACAAAAAAGGGTAGGCCATGGCGGCGAAGTAGTTGCACCGCTGGCAGCGCCAATCGAACAGCGTCTCCTCCAGGATCTTCTCCTTCAGCTCCGGGTTATCCTGGGCGTTGACGCCGGCGAACAGCCTGTATTTCTGGGGCTCCCCGCACTGGGGGCAGATGATATCCTTGGTGATCTCAGTAGACATGGTTCCTCCGGGGCTCAGCCTTCAAAAGGCAGTTTCTCTTCCTCTTCCGCGGTGGCGGCGGGGGTCTCCTCCTGGGGCAGGGTGGGGTCCTGGTCGAAGCTCTCCACGCCCTCCAGGGTGACTTCCTCGCACTCCTCCTCGGGCTTGGCGTAGAATTTCTCCAGCTGGGCCACGGCGGCGTTTAAGCGCTTGTCGATCTCCTCCAGCTGGGCGCAGTGGGGCTCGGTGACGGCGTTGTTCTTATCCCGGAGATTGTTGTAGTAATATCTCCCCAGGGCCAGGTACTCCTTCTGGGCGGCCTTCTCCTCGCAGCGGATGACGGCCCGGATCCGGTTGAGGGCGGCGGCCCGCCGGTTCTTCTCCCCCAGGTAGCTGGCGGCGTTCTCCACGGCTCTTCCTACAGTTTTCAAAAATTCCATTGCGGTCATCCTTTCTGACTATGGCAGTCCGGAACCTTGTCCCAGACCCAGTTTTTTCTATTATACCCTATCCTTTGGAAAAATAACACCCCTTTTCCCGAAAAATCACCAAAGCCCTTGCCAAGGGGTGCTCCCTCTGCTATACTAGAAATAGAACGTTTGTTCTATTTCTAGAGAAAAGGAAGGGATGGACATGCGCCACCGGCTGCTGAGTCTCGACGAAATGGAGCGGTATGTGGGCCGCCCCGACCGGGAGGAGATCTCCTCCAACCGCCCCCAGCTGGACCGGGCGGCAGCCCTGCTCAAGACCCTCATCGCCAAAGAGCTCACCCCCCGCCAGCGGGAGTGCGTGGTGCGGTACTACTACCAGCGGGAGACCATGGAGGCCATCGGCCGGGAGCTGGGCATCGGCAAGCCCGCGGTGTGCCGCCACCTCCAGCGGGCCAGGCGGCGGCTGGGGAAAGTCCTCTCCTACGCCGCCTTCCTCTCCCCGGGGGAGTGAGGCGAAACCCAAACCGGGAGCTGGGCATCGGCAAGCCCGCCGTGTGCCGCCTCCTCCAGCGAGCCCGGCGGCGGCTGGGGAAAGTCCTCTCCTACGCCGCGTTCCTCTCCCCGGGGGGGTGAGGCGAAACCCAAATCGGGAGCTGGGCATTGGCAAGCCCGCCGTATGCCGCCACCTCCAACGGGCCAGGCGGCGGCTGGGGAAAGTCCTCTCCTATGCCTCCTTCCTCTCCCCGGGGGAGTGGCCGCCTTGCCAGGGGGCCGCTCCTGTGCTACAATGAGAGCACTTTGGAGAAAGGGGCGAGGACTTTGGGCGATCCCAGGCTTTCGCGGATCAAGATCTTCGTGCTGGACATGGACGGCACCATCTATCTGGGGGACAGGCTGTTCCCCTTCACCCCGGGGTTCCTCCGGCGGGTGGAGGAAACCGGCCGGGAGTTTTGCTTTTTCACAAACAACAGCTCGAAGAACCGGGCGGCCTACCTGGAGAAGCTGCGCCGCATGGGCATTTCGATTGCCCCGGAGCAGATGCTCCTCTCCAACGACGTGCTCCTCCACTGGCTGGGGGAGCACCACCCGGGGGCCAGCTGCTGGGTGGTGGGCACCCCCGCCCTGGAGGAGGACTTCCGGGCGGCGGGGTTCGAACCGAAGGACCCCCAGGGGGACGTGGTGATCCTGGGCTTTGACACCACCCTGACCTACGAGAAGCTCCGGGTGGCCTGCGACCTAATCCGGGCGGGGCGGCCGGTGTACGGCGTCAACCCGGACTGGAACTGCCCGGTGGAAGGGGGCTTCATCCCGGACTGCGGCTCCATCGCCGCCCTGGTCAAGGCCTCCACCGGGGTGCAGTGCCAATTTTTCGGCAAGCCCTCTCCCCACACCCTGGACTACATCCTGGCCCGCACCGGCGCGGCCCCGGAGGAGCTGGCGGTGGTAGGGGACCGGCTCTACACGGACATCGCCGTGGCTGTGGGGACGAAAGTCACCTCCATCCTGGTGATGAGCGGCGAGACCACCCCGGAACTCCTGGCCCAAAGCGGCACAAAGCCCGACCTGGTGGTCCGGGACTTGGAAGAGCTGGCAAGCCTGCTGTGACATGGCATAACGGCCCCCTTCCCGGGCACACTACCGGGAGAAAGGGGGCCGTCTTTTTGGAATACTTCAACGCCTTTTGGGTGGGCGGGCTCATCTGCGCCCTGGGCCAGGTGCTCATCGACAAGACGAAGCTCACCCCCGCCAGGATCATGGTGGGGTTTGTCACCGCCGGGGTGGTCCTGGGGGCCTTGGGCCTCTACGGCCCCCTGGCGGACTTCGCCGGCTGCGGGGCCACCGTCCCGCTGACGGGCTTTGGGTGGGCTTTGTCCGAGGGGGTGCGCAAGGCCGTGGGGGAACAGGGCTTTCTGGGGGCCTTCACCGGGGGCCTCACCGCCGGGGCGGCAGGGACAGCCGCCGCCATCTTCCTGGGCTTTCTGGCCGCCCTGCTGGCAAAGCCCCGGGACAAGTCGTAAAAAAAGAGAGCCGCCGGCAGCCCGGCAGCTCCTGTTGGCACCCCCTACCAGAATCGAACTGATAATTGTCCCTTAGGAGGGGACCGTTATATCCATTTAACTAAGGGGGCAGGAGGACTTTCCCCGCCTTCGGGGAAAGTCCGCTCTTGTATTCTACCCCACCGGCTGGGCTTTGTCAATTTGAAAATGGGAAAAATCCAAAAATAACTTGCTTTTTTCCCCGGTCCGTGGTATGATAATTGCTGCGTTATTAGGGAAGCAAGGAGGTGTGACTATGCCCAACATCAAATCGGCGAAGAAGCGCGTCAAGGTGATCGCCACCAAGACCCTGCAGAACAAGACCATCAACTCCCGGCTGAAGACCGAGATCAAGCGGGCCAACGCCGCCATCGAGAACAACGCGGAGGACAAGGCTGCCGCTGTGCGCGCCGCTGTAAAGCGCATCGACCAGGCTGCCGCCAAGGGTGTGCTGCCCAAGAACACTGCCGCCCGGAAGAAGGCCGCTCTGGACAAGAAGCTCCACGCCAGCGCCTAAGCCGCCGGCTGACAAGAAGAAACAGTGCGCAGGGAAGTCTCTTCCTCTGCGCTGTTTTTTTGCCCAGCTTTTCCTTTTCCCCTGGATTTTCTGTTGACTTTTCCGCGGAAATTGGGTATCATAGACAAAAGAGGGCCTCCCGCCTTATTCCCGGCGGGGCCTGGACAGGATACGGTGAAAGGAAGGTATTGCCCTATGAAGAAAGGTAGCATGCTGGCGATGCTCATCGGCATTGTGGCGGCTCTGGCGGCGCTGGCCGCGGTGGGGACCGCTCTGCTTCTGTACCTGGATAAGAAGAAAGACGACGAGGAACTGGAGCACTATCTGGACTGCTCCATCCAGTAACCAGGTTAGATCGCCATATGGCGCCGGGCGGCGTGGGTGTGTTTCCCATGCCGCTTTTTTGCAGGCAGGGGGATCTGTCCCCCGGAAAAACAGGGAGGAATGACTTATGAAACAGATCGATCTGGGCCGCTCTGGGCTGCTGGGCTCCGCGGTGGCCCTGGGGTGTATGCGCATCAACAAGCTCTCTCACAAAGAGCTGGACGCCTACGTCCGCACCGCTTTGGACCTGGGCGTCAACTTCTTCGACCACGCGGACATCTACGGCGGGGGCGACTGCGAGACCGCCTTCGGCCAGGTGCTGGCGGCGGACAAGACCCTGCGGGATAAGATGGTGCTGCAGAGCAAGTGCGGCATCCGCCCGGGGATGTACGACTTCTCCAAAGAGCACATTGTCAAAAGCGTGGAGGGCATTCTCTCCCGGCTGGGGGTGGAGTACCTGGACCTGCTGCTCCTTCACCGGCCCGACGCCCTGATGGAGCCGGAAGAGGTGGGCGAAGCCTTCACCCTGCTGGAGGAACAGGGCAAGGTCCGCCGGTTCGGGGTGAGCAACTTTAACGCCCGGCAGATCGAGCTGCTCCAGTCCGGTTTGAGCCAGCGGCTGCTCATCGACCAGCTCCAGTTCAGCCTGAAGGTCACCGGCCTGATCGACCACGGCCTGCAGGTGAACACCGAGTTCCCCCACGCCGCCGACCGGGACGGGGAAGTTTTGGACTACTGCCGTCTCAAACACATCACCGTCCAGGCCTGGTCCCCCTTCCAGTACGGCTTCTTCGAGGGGGCCTTTGTGGACAGCGACAAGTTCCCCCAGCTCAACCAGAAGCTCCAGGAGCTGGGCGAGAAGTACGGCGTCACCAAGTCCGCCATGGCCGTGGCCTGGATCCTCCGCCACCCCGCTCAGATCCAGGTGATCGTGGGCACCACCAACCCCCAGCGGCTGACAGACATCGCCGCCGCCAGCGGGGTGGAGCTCACCCGGGAGGACTGGTACCAGCTGTACCTGGCCGCCGGCAACCAGCTGCCCTGATCCCAACGTGCAACGCCCCAAAAGCCCGCCCCTGCCCGGGGCCGGGCTTTTTCCTTTGCCCCCGTTTTGTGAGGCCTCCGGCCCACCCCGAGGAAGCTGTGCCAGGAGCCTCCCCTGGCGTCCCCTCTGTGGGGAGACCTCTCCCCTGTCTTGGAGAACTATTCAAGCCACCCTCGAGGCAGCCCCGCCGGAGCACTCCCAGCGTCCTGTCTGTGGGAAGCTGCTCCTGTCTTGGAGAACTATTCAAGCCACCCTCGAGGCAGCCCCGCCGGGGGCATCCCCCCGCCCTTCCCTCTGTGGGAAGCTTCCACTTTTTGCCCGCCCTGGGCCCGGCCTTTTCTTGACGGGACTGCCGGCGGTGTGGTATGCTAAAGTAAATAGAAAATCCTGGGCAGAGACGCGATTTTTGGCGCTGTGCCCCAACTTGCAGGAGGGATCTCATGGAACATCCGCGCTACACCCTCATCCACAACGAAAACGGCCCCGACCTGGGCACCGCCGGGGCCCCTGTGCTAGAGGTGGACGGCCTCTACTTCAAGGACCTGGCCCGCACTGGGGAGCTTCTCCCCTACGAGGACTGGCGGCTGGACCCCCAGGCCCGGGCGGAGGACCTGGCCTCCCGGCTGAGCATTGAGGAGATCGCCGGGCTGATGATGTACTCGCCCCACCAGACCGTCCCGGCCCAGCCCGGTCCCCCCTGGCCCGGCACCTACGGGGGCAAGCCCTTCGCCGAAAGCGGCCAGGACCCCTGGGAGCTCTCCGACCAGCAGCTGGGGTACCTGAGCCAGGACCACATCCGGCACATTCTGGCGGTGAGCTTCGCCTCTACCGAGACCGCCGCCCGGTGGAGCAACAACCTCCAGGCCCTGGCGGAGTCCCTGCCCTGGGGCATCCCGGTGAACCTGTGCAGCGACCCCCGCCACGGGGCCAGCAAGGCCGGGGCGGAGTACAAGCTGGGCGGGGGCGAGGTCTCCAAGTGGCCCGAGGGCCTGGGCATCGCCGCCACCTTCGACCCGGAGGTCTGCCGGGCCTTCGGGGAGGCCATCTCCCAGGAGTATCGGGCCCTGGGCCTGACCACCGCCCTGTCCCCCCAGGTGGACCTGGCCACCGAGCCCCGGTGGATGCGCTTTGAGGACACCTTCGGCACCAGCCCTGCCCAGGTGACAGAGCTGGGGAAGATCTACTGCGACAGCCTGCAGACCACCCAGGGCGCCCCCGGCGGCTGGGGGAAGGACAGCGTCTGCGCCATGGCCAAGCACTGGCCGGGGGGCGGCCCCTGCGAGGCCGGCCGGGACGCCCACTACGCCTTTGGCAAGTACGCCGTGTACCCGGGGGAGAACCTGCCCTCTCACATGAAGCCCTTTTTAGAGGGGGCCTTCCAGCTGGACGGCCCCACAGGGAAGGTCTCGGCGGTGATGCCCTACTACACCATCTCCTACGGCTTAGACCAGAAAAACGGCAAGAACGTGGGGAACTCCTACAGCCAGTACCTGGTGAAGGACCTGCTGCGGGAGAAGTACGGCTTCGACGGGGTGGTGTGCACCGACTGGGGCATCACCGACGACCCCGCCCCGGTGATGGACTCCTTCGGCAGCCGGTGCTTCGGGGTGGAGGACCTGACCGTGGCCCAGCGCCACCTGTTGGCCATCGAGAACGGGGTGGACCAGTTCGGGGGCAACTCCGACATCCGTCCCGTGCTGGAGGCCTACCAGCTGGGCTGCCAGAAGTACGGGGAGCAGGCCATGCGCCAGCGGATGGAGGAGTCCGCCGTGCGCCTGCTGCGGAACATCTTCCGCTGCGGCCTGTTCGAGAACCCCTACCTGGACCCCCAGGAGAGCCAGGCCGTGGTGGGCCGGGAGGACTTTGTCCGGGCCGGGTTCGAGGCCCAGCGCAAGTCCCTGGTGCTGGTGAAAAACCAGGGGGCCCTGCCCCTTTCTGAGAAAAAGAAAGTGTACATCCCCATCCGGCACGTGGAGGAGAAGAAGAGCTTCTTCCGGGGGGTGGAGCCGGAAAAGACCGTGGATCCCCTGGACACCGCCCTGGTGGAGCAGTACTTTACCCGGGTGGAGACCCCGCAGGAGGCGGACTTCGCCCTGGTGGTCATCGAAAGCCCCCTCACCGACGGGGGCTACTCCCAGAAAGACGCGGAGGCAGGCGGCACCGGCTACGTGCCCATCACCCTGCAGTACAGGCCCTACCAGGCGGACACCGCCCGGCAGCCCAGCCTGGCCGGGGGCGACTTTAGGGAGAGCTTCACCGACAGAAGCTACCGGGGAAAGGTGGGTACCTGCGCCAACGAAGGGGACCTGGACCTGGTCTTAAACGCCCGGCAGGCCATGGGGGACAAGCCCGTGGTGGTGTGCCTGCGGATGCACAACCCCACCGTCCTCTCGGAGCTGGAACCCAGCGCCGACGCCATTCTCATCGACTTTGGGGTGCAGCAGCAGGCCATCCTGGACATCGTCTCCGGCCGGGCGGAGCCCAGCGGCTTGCTGCCGGTGGAGCTCCCCGCCTCCATGGAGACGGTGGAGGCCCACTGCGAGGACGTGCCCTTCGACATGGAGGTCTACGTGGACCAGGCGGGCCATGCCTACGGCTACGGCTACGGCTTGAACTGGTCCGGGCCCATCGCCGACGGCCGGGCCCTGCGCTACCCCAGATCCAAATAAGCCCCAAAAAAAAGAGCCCCCCAGGGGGCTCTTTCGTTTTTATGCTCTGGGCTTGCCCCCAGGGGCCCCGCCTTCTCTCTGGGCGGGGAGCTGTCTCTCCAATCGGTCCAGGGCCAGGCGCAGGGGCCGGTACAGCACCAGCGCCAGGGCGAAATTCCCCACGGCGTGGACCGCGTCAAAGGGCAGGCCGCTTATCATCCACGCCAGGACCATGGAGGGCCCGCCCACCGGCAGGTACACCAGGGAGCACAAGGTCCCGAAGGCCAGGCCGTACAGCCCGGAGAAAATGGCCCACTGCCAGGCCTTGTCCATCCAGCGGAACAGCCAGGTGAGCAGGGCCAGCAGCGGCCAGACGTACAGGTACATCGCCCACCAGCTGCCAAAGCCGTAGAGCAGCCCCTGCAGCAGCAGGAACACCCCCAGGGCCCCCAACACCCGCCGGCGGAACACCAAAGTGAACAGGATGGTGAACAGGCTGACCAGCTCGACGTTGGGCAGGGCGGCCAGGGCCTGTTTAGAGGCCACCAGCACCACCCCCAGCAGGGCCATGAGGCAGATGTCCCACAGCCGTTTCATCAATAGCCCACCGTCAGGGTGAATTCAAAGGCGTCCCCGTCCTGGATCTGGGTGTCGTCCACGCCGTAGTTCCACATCTCGCCGCCCTTGGTCAGGCACCACCATTCCTGGTTGCCCTCGTCGGCGGTCTCCCCGTCCACGGTCTCCACGTACAGCCCGTAAGGGCTCTCCTCCCCGGCGATGAGCCCCTCTGCCTCCAGGGCCTCCCGGAGGGTCCCGGCGGTGGTGGAGATCTCAAAGTCCTGAGTGGAGCCGTCCTTGTGCACCACCTGGAAGGCGATGGTCTTCTCCTGGGCTTCCTCAGAGGAGTCCTCCCCGCTCTCGCTGGCGGCCTGGGAAGATGCCGCGGACTGGGCGCTCTCGCTCTGGGAGCTCTCGCCGGCGGACTGGCTCTCCTCCTGGGAGGAACCGCTGTCCCCGCCGCAGGCGGCCAGCGTCAGGGTGAGGGCCAGGGCCAACAGCAGAGCAAGGCCCCGCTTCCAACTGTTCTGTACTGTCTTCATGTCTGTTACCTCTCTTCAAAAAAGTTTTGAGTGGAGGGACAGCGCTCCAAAAGAAAAAAGCCGGGGGACCCCCGGCCTTCCGCTCTCGGAACAGGGACTGCCGCATGCCGCGGCCAGCCCTGCCCGCCCGCCTTCCCTGTTCCCAAAGGCGGCCCAAGCCAGGCCCAGTCCCCGCGCGAGGCGCCAAGCACCCGTGGTTCTCGCGCAGCCGCTCTGGGCAAGTCTTCCGGCTTAGGCGTCAGGCAAGCTCCCCCGCCTTCCCAGGCTTTGGCCCAGTGGCAGTGGGCCGGCGCGCCGGCCCTGGGGGAGCTCTTCGCCATCACGGCGGCGGGTCCGCCGGGGAATTTCACCCCTGTTCCTGTGTTCGGCCGCGGCTCTCGTCCGCGTCACCCAGAGTCCCATCGCCTTATGATACAGCCCCCGCCCCCCGTTGTCAAGACAGAAAAGGGGCGCCGCCCCAGCAGCTCCCGGCACTCCTCCTCAAAAAAGCCCCGATACACCTCCGGCCGGTGGCTGTAGGGCAGGGCGAACAGGTCCGCCGCCGTGCCGCAGCACCCGGCCCGCTCGTCGTCGCAGCCGTACACCACCGTGTCGATGTGGGCGTTGATGATGGCCCCGGTGCACATGGGGCAGGGCTCCAAAGTCACATACAGCTGGCACCCGGTGAGCCGCCAGGTCCCCAGCCTTTGGCAGGCCTGGGCGATGGCCTCCAGCTCCGCGTGGGCTAGGGCGCTGCGGCCTGCCTCCCGGCGGTTGCGGCCCTCTCCCAGCACCTGCCCCTGCCGGACCACCACCGCCCCCACCGGGACCTCCCCGGCGGCCGCCGCCTCCCGGGCCAGGTCCAGGGCCCTGCGCATGTACTCTTTCTTGGGCAGAAACGCCAACTTGTCCATCACACAAACAGGCTCACGGTGTACCACACCATCACCAGGACGATGGCCCAGAACAGGGGCGTCCGGGCCAGGGCCTTCCCTCCGGCGGCGGCTTCCAGAGGGCAGGGGGTCAGCTGGGCCAGGGGGGCCAGCAGCTTCTCCCGATAGAACAGGAACAGCAGCCCCAGGGCCAGGATCCCCAAGGCGATGGGCACAGCCAGCAGCAGCTGGTTTACAAGGCCCGCGGCGGACTGGGGCACGAACAACCCCAGATAGGCCCCCACCACCGCCAGGCCGTTGTTCAGCCCGTGGATGGCCACGGTGACCCACAGGTTCCCGGTCCTGGCGTAGAGCCAGCCGAAGACCAGCCCGGCCACCAGGGCGAACAGGACGTTGGTCACGTCCATGTGCACCACCCCGAAGACCAGGGCGCTGCCCACCACGGCAAAGCCCGTGCCGAACTTCCGCAGGCCGGAGAACACCACCCCACGGAACACCAGCTCCTCCATGACGGGCACCAGCACCGCGGTGGAGAGCAGGTCCACCCAGAAGGAGGACCAGGAGAGGGAGGTCTCCACTCCGCCGGAGGCCGGCTGGTAGCCGATGGCCCCCAGCAGGTCCTGGAGGAAAAAGGCGGGGTAGTTCCCCAGCAGGCAGATGGCCAGCCCCGCCAGTACAAAGAGCAGCCCGGGGAGGAAGCCCACTTTCTCAAAGCGGAGATACTCCCTCAGGTCCCGGCGGCCCACCGCCAGGTACACCACAAAGGGCAACGCCGTAGACAGGGGCACCAGCGCCGCGGTGAGCAGCAAATACCCCAGGTCGTCCCCCAGCAGGTCCGCGCCCAGCATCCCCAAAAACAGGGAAGCGCAGAAGCTCCAGAACAGGGAGAACACCGTCTGGGCCAGCACGCACAGGCACAGGCGATTCAGGGTCTGGGAGGCCCCCTTCACCCGGGGGTCTTTCCGGGGGACGGCCCAGCCCTGTCCCAAGGCGTAGGCCGGGGGATACCCGGTCCACCCCTGGGCGGGGGCCGCCCAGTTCCCCTGGGGGGGCCAGGCGGGCTGGGGGGCCCACTGGGGCTGGGCCCAGGGGGCGCAGGGCTGTCCCTGGGCAGGCTGTCCCTGGGCAGGCTGTCCCTGGGGAGCGGTCCCTCCGGGGGCCGGGGCCTGGGGGGACCACCCCTGGGGGGGCTGCCCCTGGACAGGCTGGAAGGGCGGGGGGCTTCCAGGCGCGGGCGTTTGATTCATGGGCTTCCTTCCTTTCCCAAAGGTCACAGGACCTGGCAGATCTTCTGGGCGAAGTCCGCCGGGTCCTCCAGGGCCACGCCCTCCATGAGCAGGGCCTGGCCGTACAGGATCTCGGCGTAGAGCTTCAGCCGGTCTTGGTCGGTGGTTTGCAGTGCTTCCAGCTTCTGGAACACAGGGTGCTGGGGGTTCAGCTCCAGCACCCGCTGGGCCTTGATCTTCTCCCGGGCGGGCATGGCGTTTAAGACCTTCTCCATCTCCGTGGAGATCATGCCGTCGGTGGAGATGCAGGCGGCGTGGGACTTGAGCTGGGTGGACAGGCGCACGTCGGTCACCTTGTCCCCCAGGGCCTCCTTCATGGCGGCGAGCAGGTCCTTGTGCTCCTCGGCCAGCTTCTTCGCCTGCTCCTTGGTCTCCTCGTCCTCCAGGCCCAGGTCGTCGGCGGAGATGTTCTTAAACTCCTTGTCCTGGTACTTGCCCAGCATCCGCAGGGCGAACTCGTCCACGTTGTCCGTCAGGCACAGCAGCTCGTAGCCCTTCTCCCCCACGGTCTCCGCCTGGGGCAGGCTCAAAATCCGCTGGACGCTCTCCCCGCAGCCGTAGTAAATGGCGGTCTGCCCCTCCGGCATCCGGGAGACGTACTCAGAGAGGGTAACCAGCTTCTCCTCTTTGGAGGACCAGAACAGGGCCAGGTCCTGGAGCTCCTCTTTCTTGGCGCCGTAGTTCTCGTACATGCCGTACTTGATCTGCAGCCCGAAGTTCTTCCAGAACTCCTGGTACTTTTCCCGATCGTTTGCAAGCATGGACTTGAGCTCCGCGGCGATCTTCTTCTCCAGCCGCCCGGCGATGAGCTTTAATTGCCGGTCGTGCTGCAGCATCTCCCGGGAGATGTTCAGGCTCAGGTCCTGAGAGTCCACCAGGCCCCGGACGAAGCTGAAGCAGTCGGGCAGCAGGTCGGCGCACTTGTCCATGATGAGCACCCCGCTGGCGTAGAGCTGCAGGCCCTTTTCATACTCCCTGGTGTAGTAGTCCATGGGGGCGGACTTGGGGATGAACAGCAGGGCGGTGTAGGTGGCGGCCCCTTCCGTGGAGGTGCGGATGACCTTTAAGGGGTCCTGCCAGTCGAAGAACTTCTCCTTGTAGAAGGCGTTCAGCTCCTGGACGCTCACCTCGCTTTTCGACTTCTTCCAGATGGGCGTCATGCTGTTGAGGGTTTCCACCTCGCTGTGGGTCTCGTACTCCGGGTCTTTGCCGTCCACCCCGGTGCCCTCCTTCAGGTGGGTGTGGCTCACCTCCATGCGGATGGGGTAGCGGATGTAGTCGGAGTACTTCTTCACCAGCTCCCGCACCCGGAACTGGTCCAGGAACTCGCTGTAGTGCTCGTCCTCGGTGTCGGCTTTCAGGTGCAGGGTGATGGTGGTGCCCCGGTCGGCCTTGGCGCTGGGGGTGATCTCATACCCGTCCAGGCCCTGGGACTCCCACTTCCAGGCCTCTTCGCTGCCGAAGGCCCGGCTCTCCACGGTCACGTCGTCGCTGACCATAAAGGCGGAGTAGAAGCCCACGCCGAACTGGCCGATGATGTCCACGTCCTCTTTCTTCTCCGCCTCCTGCTTAAACTGCAGGGAGCCGCTCTTGGCGATGACGCCCAAGTTCTCGCTGAGCTCCTCCTTGGTCATGCCCACGCCGTTGTCGGTGATGGTCATGGTCCGGGCGTCCCGATCAAGGTCGATGCGGATGGAGAAGTCCTCCCGGGAGAGCCCGGTGTCCCCGTCCTCCAGGGTGCGGTAATAGAGCTTGTCCATGGCGTCGCTGGCGTTGGAGATCAGCTCCCGGAGGAA
>DXDU01000022.1 GCA_019115285.1 Candidatus Acutalibacter pullistercoris
ACCCCTGTTTACAGATAGCCTCTTCTGAGGCAGGAGCTTATAAACGTGGGGGGTTATCAAAGGGGGGAGACGGATGTCTCCCCCCTTTGGAATGAGATTATAGAATAATAATCCCCCTCCCGTACAGAAAAGGATGAGATTATAGCTCACCATCCTTACGGGAGGGGGCAGGGGGGTGGGCTTGCAGATAACTTGCCACTCGAGTGCGCAACCGGTCGGGTCACCAGCCTATCGCCCTGCGGGCGCGGCCAACCCGCCCTGAAAATCCCGGAGCGCCCTTCAGCGGAGGGATTTTATTGCCCTGCGCGGGCACGCGCCCCGCCCGGCCACGGGTCCCCGCGCGGGCCCGCGCCCTCAATGCCTGTGGCGCACCAGGCCGATGGCTTTGGCGATCTCCATCACCACCAGGGGGGTGAGGATCAGCCCCAGGGCGGCGGCGTACAGCCACCCGGGCAGCAGCACCAGCTGGAAGGCCACCCCCACCGGGGTGAACAGCACCAAACACACCAGCAGCAGGGAGGCCAATGCCGCCCAGTTGAGCTTGTGGTTGGTGAAGGGCCCGATCCCAAACAGGGAGTGCTGGCTGCGCATGTTGAAGGCCTGCACAATCTGGGTCAAGGCCAGCACCATAAAGGCCATGGTCTGCCCGGCCTCCAGGCTGCCGCCGTACCGCTCGCCCAGCACAAAGGCGATGAGGGTCAGCAGGGCGAACATGCAGCCCTGCAGCACCACCTGCACCCCCAGGCCGTGGGCGAAGATCCCCTCGTCTTTGGGTTTGGGGCGGTGCTCCATCACGTCGCTCTCCACGGCCTCCATGCCCAGGGAGATGGCGGGCAGGCTGTCGGTAACCAGGTTGATCCACAAAAGCTGCATGGAGAGCAGGGGCGTCTTGTGCCACAGGATCATGGCGAAGAACACGGTGAGCACCTCGCCGATGTTGGTGCCCAGCAGGAAGCCCACCACCTTTTTGATGTTGGCGTAGATGCCCCGGCCTTCCCGCACCGCGTCCACAATGGTGGCGAAGTTGTCGTCGGTGAGGGTCATGTCCGCGGCGCCCTTGGCCACGTCCGTGCCGGTGATGCCCATGGCGCAGCCGATGTCGGCGGCCTTCAGGGCGGGGGCGTCGTTGACGCCGTCGCCGGTCATGGACACCACCTGGCCCTTTTTCTGCCAGGCCTTCACAATGCGGATCTTATTCTCCGGGGACACCCGGGCGTACACGGCGATGTGCTCCACGTTCTCGTCCAGAGTCTTGTCGTCCATGGCGTCCAGCTCCGCCCCGGTGATGGCCCGGTCCTCCGGGCCCAGGATGCCCAGTTCCTTGGCGATGGCCGAGGCCGTCACCACGTGGTCCCCGGTGATCATCACCGGCTTGATCCCCGCCTTCCGGCAGGTGGCCACGGCGGCTTTCGCCTCGGGCCGGGGCGGGTCGATCATGCCCACCAGGCCCAGGAGGGTCAGGCCGTTTTCCAGCGCCTCGCTGGTCAGCTCCTCCGGCAGGGAGGGGATCACCTTGTAGCCCACGGCCAGCACCCGCAGGGCCTGGCGGCTCATCTCGTCGTTTTTCTCCCGGGCGGCCTCCAGGTCGCCCTTGACGCACCGGGCGGCCATCACGTCGAAGGCGCCCTTGACGATGACCACGGTCTTCCCCTCCATCTGGTTCACGGAGGTCATCAGCTTCCGGTCAGAGTCGAAGGGCAGCTCCCCCAGCCGGGGGTATTTCCCGTTGAGGGCCTCCTGCTCCAGGCCGTTTTTGTGGGCGGCCACCAGAATGGCCGTCTCGGTGGGGTCGCCGATGTGGGTCTCCTTCCCGTCCGCCCCGTAGGTGACGGACCCGTCGCAGCACAGAGTCCCCAGGGTCAGCAGATGCCGGGCCATCTGGGAGTTTTCTTCCGAGACGGCCTCCAGGCCCTGCTGCCCCTCCACCCAGACCTTGGTCAGGGTCATGCGGTTCTGGGTCAGGGTGCCGGTTTTATCCGAGCAGATCACCGAGGCGCTGCCCAGCGTCTCCACCGCGGGCAGCCGGCGGATGAGGGCGTTTTTCTTCACCATGCGCTGCACGCCGATGGCCAGCACAATGGTGACGATGGCGGGCAGGCCCTCGGGGATAGCGGACACCGCCAGGGACACGGAGGTCATAAAGATCTCCAGCACGTGGATGCCGTTGATAAGCCCCACCACGAAGATGACGGCGCAGGCCGCCAGGGCCACAAAGCCCAGGTACTTTCCAAGCTGGCTGAGCTTCTGCTGCAGGGGGGTCTGGGTGTCCTGCTCTCCCGCCAGCATCCCGGCGATCTTGCCCATCTCGGTCTGCATTCCCGTGCCGGTGACCACCGCCGTGGCGGTGCCGTAGGTGACGGAGCAGCCGGAGAACACCATGTTGTCCCGGTCCCCCAGGGGAGCCTTTTCCTCCACCGCCGCCTCCGCGTCCTTCTCAGAGGGCACCGATTCCCCGGTGAGGGCGGACTCCTCGCTCTTCAGGCTGACGCTTTTTAAAAGCCGGGCGTCGGCGGGGACGAAATCCCCGGCCTCCAGCCGGATGATGTCCCCGGGCACCAGGCCGGAGGCGTCTATGACCTGCTCCTGCCCGTCCCGGATCACCCGGGCGTGGGGGGCGGACATGTTCTTCAGGGCGTCCAGGGCCTTTTCCGCTTTCGACTCCTGCACCACCCCCAGCACGGCGTTGAGCACCACGATGAGCAGGATCAGGGCAGGCTCGAAGAACTCCATGGGGTCGTGGCCGAAGCAGGCCACCACAAAGCTCACCGCCGCCGCCAGCAGCAGGATGATGATCATCACGTCCTTGAACTGCTCCAGAAACCGCTGGAGGTTGGTCTTCTTCTTGCCCTCACTCAGTTTGTTGGGACCGAACTTTCCCTGCAGCTCCGCCACCTGGGAGGACGTGAGCCCTCGTTCGGCGTTTGAGGAGAGGCTTTTTAGAACTTCTTCTCGTGTTTTACTGTGCAACGCAAATTCCTCCTAGTTTGTCTCGGGGTGACCCAGAATAGCAGGTTTCCCCCTTCCCCCGCGGAAAAAACAGGCCGGCGGGGCATTTTCACCCGCCGGGGAAACCGTGGGGCGTTCTGAAACCCCCGGGCCCTCCTGTCCCAAAGGGCGGGGGCGCCTTGTTTCCCGGGGGACACTGTCCCCTTTATTATATCGAAGGGGCCGCTCCCGTCAAGGGGAACGGCCCCGGTCTGTGGGGATTTTCTCGCTTTTTCAGGAAAGGCTGCGCAAAACGGGCAGCAGCTCCCCCAGCACCGCCTGGTAGCCCGCCGGGTACAGGTGGATGCCCTCCTTGGTGTACTGGGCCCGCAGCCGGCCCTGGCCGTCCAGCAGCGGGGCGTTCAGGTCCAGATACTCCGCCCCCATCTCCCGGGCCAGCGCCTCCACCCCCCGGTTCGCCTCCCGGAGGACCTGGTTGGTCCTGTACCGCAGGGCCTCCGCCGCCCAGCCCTCCTGGCCTTCCAGGTCGGGGTTGACCGGGTAGTAGGCCAGCAGGTGGAGCTTCACCCCCGGCACGTGGGACAAGATCTCCTCCAGAATCCGCCGGTAGCAGGCAAGCAGCGCCTCCTGGCGGTAGTCCGGCCGGGACATGTCGTTGGTGCCGATGTTGAGAAACACGTGGGCGGGGGCGAGCTCAACCACGCACACGTCCAGCACCTGCAAAAGCTGGGGCGCCACAAAGCCGCTCATCCCCCGGTTGTACACCCGATAGGGCAGCGCCTCCCCCTGGAGCATCTCGTTTAGGGGGAACTGCTCCATCAAGCTGGAGCCGGTAAACACCACCTGGCCCTTTTTCGCCAGCCGGTTCAGCTGCCGGTAGGACTCCAGCTTCTCCCGGTCCTGGCGCTGGGCCATCTCCGCCCATTGTTCTTCCAGTGTCATAGAAAACCCTCCTTTGGGAAAAGCCCCCTCACAGCCAGAGCAGGAGCAGGGGCATGGTCACCACAGACAGCAGGGTGGACAGGCACACCACCCCTGCCGCCCCCTGGGCGTCTCCCCCCTGGCGCTGGACATACACCGCCAGGTTCGAGCCCACCGGGGCCGCCGCGGCGATGAACACCGCCGTGCGCATGTCCTGGGGCAGAAAGGAAAACCCGTGGAGCAGGGCAAGGGTCAGCAGGGGGATGAGGCACAGCCGCACGGCGCTGGCGGCCCAAGCCCCCGGGGAGAGGAACATCTTCCGGGCCGGGATGTTCCCCAGCAGCACCCCTAAGATCACCATGGCCACCGGGCCGTTGCAGGCGGCCACCGCCCCCACGGCGGTCTCCAAAATCCCGGGCAGCTCCACCGGCAGGAAGTACAGCAACAGCCCCAGCAGGAAGGCCAGCACCAGGGGGTTCTTTAAGAGTGCCAGGGGCCGCAGGTCCTTTTTGGGCGCCCCCAATAATGCCTGGCCGTAGGTCCACTGGAGGATATTTAGGAGCGCCACAAACCCGGCGATGTAAAACACCGCCCCCTCCCCCAGCACCGCGGTGATCAGGGGGATGCCCATAAAGCCTGCGTTGGAGAAGGCGCTGCCGAAATTCAGGGCGGGCTGCCGGCGAAAAAGCAGGAAGCTCACCCCCATGGAAAGGGCCAGGGCCAGCGCCCCCAGCAGCAGGGACCACAGCAGGCTCCGGGTGGTCTCCGGGTCCGCCGGGCGCAAAAAGGACCGGACGATGACGCAGGGCAGGATCACATACAGCAGCAGGTTTGTGAGAGCGGCGTTGTTCTGGGTGGTCACCAGCCTGGCCCGGCAGAGGCACCACCCCGCCCCCACATACAAAAACATGGTGATCAGCTGCGCCAGCAGCACCCCGGCCTGTTCCATATCCCTCTCTCCTTTTCTCCTCCGGCAGGGCTGCGAGCGCCCCGCCTCTCTCCCCCTATGATACCACCTTTTCCCGCCCGGCGCAATCCAGGCCTCGGCCCGCAGAGTCACAAAAAACGGGAATCCCGGCGTTTTCATTTGAATCCCGCCCCTTCCCGCAGCTTGCCCTTCGCCGGGGAGAGGCCCAGCCCCCGCTCCCAAGCGAGGCCGGGAAACGCGCGGGCCCTCTCAGGGCGGCCCCCTTTGGAAAGCCAGTCCCATCCGGCCTCGCCCTTCGCTGGGAAAGACCCGCCCCCACCCTAACCGGGCTGGAAAGCCTTCCCTCTTCGTGAAACCCGCAGCCCCCCAGGGCGGCACCCCCCTGGGGAGAGGAAAAGGGGCAGAGCGGCCCCCTTTGGAAAGCCGGCCCCATCCGGCCTCGCCCCTCGCTGGGGGGAAGCCCAGCCCCGGTTTCCCCAGAAAGCTGATTGCCTTTTTTTCCATTTGGGAGTATAGTAGCAGAGGAAAACTCACCGAAAGGAGGGCGTATGCCCTTTGGTCTTCCTGCTGTTCGCCATCCTGTCCAGCTCCGTGCTGGCAGTGGTGCTCAAATATCTCAACGCCGCCTACTCCTACGGGGTGTACTTCGTCAACTACGTGACCTGCGCCGCCCTGGCCTTTCTCACCCTGGAGGAAAAGTCCCTGTACAACGGGGACCCCGCCCCCCTGTGGCTGGGGGCCATCGCCGGGTTCTTCTACCTTGCGTCCCTCACCGCCAGCGGCTACAGCATCCACAAAAACGGGGCGGTGCTGTCCTCGGTGTTCACCCGGCTGGGGGTGCTGGTGCCCATTGGGGTGTCCATCCTCTGGTTCGGGGAGCGCCCCACGCCGGTGCAGGCCCTGGGCGTGGCCCTGGCGGTGGCCGCCGCCCTGGTGATGAACGGCCTGCCGGGGAAGGACCGGCAGAAGGCCGCCCCCAAGGCGGTGTACCTGGTGCCCCTGCTGCTGACTTTGGTGCTCAACGGCGCCACGGACAGCATGTCCAAGATCTTCACCCAGCTGGGCCGCCGGGAGGACGACGGCCTGTTCGTGCTGTACATCTTCCTCTTCGCCGCCCTGTTCACCCTGGGGCTGCTTCTCAAAGAGCGGCAGCCCTTTTCCAAACGGGACCTGCTCTTCGGGGTGCTGGTGGGGGTGCCCAACTTTTTCTCCTCCCGGCTGCTTCTGGCGGCCCTGACAGAGCTTCCCGCCTTCGTCACCTACCCGGCCTACAGCGTGGGGGCCATCCTCACCATCAGCGTGCTCAGCTTCTTCCTGTTCCGGGAGCGTTTGAACCGCCGGCAGCTCTTCGCCGTGGGGATGATCCTCTGCGCCCTGGTGCTGCTCAACCTGTAACAAGGCGCGAAAAAGCCGCCCCGCAGGGCGGCTCTCAAGAGGGGGAAAAACGCATCCGGCCTTCCACGCCGGGAGAAAAAGCAAATCCCAGGGGAACGTCCCCTGTGAGTATGATGGTACCCCGCCTTT
Organism: Candidatus Acutalibacter pullistercoris; assembly: GCA_019115285.1. Lineage (GTDB taxonomy): Bacteria > Bacillota > Clostridia > Oscillospirales > Acutalibacteraceae > Acutalibacter > Acutalibacter pullistercoris. The sequence goes on from DXDU01000022.1 coordinate 6,320, forward strand.
GCGAACTTCCCGTGAACAAAGGGAGAACTTTTTAAGAAATCTCCCCCGCCGTCACCGGCGCCGGGGGCCGTTTAGAAAGGAGCAACACATGGACCTGCAGCAATTGGCCAAGGCGGCGGAAGCCGTCCTGCGGGAGGACGGAGCGATGGTGCGCTCCCTCCCCCACCCCAAAGTCTACACCAAAGAGGGCCACGCGAACTTCGTCACCGAGGCGGACCTGGCCTCCCAGAAATTTCTCTTCCAGCATCTGGAGCCCCTGCTGCCCGGGGCCCACTTCTTCGCCGAGGAGCAGGAGGAGCACAAAATGGAGCCCGGGTACAACTGGGTCATCGATCCCATCGACGGCACCACCAACTTTATGCGGGGCTACCACCCCTGGGCCATCTCCGTGGGCCTGGTGCGGGACGGGGAAGGGGTGCTGGGCCTGGTGCTGGACCCCCGGACCGGGGAGCTGTTCTCCGCCGTAAAGGGCCAGGGGGCCTTCTGCGACGGGGAACAGATCCACGCCAGCGCCATGCCCCTGGAAAACGCCCTGGTGGTGTGCGGCACCGCCCCCTACCGCCGGGACCTGGCGGACCCCACCTTCGCCGCCATGAAAGACATCTTCCTGCGCTGCGGGGACGTGCGCCGGTCGGGCTCCGCCGCACTGGACCTGTGCTATGTGGCGGCCGGCCGGGCCGACGGCTTTTTCGAGGGGGTCCTCTCCCCCTGGGACTACGCCGCCGCCTCGGTGATCCTCCGGGAAGCCGGGGCAGCCATCGGCCCGGCCCTGCAGTTTCAGCGGCCCCAGCCCATCGCCGCCGGGAACCAGGCCGTCTACCCCGCCCTGGAGGAGCTGTTGGCACAGCAGGGCTGGGTAAATTAAAAGGTTTTGTCTTCTCTCCTGCCGGCGCGTGGCCGCGCGGGGCAATATAATCCCTCCGCAAGCTCCGGGATTTTGGGCGGGTTGACCGGGGCTGGGCGAATGCCCTTCCCGCCTCGCCCGCCGGGCGGCAAGCTTTATACAAGCCCACCCCCTGCCCCCTCCCATGCACTCACCGTGCAAAAGAGGATAGTCTTCCGGCATGGGAGGGGGAGAAAGTTATATAGTTTAATTCCAAAGGGGGGAGACATCCGTCTCCCCCCTTTGACAACCCCCCACATGAGGAAGCCTTCTGCCCCAGAGAAGGCTATCTAACACAGGACCCCCTTGAACCCCTGTGTTAGATAGTCTCTTGTGAGGCAGAAAGCTTTTATCGTGGGGGTTCACAAAGGGGGAGACGGTAGTCTCCCCCTTTGGAATTAGACTATATAAAACCGTCCCCCTCCCATGCCAGAAGGCTACCCTCTTTTGCACGGTGAGTGCATGGGAGGGGGCAGGGGGTGGGAACCACAAAGCTTCCCCACAGGCAGGTGAGACCAGGGGGTGGGCACTACAAATCCCGCCCATGCCGCAGGCAAGAATGGGGGGATACCGCCCAGACTGGGTAAACCGGTTCATAAAATCCCGGCGGGCGAAGCCCAGAGGGATTTTCCTGGCCCGTCCGGCCACGGACCCCCGGTGACTTGCAAAGGGAAGGAGGCTGTGCTACAATCGGGGGAGAAACAAAAGGGGAGTGATTTGCTGTGGAACAGGAACGGATCCAGCGGGTGCTGCAGGCCATGAAGGAACGGGGGCTTTCCCAGATGATCGTCTGCGACCCGGAGAGCGTGGACTACCTCACCGGGGTGTACGTGGCGCCCTTCGAGCGGCTGTTCGCCCTGTACCTCCAGGCGGACGGCGGCCACGTGTTCTTTTTGAATAAGCTCTTCACCGTGCCGGAGACGCCCATCGAGAAGGTGTGGTTCACCGACACCGACGACGCCATCGGCCTGGTGGCCCAGCGGGTGCGGGCCGGGGAGCCTTTGGGCATCGACAAGGAGTGGACCGCCCGGTTCCTGCTCCCCCTGATGGAGCGGCTGCCCGGCACCCCCTGCGTGCTTGCCAGCGACTGCGTGGACGGCGTCCGGGCCAGAAAGGACGAGCAGGAGCAGGAGCTGATGCGCCAGAGCTCCCGGATCAACGACCAGGTCATGGAGCGGGCCGCCGCCTACATCCGGGAGGGGATGACCGAGCGGCAGGTGGCGGACTACCTGACCGCCCAGTACAGCGACCTGGGCTGCGAGGGCCTGTCCTTTTCCCCCATTGTGTCCTTCGGGGCCAACGCCGCCGATCCCCATCACATGCCAGACGACACCGTGCTGCGGGCCGGGGACTGCATCGTGCTGGACATCGGCGGGAAGAAGGCGGGGTACTGCTCGGACATGACCCGCACCTACTTCTGCAAAACCGCTTCGGAACAGCACCGGGCCATCCACGACCTGGTGCGAAAGGCCAACGAGGCCGCCGAGGCCCTGGTCCGGCCCGGGGTGCCCCTGTGCGACCTGGACAAGGCCGCCCGGGACGTGATCTCCCAGGCGGGGTACGGGGAGTACTTCACCCACCGGCTGGGGCACTTCATCGGCCGCACCGACCACGAGCAGGGCGACGTGAGCAGCGCCAACACCGCCCTGGCCCAGGAGGGCATGGTGTTCTCCATCGAGCCCGGCGTCTACCTGCCCGGCGAAATGGGCGTGCGGGTGGAAGACCTGGTGCTGGTGACAAAAGACGGCTGCCAGGTCCTCAACCAGGTGGAAAAGCGCTGGCAGCTCATCGGGTGAGAGGCTGAAGGTTTTTGCCCTCCGCGCCTGGCAGCGGGGAAGCCAGAGGAAGCCCCCCCGTCTCGCCTGCCGGGGGGAAGCTTTGCGGTGCCCACCCCCTGGTCTCGCCTGCCGGCTCGGTCGGTTCGCGGCAGAGCGCCACTGGCGCTCGCTCACCCCCTCCCGCGCCTATACACAGGTGGTATATCTAACCTTACTGGCGCGGGAGGGGGATTATAATCTATACTCTCATTCCAAAGGGGGGAGACATCCGTCTCCCCCCTTTGACAACCCCCATGGTTTATGGCTCTCAGCCTCAAAGAAGGCTAGCTGTTATGGGAGCAGGAGAGCTGCCCCCTCAGTCAGCGCTATGCGCTGACAGCTCCCCCATAAGGGGAGCCGAGTGTCCCCATCCCCTGGTCTCCGCTGCCGCGTCGGTCGGTTCTGGACGCGCCCCACCGGGGCGCAGGACCCGAAGCGGGAGCTGAGACCGGTCCTGGACGGTGTCCACTGGGCACCAGGACCCCCTTGGACCCCCATGGCAGAGAGCTTCCTCTGAGACGGAAAGCTGTAAACCGCGGGGGGTTGTCAAAGGGGGGCCGCCAGGCCCCCCTTTGGAATTAAACTATATAACTTTCTCCCCCTCCCGTACCGTGAGGGTACAGATTCTATTTAAACTAGCCTTACGGGAGGGGGCAGGGGGTGGGCTGCACATAGCTTCCCCACCGGCAGGCGAGATCAGGGGGTGGGGTGGCTGCCGCCACGGGGCGATAAAATCCCTCCACAAAGGGCGCTCCGGGATTTTAGGCCACTCTACCGCCCCAGGTCCGGTCAACTCACTCTTGAAAACCCCGGTGAGTGAGCGAAGCGAACGGATAGGGGTTTTCCCGCCCCGTCCGGGCACGGACGGATTTTCTCGGCCCGCCCGGCCACGGGTCCCCGCGCGGGCACGCGCCCCGTCCGGTCACGGGCCGGGCCCGGGCACCGCCCCAGCTTGACAAGCGCCCCTGTTTCCTGTACAATACTGGGGTAAGACAACGGCGTCTTTCCGCTTGGGCGGGAAGGCGCCCTTTTTTATTGCCTGCATGAGGGGGAATGGATATGTGCTCCATACTGGGCTGCTGCGGACCGGTGCGCGACTGGGCCGCTTTTCAAACGGGATTTGATCGGACGCTCTCTCGGGGGCCGGACGAGAGCCGGATGCTGGAAGTGGGCGGCGGGGCCCTGGCCTTTCACCGGCTGGCCATTATGGGCCTGACCGAGTCGGGGATGCAGCCCTTCCGGCTGGGGAGGGACGCCCTGGTGTGCAACGGGGAGATCTACGGCTTCGAAAAGCTCCGGGAGGAGCTGGAAGCGAAGGGCTACGCCTTTCACAGCGGCAGCGACTGCGAGGTGCTGCTGCCCCTCTATCGGGAACAGGGCACGGCCATGTTCCGGCAGCTGGACGCGGAGTTCGCCCTGATCCTCTACGACGGGGAGCGGGACGAGTTCATCGCCGCCCGGGACCCCATCGGCATACGGCCCCTGTATTACGGCTACGACCCGGCGGGGACCATCCTCTTCGCCAGCGAGCCCAAAAACCTGCTGGGCCTGTGCGAGAAGATCCTGCCCTTCCCCCCGGGCTGCTACTACCAGGGAGGGAAGTTTCACACCTACCGGGACGTGACCCAGGTGGAACAGGTCCGCCGGGACGGCGTGGACACCGCCTGCCGGCAGATCCGGGAGAAGCTGACGGCCGGGGTGGAGAAGCGCCTGGTCTCCGACGCCCAGGTGGGCTTTCTCCTCTCCGGGGGGCTGGACTCCTCCCTGGTGTGCGCCATCGCCGCCAGGAAGAGCCAAACACCCATCCGCACCTTCGCCATCGGCATGGAGAAGGACGCCATCGACCTGAAGTACGCCCGGCAGGCGGCGGAGTTTATCGGCAGCGACCACACCGAGGTGTACATGACCCGGGAGCAGGTCCTGCGCTCCCTGGAGGAGGTCATCGCCCTGCTGGGCACCTTCGACATCACCACCATCCGGGCAAGCCTGGGCATGTACCTGGTGTGCCGGTACATCCACCAGCACACGGACATCCGGGTGCTGCTCACCGGGGAGATCTCCGACGAGCTCTTCGGCTATAAGTACACCGACTTCGCCCCCAGCCCGGAGGCCTTCCAGCGGGAGTCGGAAAAGCGGGTGCGGGAACTGCATATGTACGACGTGCTCCGGGCGGACCGGTGCATCTCCGTCAACTCTTTGGAGGCCCGGGTGCCCTTTGGGGACCTGGACTTTGTGGAGTACGTGCTGTCTCTCGACCCCAGTTTGAAACGGAACACCACCGGCAAAGGGAAGTACCTGCTGCGCCGGGCCTTTTCCCAGGGGGACTATCTGCCGGAGGAGATCTTGTGGCGGGAGAAGGCGGCCTTCTCCGACGCGGTGGGCCACTCCATGGTGGACGATTTGAAGGAATACGCCGAGACCCGGTACACCCAGGAGGAGTTCCTCTCCGGGTGCGAAAAGTACCAGCACGCCCGGCCCTTTACAAAAGAGTCCCTGCTCTATCGGGACATCTTCGAGAAGTATTACCCCGGGCAAGGGGAGATGATCGCCGGGTTCTGGATGCCCAACAGAGACTGGGCCGGCTGCGACGTAAACGACCCCTCCGCCCGGGTGCTGGCAAACTACGGGGACAGCGGGAAATAGGAGGCAAGTATGGCATCTCTGCGCGAAGCGTGCGCCGTATTCGGTGTTAGTCTAAAAGAGGGGGAAGAGGCCGCCGGGACCTGCTACAATGGGCTGCTGGCCCTGCAGCACCGGGGCCAGGAGGGGGCGGGCATCGCCCTCTCCAAAGACAACGCCCTGCTGTGCAAAAAGGGCCTGGGCCTTGTCAGCGAGGCCTTTTCCCCAGAGGCCCTCCGGGACCTGCCCCCCGCCCGGGCGGCCATCGGCCACGCCCGGTACTCCACCACCGGCTCCAACACCTTGGAGAACGTCCAGCCCTTTGTGACGGACTACCTCACCGGGCGCATCGCCACCGCCCACAACGGCAACGTGACCAACGCCCTCTCCCTGCGAAAAAAACTGCGGCCCTTCGGCCTGGAGTTCCCCGCCACCAGCGACAGCCAGGTGGTGTCCTCCCTCATCGCCTACCAGGTGCTGCGCAAGGGGGATTTCCTCACCGGGGTGCGGGACGCCTGCCGGCTGCTGCGGGGGGCCTTCTCCCTGGTGGTGCTCTCCGGGCACGGCCGCCTGGCCGCCGTCCGGGACCCCAACGGCTACCGGCCCCTGTGCCTGGGGGTCAGCCCCCAGGGGGCGGCGGTGGCCTCGGAGTCCTGCGCCCTGGACAGCTGCGGCTTCTCCTTTCTCCGGGACGTGGCCCCTGGGGAGATCGTCCTTCTGGAAGGGGGGGAGATCACCCGCTGTGAGCGGGCCCTCACCGCGCCCCGGCAGAGCCTGTGCGTCTTCGAGTACGTGTACTTCGCCCGGCCCGATTCCCTCATCGACGGGCTGAGCGTGTACACCGCCCGGCTGGGCATGGGCCGGGCCCTGGCCCGGGAGCACCCGGTGGAGGCCGACCTGGTCTGCGGGGTGCCCGACAGCGGCCTGGAGGCCGCCATGGGCTACGCCCTGGAGAGCGGCATCCCCTACGCCAGCGGCTTTGTGAAAAACCGCTACATGGGCCGCAGTTTCATCTTCCCCACCCAGGCCCAGCGGGAGCACGCCGTGGATCTGAAGCTCAACCCCTTAAAGGCGGCGGTGGCGGGCAAGCGGGTGGTGCTGGTGGACGACTCCATCGTCCGGGGCACCACCTGCGGGAAAATTGTGTCTAGCCTGCGCCGGGCTGGGGCCAGGGAGGTGCACCTGCGGATTTCCTCTCCCCCCTTTACCCACACCTGCTACTTCGGCACGGACATCGGGGACGAGGGAAACCTCATCGCCAACCGGCTGAGCCTTTCGGAACTACAGGCCCGCACCGGCGCCGACACCCTGGGGTACATCAGCCTGGAGGGACTACAGGAGGCCTGCCGGGGCAGCCGCCTGCCCCTGTGCTACGGCTGCTTTACCGGGGAGTACGCCACCCAGGTGGAATCCTCCGGCAAGGGCGTCTTTGAATAATCGCAGCTCACGCCTTTCATAAATGCTCCAAAACTTCCTGCGAAACTGGCAAATACTTCCGTCTCACCTGACGAAGATGCATAAAGCTGTTTACAAACTTGCAAAAAGTCCTTGACATCTCCCCCCAAAGGGCGTATGATGGGGGCGTTGAGAAAAGCGACGGCGCTTTCGGGATCCTTCCCGGAAGCGCTTTTCTTTATTCTGGCAAAGGCGCCTGGGGGCAGGGTTTCCGCTCCCCGGGGCCTTTTTCTTTTGGGAAAACCCGCGGCACCGCCGCTTTACATAGAGGAATCTGAAAGAAAAGAGTTGGTTTGCATGATTGTCGATACCTTGTGGGTCCTGCTGGCGGCCGTTCTGGTGTTCTTTATGAACCTGGGCTTCGCCTCCCTGGAGGCGGGCCTGGCCCGCTCGAAAAACACGGTGAACATCCTCTCCAAGAACTTCATCGTCTTTGCCGTGTCCTCCCTGGGCTTTATGCTCCTAGGCTGGGGGCTGATGTTCGGCGGCGACAACCCCTTTATGGGCACGGAGCACCTGTTTATTTTAGGGGACAGCGACCTGTCCTTCTACGATGACACCCTGACCTCCAACGTGCCCTTCTGGGGGAAGTTCTTCTTCCAGCTGGTGTTCTGCGGCACCGCCGCCACCATCGTCTCCGGGGCGGTGGCGGAGCGCATCAAGTACATCGCATTTATCGTCTTCTCCTTCGTGCTCACCCTGGTGATCTACCCCATTGTGGGCCACTGGGTCTGGGGCGGCGGGTGGCTCTCCCAGCTGGGCTTTCTGGACTTCGCCGGGGACACGGTGGTCCATTCCCTGGGAGGCTGGGCCGCTTTGGCCGGGGCGCTGCTTTTGGGGCCCCGCATTGGGAAGTACGGCAAAGACGGCAAGCCCCGGGCCATTCCCGGCCACAACATGTCCTTGGCGGTGATCGGGCTGTTCGTCCTGTGGCTGGGCTGGTTCGGCTTTAACCCCGGCTCCACCATGAGCTTCCAGAACCCCGCCGACGTGGTGCACATCCTGATGACCACCAACACTTCCGCCATTGCCGCGGTGCTCACCGCCACCGCCGCCTCCTGGGTCTTCCTGGGCAAGCCCGACCTGGGCATGACCATCAACGGGTGCCTGGCGGGCCTGGTGGCCATCACCGGGGGCTGCGCCTACATCTCCATTCTGGACTCCCTGCTCATTGGGGCTGTGGCAGGCGTGGTGGTGGTGTTCGCCGTGGTGTTCTTCGACCGGGTCAAGGTGGACGACCCGGTGGGCGCCACCTCGGTGCACCTGTGCTGCGGCGTGTTGGGCACCCTGTGCATCGGCCTGTTCGCCCAGGAGGGCGTCACCTCCCTCTCCACCAGAAACGGCTTGTTCTACGGCGGGGGAGCGGGCCTGCTCCTGACCCAGCTTCTGGGCGTCGTCGCGGTGGGAGCCTTCGTCTTCGCGGCCTCCGCCCTGCTGTGGTGGGCCCTGAAAAAGACCATGGGCATCCGGGTCAGCCGGGAGGAGGAAATCGCCGGCCTGGACATTGGGGAGCACGGCAACCGGGCCTATCCCGATTTCGTCCCGGCGGTGGAGAGCATCGACTACTCCGACGGGAGGGTGAAAGAGGAACCCGCCCCTGTGCCGGCGGCCCAGGCTGTGCCGGTGCATACGGCCACGGCCGCCCCGGCGGACGGTTCCCCCAAGCTCACCAAGGTGGAGATCCTCTGCAAGGAGGCCCGGCTGGAGGCCCTGAAGTCGGCCATGAACGCCATCGGCATCACCGGCATGACTGTGTCCCACGTGCTGGGCTACGGCCTGCAGCAGGGCAAGCCTGAGTTCTACCGGGGCGCCCCGGTGGAGGCGAACCTGCTGCCCAAGATCCAGGTGGACATTGTGGTGAGCAAGGTGCCTGTGTCCCAGGTGATCCGCACGGCCAAGGAAGTGCTGTACACCGGCCACATCGGGGACGGCAAGATCTTCGTCTACGACGTGGAGAACGTGGTGAAGGTCCGTACCGGCGAGGAGGGCTTCGCCGCCCTCCAAGACGCGGAAGAGTAAGGCAAGCCCTCTCCCGTCTCGCCTGGCGCGTGCCCGCGCGGGGCAATAAAATCCCTCCGCTGAGGGGCGCTCCGGGATTTTGGGGCGGGTTTCCCGCAGCTTTGCGGTTCCCACCCCCGCCTCGCTCAAGCTAGGTTCTGCCCCCCTCCCCCCCTCCCGCGCC
>DXDU01000003.1 GCA_019115285.1 Candidatus Acutalibacter pullistercoris
CCAGTCCAGCAGGGAGTAGTAGAACCCCACTTTCAAGCCCTCGGCCCGGACGGCGTCCACGTACTCCCGCACCAGGTCGCGGCCGCACTTGGTGTTGGTGGACTTGAAGTCGGTGTACTGGCTGTCGAACAGGCAGAAGCCGTCGTGGTGCTTGGCGGTGAGCACCACGTACTGCATCCCGGCCTCCTTGGCGGCCCTGGCCCACTTTCTCGGGTCGTAGTCCGCCGGGTCGAACTCGTAGAAGTAGGGCATGTAGTCCTCCTTCTTCATCCGCTCCACGCTGCGCACCCATTCCCCTCTGGCGGGGATGGCGTACAGCCCCCAGTGGATGAACATGCCAAACCTGGCCTGGGTAAACCATTCCATCCGTTTCTCGTACTCCTGTCTGTCAAAGCGGTACATAACAAAACTCCTCTCTGGGCGGCCCTCCCGCCCCAATGCTCCTATAGCCTTACTATAGCACACCCCGCCCCGCTTGAAAAGCAGGCATTTTTCCTTTCCGCCTCCACCCCAGCCCCTGCTACGCCCCACCCCGGGGCCGGGGCCCGTCCCCGGGCTGCGCCCGGCGCCGTCTCCCCTCCGGGGAGGGCCGCCGCAAAGCGCCGCCCGCCCCGGCCCCTCCAGCCCCTTCTCCCCTGCCGGGTGGGGAAGTTATAGGAAGCCCACCCCCTGCCCCCTCCCGTAAGGGGACAAGAGCTATAATCCACGCCCTTATGGTACGGGAGGGGGACGGTTTTATATAGTCTAATTTCAAAGGGGGAGACTCACGTCTCCCCCTTTGTGAACCCCCTTTGAAGGGCGCCCTCTCAGTCACGACTGCGTCGTGCCAGCGTCTCACCTGCCGGTTCGGTCGGCCGCTGGACAACGTGCCACTGGCACGTAGCGGCCCCAGAGGGAGAGCCGAGGCTGGCCTTCTCTTTGGCCTGCCATCATATTTTAGATTGCCACCTCTAAGGTAGAAAACTAAAAATCCGTGGGGAGTTATCAAAGGGGGGAGGCATTGCCTCCCCCCTTTGATACCCCCCACGTTTTAGCTCTGCCTCACGGGACATTGTCTATCGTGAGGGGGACAGCCCTTATAGGGGCACAAGGGGGCGACAGCCCCCTTGAAAATCCAATTAAATTTAAACTCTTATCCCCCCTCCCGCGCCTGTAAGGTACCATATACCTTCTTGGTCTGAACGCGGGAGGGGGTGAGCGAGCGCCGGTGGCGCTCTGCCGCCAACCGGTCTCAGCTCCCGCTTCGGTCGGCGCTGAACGGTCGCCACCGGCGACCAGCGCCCGACGCGGCAGCGGAGACCAGGGGGTGGGCTTTCTATAACTTCCCCAACGGCAAGCGAGACCAGGGTGGGTAGCACTCGTGTCGAGCAAGCCGGCGGGAGAGGGCAAGGGGGTGGGTACCTTCCAGTATAACGTCTGGCAACAAAAAAGAGGGCCGGAGCATTGTTTACAGCCCTGCGGGCTGGTATGACAATGCTCCTACCCTCTTCTCTCGCGGCTGCACCGCTCTTAAGACCGCAGGGCTCTGCCCTGCAACCCGCAGCCTTTTGTAAAAGGCTGGCGAAAACTTTTCGTTTTGCTCTACCGTGCCCCGCAGGGGCTCACCCCTCATTCGCCCTGCGGATCTCCGCGCGCTTGATCTTGCCGCCGATGGTCTTGGGCAGCTCGTCCACGTACTCGATGACCCGGGGGTATTTGTAAGGCGCGGTGGCGTGCTTTACGTGGTTCTGCAGCTCGCGGGTCAGCTCGGGGGTGCCAGTGTAGCCCTTGGCCAGCACGATGGTGGCCTTCACCACCTGGCCCCGGATGGGGTCCGGCGCGCCGGTGATGGCGCACTCCACCACGGCGGGGTGCTCCAACAGGGCGCTCTCCACCTCGAAGGGTCCAATGCGGTACCCCGAGCACTTGATCACGTCGTCGTTTCTCCCCACGAACCAGTAGTAGCCGTTGCTGTCCCGCCAGGCCACGTCCCCGGTGTCGTAGTAGGCCCCGCCCAGCTTCTCCTGGGTCATCTCGTCGTTTAAGTAGTACCCGGTGAACAGGCCCACCGGGGGATGGTCCTTCACCCCCATGACGGCGATAGTGCCTTCCTCGCCGTCCTCGCAGGGGTTGCCGTCGTGGTCGATGAGCTGGATGTCGTACAGGGGCGAGGGCTTTCCCGTAGAGCCGGGGATGGGCTCGAACCACTGGAAGTTCGCCAGCATCACCGAGCTTTCGCTCTGCCCGAAGCCCTCGTAGAGCTTCAGGCCCGTCAGCTCCTTCCACTTTTTAAAGACCTCCGGGTTCAAGGGCTCCCCGGCGATGCAGCAGTGGTGAATGCTGCTCAGATCGTACTTGGTCACGTCCTCCTGCAGCATGAACCGGAACATAGTGGGCGGCGCGCAGAAGGTGGTGACCTTGTACTTTTCCAAATGCTCCAGCAGGTGCCGGGGGTTGAACTTGGCCTCCATGTCGTAGCAGAAGATCACGGCCCCGCACACCCACTGGCCGTAGATCTTCCCCCAGCCGAACTTGGCCCAGCCGGAGTCGGAGACGCTCATGTGCAGCTTGTTCTCCTCCACCTGCTGCCAGTACTTGGCGGTGACGATGTGCCCCAGGGGGTAAGAGAAATTGTGCCGCACCATTTTGGGCATGCCCGTGGTGCCGGAGGTGAAGTACACCAGCATGGTGTCGTCCCAGCGGGTGGCCTCCTCCCCGGTGGGCCGGGGGAAGGTGTCGGGGAACTTCTCCATCTCCTCGTTGAGATCCAGCCAGCCCTCCCGCTTCTCCACCACCAGGATCTTGTTCTCCAGCGTGGGGATCTCCGGCTGGGAGGCCTCTACCTGCTGGATCACAAAGGGGTCGTTGACGCACACAATGGCCCGCACCTTGGCGGCGTTGCCCCGGTAGACAATGTCCTTTTTGGTCAGCTGCAGGGTGCCGGGGATGAGAATAGCCCCCAGCTTGTGCAGCGCCGTGGCGCAAATCCAGTACTCCCACCGCCGCCGGAGGATGAGCATGACCACGTCGCCCTTTTTCACCCCCAGGCTGCGGAAGAAGTTGGCCGCCTTGTTGGAAAGCCGCTTGATGTCCGTAAAGGTGAAGGTGAGCTCGTCGCCCTCCTCGTCGCACCAGACCAGGGCCTTCTTCTCCGGCTCGTGCTCCGCCCAGGCGTCCACCACGTCAAACCCGAAGTTGAAGTCCTCCGGGACGTTCACCTTGTAGTTTTCTTTAAAATCCTCGTAGGAGTCAAACTCGATGCGAGGCAGGTATTTTTTCAGCAAGTAGTCCATGGGGAACACATCCTTTCCGTCCCTTCCCAAAGGAGAGGGCCAAAGAACTTTTTGCGGGGCCTCACTTGCCCCGCCTGTCCATTGCAGCGTTTTAGAGACCCTTCCCCGTCAGGGAAGTCCCATTCCGCCCTCTCAGAGAGCCCGCTCTGGGAGCCGGCCCGAGGCTCGCAAAGCCCTTACTCCGCGATGACCGTGACGAACCTGGCCTTCACGTCGCCGCCGCAGCGCTGGCCGTGGGGGATGGTGGGATTGAAGTAAATGGAGTCCCCGGCGGTCAGGGTGAACTCCTTCTCCCCGATGACCACCACCACGGTGCCCTCCAGCACCAGGTTGAACTCCTGCCCCGTGTGGGTGATGAGCCCCGCCGGCTTGTCCGAAGGCTCCAGGGTGACCAGCAAAGGCTGCATCACCTTGTCCGCGTACCGGAAGGCCAGGTCCTCAAAGTGGTACTCCGGGTTCCGGTTCACCACCCGGCCGTGGCCCCGGCGGACGATGTGATAGGTGTCCAGCCGGGCCGGGGTCCCTGTGACGATCTCCGCGAAGTCCACCTTAAACTTGTTGGCGATCTCGTAGATCAGGCTGATGGGGATGTCTTTCCCGTCCCGCTCGTAGCCCCGGTAGACCTCCGGGTCCACCTTCAGCTCAGCGGCCAGCTGCTCCACCGTGTAGTCGCTGGCCTCCCGCAGCTCCCGCAGGCGGGCGCCGATTTCGTTGATCTCGCTCATCCGATCCCACTCCTTTTCTCCCGGGAACCTGGTCCTTCTTCCAGCCAGGCCCCGGTTTTTCTTGAGAAAAATTATAGCACTTCCCCGGTTTGCAAGTCAACGCCGCCAGGGATTCTCTGTTTTTTTCACAAATTCCTTCCTCACCCGGCTACCCCCTTTGTGTTCTCTCTCCCCCGCTCCCGCAACAGAGGGGCCGCGTTGGCCAGCTCCGCCTGCGTCTCAGCCGCCGTGAGAGAGTCCGCGGCGTAGAGCACCACACCGTCCCAGCCCGCTTCCCAGGCCGCCAGCGCCTGCCGCTCCAGAATATTGTCCTCCCCCAGCCAGGTGCCTTGGTCCTCCTGGCTCCCCGCCTTGTACAGGGCCAGCCCGGCGTAGAGCCGCAGCCCCTCCCACCGGGGCAGGGCGTCCCACTGCTCCAAGGCCTGGCTGTAGCCCAGGGCGGGGTTCTCAAAGCTGTAATAGAGCTGGGGGCACAGGTAGTCCACGTACCCGGGCACCGCCGCCCAGGCGGTCACGTCCGCCCCCATAGCTAGGTCGTTCTCTATGTTCCCCTGGGGGGAGATGCCAAACACCGCCTGCTCCCTGATGTCCTTCACCGTCCGGTACACCAGGCTCACCAAGGCGTTTACGTTGGCCTGCCTCCAGGTGAGCAGGTCCACCGGCTCCTCCGCCTGCTGGCAGTAAAGCTCGTAGGCCTCCCCGTCCATAGAAGGGTCCTGGCTGGGGTAGAAGTAGTCGTCGAAGTGCACCCCGTCCACCTGGTAGTTCTCCACGATCTCCCCCACCCCCTGAGCGATAAGGCTTCGCACCTCGGGGTACGCCGGGTCCAGATAGACCCCGCCCTCCCACTCCATAAAGTAGTAGGGACGCTCCCCCTTCCACTTCTCATAGGGGCTCTCCGGGGAGAGGGCCCCCGGCGTCTGGGCGGTCTTCACCCGCAGGGGGTTTAACCAGGCGTGGAACTCCATGCCCTGGCTGTGGGTGTACTCCACCAGAAAGGCCAGGGGGTCGAACCCCGGGTCCTTGCCCTGCTCCCCGGTGAGCACGTGGGACCAGGGGTAGAACTCTGAGGGATACAGGCTGTCGGAGAAGGGCCGCACGTGGACGAACATGGCGTTGACACCCTGCTCCTTGGCCCGCCGGACGATGGCCTTGTAGTTCTCCTCAAAGGCGGCCTGGGTGCCCTCCTCCGTAGACAGGGAGAAGTAGGGCACCCACAGGCCCACCAGGTCCCCCTCCTCCACGGCGGCGCTCCCGCTCTCCTCCACGGAAGTCTCCCCCTCCTCTGGTCGTTCCTCCCATGCCTTCTCTCCGCCGTGGTTGAACAGGGCCGCCGCCGACACCGCCACCGCCAGGGCGATCCACAGCCAGACCCCGCCCAGCCCCCGTCTCCGCCACCTGTTTCTCATAGCGTCCCTCCCGTTTGACAGACCCAGCCTTTTCCGGTATCATAAGTCCATACATCCTATGCGGAAAAGGAGGCTCCCATGCCCACAGAAGCCTGGCCCCTGCTGGCCCTCTACTACCTCTGCCTGAACCTGTTCTCCTTCGCCGCCATGGCCTGGGACAAGTCCCTTGCCAAAAGCCGCCGCCAGCGCGTCCCCGAGCGGGCCCTGCTCCTTTTGGACTTCCTGGGCGGCAGCCTGGGAGGCATGATCGCCATGTACCTCTTCCGCCACAAAACCCTCCACCTGAAGTTCCGGGTGCTCCCCGTCCTGTTCCTCCTCCTGCACCTGGCACTGCTGCTGTGGCTGTTTGTCACTTCCCCCCTTGGAAAGGAGCTCCTATGAAACACTACCGTTTTTTGCTGCTGGACGCCGACGGCACCCTGCTGGACTTTGACCAGGACATGCTCCACGCTTTTCAGGCCACGTTTGAAACCTGCTTTGCCAGGCAGCGGCCCTACGCCCCGGAGCTGCTGGACACCTACGAGCGGTGCAACGACCGCTGGTGGAAAAAGCTGGAGCGGGGAGAGTGCGAGAAGTCCCAGCTGTTTACCGGGCGGTTCCGGGACTTCCTGGCCGAGACGGGGCTCTCCGGCGACCCGGAACAGATCAACGAGACGTATTTTAAGAACCTGGGCCAGGGCGGGGCCCTGCTCCCCGGGGCGCTGGAGCTGGTGCGGGACCTCTCGGAACAGTACGAGCTGTACATCGTCACCAATGGCAACGCCGCCACCCAAAAAACCCGGCTGGAGCGGTCCGGGCTGCTAAATTATGTAAACTCCTACTTCGTGTCGGAGGACGCGGGGGCTGCCAAACCGGACGTGCGGTACTTTGACTACGTGTTCTCCCGCATCCCCGGGTTCGCAAAAGAGGAGGCCTTGCTCATCGGGGACTCTTTGACCTCGGACATGCTGGGGGCACAAAACGCGGGCATCGACGCGGTGTGGTACTGCCCCCAGGGCGGGGAAGTGCCCGAGGGGCTTTCCATCCCCTACCGGGCGGGCAGCTTTGGGGAGATCCGCCGCCTTTTGCTGCAGCAGCCTTAAAGCGGGGCAGCCGGCCGGGCCCCCGCCCCCCCGTGTCCCACGGGGCAGCGGCCCGCGCAGGGCGCGGGCC